>PBDH01000015.1 GCA_002717305.1 Gammaproteobacteria bacterium | reverse complement strand
TTTTCCATGTCCCGAAGAACAAACATGACTGGCAGCTCTAAGTCCTGATAAATCGATCTCAGAGACTGTTCTCTCTCCAAGCGCTCGTTAAAAATCTCGTAGAGCCGGAGCGTAATATCAGCATCCTCAGACGCATATTGAAACGCTTGGTCGAGGGTTACTTCAGCAAAACCAATTTGTTTCGCTCCCTTTCCACACACATCTTCATAAGAAATCGTATCAATTGCTAAGATACGTCTCGCCACGGAGTCCATGTCGTGCCTACCTGATGCCGCATCCAAGACATAACTCATCAGCATGGTATCTGCGACTGCACAGCTCGGCTTTAAGCCTACAGATTCAAGGACCGTGAGGTCATACTTTAAATTGTGCCCAACCATGGTCAGACTGGAATCATCCAACAGAGAGGCAACCAAGTTAAGGACGACTTTGACATCTAGCTGATCACCCTCAACATGCGAAACGGGAATATAACAAGCCTTCCCGGCCCTGTAGGCGAGCGATATACCAACCAAATCTGCTGTCCGAGCGACCAACGACGTGGTCTCTGTATCAAGCGCAAAGGTCGTTGAATTTCTGCATTGCGAGACCCAAAATTCAAGTCGTTGTAGGGTATTCACTAACTCATAAGAAACCTCTACTGAGCCCGGTTTATTAGAAGTTTGTAAATTATCAGATCTTGCATTCGAGAGCTGTCTCAAGAACTGATTAAGTTCGAGTTCCATATAAAGGATGGTCAGCTTCTCATTATCGGGAGTTGAACGAGCCAAGTCGCCTAGGCCCACTGGTAAATCACAATCAGTTTTAATCGTGACCAACGCCCTGGAAAGTGGTAATACATGCATATGTTCACGGAAAGTATCGCCAATTTTTCCGGCAATTGTCCCCGCATTGGCAACCACATCATCGAGAGTTCCGTGCGCATTAAGCCATTTGGCAGCCGTTTTCGGGCCACACTTTGGTATCCCCGGAACGTTATCCACGCTATCGCCGGTTAACGCCAAAAAGTCGATAATGGAGCTTGGTGGCACACCAAATTTTTCTTTGACACCGATCGGCGTCATGGTTGTGTCACTCATTGTGTTAACCAACGTCACCTTATCGGTTATGAGTTGTGCGAAATCCTTATCGCCAGTCGAAATTAGAACAGACTCACCGTGTGCCTCGGCCCGTTTCGCAAGCGTCCCGATTACATCATCAGCTTCCACACCAGGAACAACGATCAACGGAAACCCAAGCGCTTGGATGATAGCGTGCAATGGCTCGATTTGTGCTCTAAGTTCATCGGGCATTTTTTCCCGATTGGCTTTGTATCTGGGGTACATATCATCGCGAAATGTTTTTCCGGACGCATCGAAGACAACAACCATGCGCTCGGCACCTGTTGAGTCTGCCAATTTATTCAACATAGAAATGACACCACGAATCGCGCCAACCGGTCGCCCGTCTCTGGTTGACAGTGGTGGTAAGGCATGGAAAGCACGATAAAGATAGGATGACCCATCAACTAAAACCAATGGTGCAGGCATTCCGGCTCCCGAGAGTGTTGCTTTTGTTTCTGTCCATGCATAATACCGCGCTTGGACGGGGCGCGGCGATGGGTGTTTACACGGAATTAACTCTGCAAGAAATGCAGGACTTCACCAGGCAATTCAATTTTGGTGAGTTGAAGAGCTTCACAGGAGTGGCTGCCGGGGTCGAAAACACCACCTACTTTGTCTCCTTCAACCAAAAAGAAACGGTACTCCAAATATTTGAAGAACAGGGGTTTGACGAAATTCCATTTTTCATTGAGCTAAATCGCCGGCTGTCAGACGACGGAGTTCCCGTGGCGTTACCCATTGCAAATCATAAGGGTACGCGTTTGTTCGCAATAAAAAATAAACCCGCCGCCCTGTTTTCACGTGTAGAGGGCTCAACGATCTCTCCCATTACCCCAGAGGCCTGCCATCAAATAGGCGAAGCACTCGGTAAAATGCATTCTGCTACCCAAAAATATATTAACTTAAAGCGAGAAAACCATCGGTGGAATAAATGGTGGGAAGGAAGCGTTAAACGCGTACTTGACATCGTTCCACCGCAATATCGAGATATATTGAGCGATCAAATCGACCGGTCCCATTCATTTGCTTGTGACGCAGGACTTCTTCCTCAAGGGATTATTCACGGCGACTTGTTCTGTGACAACGCTCTATTTTACAACGGCTCACTAGCGGGGATTATTGACTTCTACAACGCTTGTAACGGCTCGCTATTGTTTGATCTCGCTATCACCATCAATGACTGGTGTTCCGATCAATCGAGCCGTCTCGACCCACTAAAAACCAAAGCGTTGATGAGAGGATACAATCGATACCGGCCGCTCACCGATCAAGAAATCAGTTTCTGGCCGCCTGCCGTTGAGACAGCTGCCTTGCGGTTTTGGATGCTTCGCTTGGTTGCGTTAGCCCGCAAACGCGAAGGTGGCCCCCAGGCCCCGCCACATGTGAAAGACCCCAACGACTTTCTTGAGATTCTAATCTCTCGTCGCCGTGACCCTCAATGCGAACTCATTTCCAGATAGAGCCGATTAGAAGACTTTGGCGGCTAGCGCTTCCGCTTATTATTGCCAATATCTCAACCCCGATCCTCGGTCTAGCTGACGCCGCCATTTCAGGTCACCTTGATCACGCATACTATCTTGCTGCTGTGACAGTCGGCGCAGAACTTTTAGTGGCCTTCTTTGGCGCTTTTTCGTTCTTACGTATGGGAACGACGGGTATGGTCGCTCAGGCTGTCGGTGCTAGCGATCACAGTCTATCATTTAGCATTTTGTCCCACGCAATTAGTTTAGCCACCATAATCGGGATAGGTCTTTTTGTTCTTGGTTCTCAAATAATCACCCCGGTTCTTGAACTAGCGCAGGTCCCTGCAGAGATGCATCGACCACTTGAGGAATACCTCGAGACCAGACTGTGGGGGGGGCTTGCTAACCTTGTTCTGCTTGTTCTTACAGGATGGTTCATTTGCAGAGGTAATACCCCGATCGCGCTGTACCTCGCGATCAGTATTAACCTGCTAAACATTTGCCTGAACTATACGTTAGCTATTGGATGTCAGATGAATAGCTTCGGTATCGCTCTAGGAACGGCTATCTCGGAATACGTAGGCTTGATCATAGCCTTTACGATACTCGCGCTTGAATTGAGAAATAAGGGACAGCTAATCGACCGATCTTGGCATCTACCGCTTGTTATCAAACTTATCAAAGTGAACCTACCGCTGATGATTCGAACGATCGGACTTCACAGCGTCTTCGTAACCCTATCAATCTTCGCTGCGAGGCTAGGAACTATCGAGGCAGCCTCGATTGGGCTTATTTTGGTTTTGCTCGCGACAGCGGCTTATGCCCTAGATGGATTCGCACACGCTGCAGAAATAGAGGCAGGACAATCTCTCGGGGAGCGTCACTTTAATCGCTTCATCGATAGCCTCAAGGGAGGGGCGATCTTATCTGGCGTCTCAGCCGTTACGATTATATCGATATTTACAATTTTCCAGTTACAAATCTTTTCGGCGCTGACTGATTTTATTGCTGTTATCGAACACGCCTCCAGTCTTATGGTCTGGTTTGCCGGGTTTGTACTAGTCTTGTGCTGGTCTTATTGGCTCGATGGCGTATTTATTGGCTTGACCAAGACAGTCGATATGTGTCGCACGATGTGTTTCTCTGTAGGCTTTGGCTGGTTCGGAGGGTTATGGGCTTTTGGATCAACGAGTCTCGATAGTCTGATGGGCGCCTTTTTGACGTTCTCTATACCTAGAACATTATTCCTAGCACTGAGGCTGCCCGGTGTGATTCAGGAAGTTAGGTTACGTTCGGATCAGAATCATCTAAGATCCTAACTGACCTCACGTCTTCATCAAAAACTGGGTCGGCATAATTTACGCGAGTCACTAGCTCAGAACTTTCGGGGGCCTCCAGAGCTATGACTTCCTTGTGCCCACATGAAACACACTCGCGTCGCATCAACTTTTCACTATCGTCTTCCCAAGCCCTTGTCTTGTCATAAGCACCGCAACTCTGGCAGACAGCGCCGGCGATAAATCGTTTAATTGCCATCATTGACTCCCATCCCCAATCGGAAATAGTGTGGGGTTTTCGGCGCATCACAAGGACTAGTATGACTGTTCGCTCTTTTGACAACCACAATCCAATTATTCACGAATCTGTCTGGATTGACCCTTCCGCTTTCGTTGCAGGGAGAGTGACCCTCGGTGAAAATGTTTCGGTATGGCCAAACGCAGTCGTTCGCGGTGACGTGAATACCATTAGCGTTGGCTCAAAAACGAATATTCAAGACGGCGCAGTTTTGCATTGTACCCATGACGGCCCCTATACGCAGGGCGGAAAAGCGCTCACTATTGGAGATCGTGTAACCATTGGTCACCAAGTATGTTTGCACGGCTGTACGATCGGTAATGACGTGCTTGTAGGTATTGGCTCCATCGTGCTTGATGGCGCAATCATTGAAAACTTTGTAATAATCGGCGCCGGAAGCCTTGTGCCACCGGGCAAAACTCTTAAATCAGGACATTTGTATCTTGGGTCGCCAGTTAAGATGGCCAGACCTCTTAATAGTAGTGAAAAAGAATTTTTAAAATATTCAGCAACCCATTATGTGAAACTAGCCAACAGACATCGCGAAGTAACTGGCTAACTTGATAGCCGCTCCACTTCTTTAGCTTTTTCCATCACTTGTGAGGCAAGCTCTTTCTTATACACAGCGATTCGATCACGCAAAGACTCATCTGCGGTTGCAACGATTTGAGCCGCTAGAAGCCCTGCGTTATAGGCTCCGTTGATTGCTACCGTTGCCACCGGGACCCCTTTTGGCATCTGTACAATCGATAACAGACTGTCTTCACCATTTAAGTGCGCTGCGACGATAGGCACGCCAATGACCGGCAATTCAGTATATGCTGCAATCATTCCGGGAAGATGAGCTGCCCCCCCAGCACCGGCAACAATAACTTTTAACCCGCGCTCTCGCGCTGAGGTTGAATAATCCATTAATCGCTCAGGCGTCCGGTGCGCAGACACTACCGTCGCCTCAAAGCTAACCCCAAGACTCTTGAGAGCCTCTACAGCTCCCTCCATCACAGACCAATCAGAGTCTGATCCCATAATGACACCAACGTTTACTGTCATTGCGGCGTATCTCCTCGCACAATTAAAACATCACGTATCGACGCCAAACGCCGAATCAATTCATCGTGGTCATCCCCGACCAAAGTAAAGTGTCCCATTTTTCTGCCAGGGCGACATTCATCTTTCCCGTATAAATGAATATGTGAATTTGCTATCTTCGCAAATTCATCTAGCCCCTCAATTACTGGCAGTCCATCATAGCCGGCCTCACCAACAAGGTTTGCAGTCAGCGCGTACCCCCGCAGGTCCGTTTTTCCAAGCGGTAGATCTAGACACACGCGTAACTGGTTTTCAAACTGGCTTGTCATACAAGCCTCAATTGTGTGATGACCGGAATTATGTGCTCTCGGTGCAACTTCATTGACCAATAAGTCACCAGAATCGGTGAGAAACAACTCGACACCAAACAGTCCCGGTGTTGCAAAAGATTCAACCGTTTTTTTTGCAAGTTCTTGAGCTAACTTCAACACATTTGCATTCACACGAGCCGGTGCGACCAAGTAATCCAGCAGGTTTAGCTCTGGATCCACGACCATCTCAACTGGGTCGTACGCCACCATTTCGCCAGATGCACGATGAGCGACCATGACTGCTAACTCGGTTCCGTTAGCAATGAATTTCTCTATAAAACTCGGGGTTTCTAGCCGATTTTCCCAATCCTCTCTAGATCTAATAATATGCACTCCACGTCCATCGTAACCGCCTGTGTGGGTTTTTTGGACGCATGGCAGACCGAAAGCTTCAACATCCGAGAAACTTGATTCTGCAGTAACATCGGTAAATTCGGCTGTGGAGATTCCAGAATCGCGATAGTGACACTTCTGGTCAAACTTATTTTGAATAAGCCTAATAACGGCAGGCGCTGGTACGATTTCGATACCCTGATCGGCCAAAGCTACCAAAATCTCAGCCCCTACATTTTCAAGATCAAATGTGACGATGTCAGATCGTTCGCAAAGCAGTTGTAACGCTGCAGGATCGTTGAGTTCGCCCTCAATTTGATCAAAGGCTACTTTTCCAGCAGGAGAATTGTATAAGGGATCGAGGATAGTCATCTGCACGTCAAGATTGTTGCAAACTGGCGCAAGCATTCTCGCAAGCTGTCCACCACCAACCACCCCTAAGCGAGCCAAGGGAAGCTCTTTAGGCATATTCGTCATCAGGAAAACCTAACCAAACGTCAAGCTAAATGCATGCATCAGGAGCCCGCCCAAAATCAATAAGTTGTGCAAAGGGATCTGGTGAAAATCCCGTCCAAAATTCAAATTGTCGCGCTGCTTGCGCAAGCAACATCCCAAGCCCATCTGCTCGTTGATCAGTCAACGAGCGGCACATTTTCAAAAAGGGAGTCTCGCCGATACTGTAAACCAAGTCATAACAAGCGCCGTCGGCATTCACTATACGATCTGTCAACTTCACGCCTACACTTCCAGAGAGCCCTGCCGAAATACCATTGATCACAAGATCAAATGGCGCCCCCTGTAAATCAATTTCGGCCAGACTAATCCCCCGAACCCTACTATCGAATCGATCAACAAGTCGTTTAAGCTTCTCTACCGAACGATTCGCGATCACCACTTCTTCAGGGTCTCTGTTCATCAGCGGACCCAAACATCCCGCCACAGCACCCCCCGCTCCAAGGAGCAGAATACGCTTACCACTGGGTGACCAACCTAGCCGTTTGAGATCATCAATCAAACCTATCCCATCAGTATTGTGACCATAAATACCGTCAGCAGAGGCCATTAAAGTGTTACAGGCACCCGCAAGGAGTGCTTCATCAGACAGTTCATCCGCCATTTGAAATGCACTCCACTTGTGCGGAACCGTGATGCTAAGCCCATGTCCGCCATCAAGAAAAAATTGACGCACCTCAGATTCAAACTCATCCTCCCTAACGTGAACTTTTGCGTAAGCAACGTCAATCCCGAATTGATCTCCAAAACGCCGATGAATTTCTGGAGACTTTGAGTGTGCTATCGGGTCACCGAATACGGCAAGCTTGTATTTCACAACCAATCTCTCGGCTGCAAATAATCAGATAATCTCGCTTCATCTGTATTGTGTGGAGGAACATAACCATATTCCCAGCGAGCCAACGGAGGCATCGACATTAGTATCGACTCAGCGCGACCACCGCTTTGTAATCCAAACAAAGTACCGCGATCGTAAACGAGATTAAACTCAACGTACCTCCCACGCCGGTATAGTTGGAACTCACGTTCCCTGGCGCCGTAGGTAGTATCCTTGCGGCGACGAACAATTGGTAGATAGGCCGGTACAAATGCATTTCCGACCGACTGCATAAATCCAAAACTCTGTTCGAAACCAAGTTCATTCAAATCATCAAAAAATAGACCGCCGATACCACGGGTTTCATCGCGATGCGGGAGATAGAAATACAAATCACAAGCTGCTTTGCACTGCTGATAATACCCGGTACCAAACGGCTCCACCGCGTCTCTAGCAACTCGGTGAAAATGCGTACAATCCTCGTCGACCGGATAAAATGGTGTCAGATCGAACCCCCCTCCAAACCACCAAATAGGATCCTCGGTATCGTGTTCAGCAAGGAAAAATCTGACATTAGCGTGTGCTGTCGGCACATAAGGGTTTTTAGGGTGGATCACCAGACTCACGCCCATAGCTTGCCAAGAGCGGCCGGCAAGCTCCGGACGCGATGCAGTCGCCGATGGTGGCAGCTTAGCCCCTTTAACATGACTAAATCCGACCCCGGCTTTTTCGAAAGTTGCGCCATCGGATAGAACACGAGAGCGGCCACCACCACCTTCTTTTCGGTCCCATTGATCTTCTTGAAATTGGACCTGCCCATCCTCAGCCTCAATCGTTTTGCAGATCGTGTCTTGTAGCCGTAAGAGATATGTTTCAATTGAGTAGAGATCGATCATTTCAATCCCTTATGATAGTGCCTGTTTGCATATCCCGGATAGTACTCGGTTTCCTGTAGCCCTGGGTCTGGCCCTTAGCCACGTGATCAACCAACCCTGCAAGTTGATTCATGACTTGCCAACGACTGATACACTCCGTTCGACCCGAACGATTGGCAGATGTCGAGACCAATGGGCCCGTGATCCGAATCAGCTGCACAAGGTATGGCATCTTTACCCTGCGTACAGCAACAGACTTACCTCCTCCAGTCAGTATTTTGGGGCAATCATCATTCACGGGAATAACCCAAGTTGACGGGCGGCCCGACTCGTTTTGCGCCAGATCCAAAACCGGGCGAGCAAACCATGACTTGAGATGAGCAAAATCAATCACCAGTGTGATTAGCCCCTTCTTCAGATCCCTCTTCTTTACATCTAATAAACGTTGAATCGCAAATAAATTATCAACATGGCAACTTAACCCCCAAACTCCCTCGGTTGGTAGAGCGACAACCCCACCTGACTCGATTATTCGCGATATCGTTATCAAATCATTTTGAAAAACCATGAATAGACCATTTCCAAAAACCATTCATCATAAACACCAAACACTGTCTAGTCTTTAGCTATCAAAACATTAGGAGATCAAAACCAAAGATTCTGATGCCTTTCAAGCAATGCATGACCCGCGCCTCAAGGAATGTTTGACCAAACACTTCCGAGGTGACCAATACTACCTTCTGATTCTTGGTCAAGGGTCGAAAAAATTTAACCTACGTTTAGAATAGACTTGACACCGATCAATCAATCTCCACCACCAAAAAAACATTTTTTTATGGGATGATGAACTTATAAAATTACTCCGTTTTGCAAACGGTATTGCCACTGAAGCATCCTAATAGTGCGAAAAAGTACCTGGAGAAGCTAACGGTTCACCGCACGGCATCAAATAGTGTGAGGCATCGAGGAGTTCGGGTATAATTTCAGGATAGTAAATAATCTAAAGAATCAAAAAAATATGGCTTTACGCAAAATTCTTGAATTTCCAGATGCGCGACTTCGAACCGTCGCCAAAGCCGTAGAAATGGTTGATGATACAATTCGTGTTCTGGTAGACGATATGTTTGAAACCATGTACCACGCACAAGGTATTGGACTTGCCGCAACGCAGATCGACGTTCATCTCCGTGTGGTCGTAATCGATCTCCAAGACGATCAGAACAAACCCTTGGTGATGATCAACCCAGAATTTGAAACCCTGACTAGCGAACTAGACGAAATGCAAGAAGGTTGTCTTTCAGTCCCGGGAGTTTACGAAGTCGTGAAACGCCCTGACCACGTTCGACTAAAAGCTCTAAACCAAAACGGAGAAGCCTATGAAATAGAGGCTGAGGGACTTCTGGCTGTCTGTATTCAGCACGAGTGTGACCATCTCGCAGGAAAATTATTTGTTGACCACTTGTCAACCCTAAAACGATCACGAATCAAGTCAAAGCTGATAAAACAAAAGCGCCTCGAGGCAACATCTTAAATGCTACGAGTCCTCTTTGCAGGCACTCCCGACTTTGCCGTACCCACACTCGACGCCTTACTTCATGATTCTAATATTTGTGTTGAGTATGTGCTGACGCAACCTGATCGCCGTAGTGGGCGAGGACAGCGTGTTTCTAAAAGTGCAATAAAAAGCTATGCCCTCGAAGCCGAAATCCCTGTGAGACAACCAGAGACACTCAAAGATCCCGAGGAGATCCAGTGGATTAGAGAAAAAAATTTTGACGCGATGGTTGTCGTCGCCTTCGGGCAAATTTTGACAGCCGAAATCCTGGAAAGCCCGAGGCTTGGCTGCCTGAATGTACATGCGTCACTTTTACCCCGGTGGCGAGGCGCTGCACCGATACAGCGATGCATAGAAGCAGGTGACTCAGTGACCGGCGTCACTATTATACTTATGGATGAAGGACTCGATACAGGCCCAATGCTAGCCAAAGCGTCAACCACAATCACAGATCAAACCACCACCGTCGAATTACACAACAGACTCGCAAAACTGGGCGGGCCGTTGTTAGTTGAAGCCCTAAAGCAACTTGCTGACTCTAATCACCAACTTATTAAGCAGCCGGCAGAAGGTATAACTTACGCTCAGAAAGTTTCCACCCAACATGCATGTATTCATTGGAACAGAAAGCAATCTACAGTATTGCGACAGATCCACGCCTTCAATCCTATTCCCGGGGCATTTACCTTCGCCGGTTTATCACGAATTAAGATTTTTTCTGTACGAAAAGCAAAGGGGTCAGCACCTACCGCTGGCTTGCTATGGAAGGAAAATCAAAAAATCCTTATCAGTACACAAACTGGGAATCTGGAAGTACTTGAGTGTCAATTACCTGGAGGTAAACGGTTAGAATTGGAACAAATGGCATCACACCAATCAGCACCTTGGCTTAAACCGACAAAATTAACGGAACAGCCCCGGTGAAAAAATCGGTAAGGGCCCATGCTGCAGAGGTGATCGATGCACTGCAAAATCAACAATCAAATCTTGACGTCTTAATTCGAAAACACTCAAGAACCCTCGCGGAAAATGAAAAAAAGTTCCTACAATCCGTTTGTTACGGTATATGTCGTGAGTGGTTTCACATCCAAGAGATAGAGTCACTGTTGCTTGATAAACCCCTCAAGGCTAGAGATCAGATACTTAGCTCAATTGTTCGGTGCGGCATTTACGAGCTCGGTTGGATGGGAAGCAAAGAACATGCTGTTGTCTCTGAGTACGTTGACGTAACCGTCACTGAAGAGCGCCCTTGGGCTCGCGGCCTAGTAAACGCTGTGCTACGGCAGTTCATCCGGAAAAAATCTGAACTAAAAATGGAGCGACACTCCGCTCAGACACTATGGAATCATCCTCAATGGTTAATCGATACTATTAAGATCAGTTGGCCAGAGCATTGGGAACAAGTGTTAGTCGAGAATAATGTTCATCCGCCAATGACACTGCGTGTTAATCGTCGAAGACAAACCCGAAACGACTATCTTGCTCGCATCAAGGCGCTTGGCATAGACGCAGAACAAGGCTCTGCAGCTGATTCCGTTCGTTTATCACGACCACTAGCAGTGCAGTCTCTTGAGGGCTTTGCGGAGGGTGTGGTCAGCGTTCAAGATGAGTCCAGTCAGTGGGCATCAGTTATTTTAGATCCCCAAAATAACGAAAGGATACTGGACGCTTGCGCAGCACCGGGCGGAAAAACCTGTCATTTACTTGAGATGGCCAATAGTCACATTATCGCCCTCGATATCAGCGAAAAACGCTTATCTCGCATAAAGGAAAACCTAGTTAGGCTTGGGTTACGTGCAGAGCTGATAGCAGCCGATGCATCACATATAGACAGTTGGTGGGATCAACAGCATTTCGACGCAATTATGCTCGACCTACCGTGTTCAGCAACTGGTGTCATTCGGAGAAATCCCGATGTGCGCCTAATGCGCTCTGAAACATCTTTAAAGTCATTAATTGGTATGCAAACCATGATCTTAGATGCAACTTGGGAAACACTGAAGGTCGGCGGCAGGCTTTTGGTCACGACGTGCTCGATTTTGCCACAAGAAAATCAGCACCAAATTAAAAAGTTTCTAGATCGTCACAAAGATGCTCAACTTACGGCGATCACTAATACGCCCGGAATCAATACGGAATTTGGAATACAGCATTTACCAACTCACTCCGGCGGTGATGGTTTCTTCTACTCGCTTCTGGTTAAATCAGAACCCAGTTATGACGGGGTATCGGCTTGAAAATCATTATCCTAGGCGCAGGGCAAGTCGGTGCTACCCTCGCCGAAAATTTAGCTTCGGAAGCCAATGACATCACCGTAGTGGATACTGATCGATTTAGATTGCGTACGCTGCAAGATCGTTTGGATATTCGCACAATTCATGGTAACGGATCATATCCAGAAGTCTTGAGGCAAGCTGGTGGTGTAGACGCAGATATGTTGATAGCTGTGACCAACTCAGACGAGATTAACATGGTGGCATGTCAAATCAGCCACGCACTATTTAGAACACCAACAAAAATAGCACGCGTGCGCTCACCAGCCTACGACGGCGAAGAAGACAATAAAACAAACCCTATATTTGGTGGAAAAACTGCTTTCAACATAGATCAAATCATCCGACCCGAACAACTTGTAACAGAAGCAATTTTCAGACTTATACAACAGCCTGGAGCCCTTCAGGTCATGGATTTTGCTGGTGGTTTAGTCCAGTTAGTCGCTGTAAGAGCCTATACAGACGGGGCGCTCGTAGGCCGGGAACTAAAAGACCTCCGAAAAGACTTGCCTGAGGTTGATACCCGAGTCGCCGCTATTTTTCGAAAAGACAGACCAATCATTCCACGAGGCGATACAGTAATTGAAGCAGACGATGAAGTTTTCTTTCTAGCGGCTCGTAAAGATATTCGAGCGGTGGTTTCTGAGCTACAAAAACTTGAAAAACCCTACCGTCGAATTCTGATAGCTGGTGGCGGAAATATTGGCGCGCGACTGGCAACATCAATTGAAAATCAATATCGAGTGAAATTGATCGAACGCAGCCAAGTTCGATGCAAGGAACTTTCTGAGATGCTTAATAAAACAGTTGTTCTGCAAGGTGACGCTTCAGATCAAGATCTGTTACTGGAAGAGCGCATCGACGATGTAGACGTTTTTTGTGCCGTAACCAATAGCGATGAGGCGAACATTATGTCATCAATGCTTGCAAAGCGATTAGGTGTGCGAAAAGTCATGACTTTGATCAACAACGCCGCCTACGTGGATCTAGTTCAAGGCGGTTTGATCGATATTGCTGTTAGCCCAGAACAAGCAACCATCGGCTCTTTGCTGCAATTAGTACGCCGAGGATCAATCCAAGCGGCTCACTCACTTCGTCGCGGTGCTGCGGAAGCTTTCGAAGCGATAGCTCATGGTGATACTCGCTCAAGCCGTGTAGTTAATCGATGCATTGGCGATATCGATTTACCCGCGGGAGCGACAATCGGCGCGATAGTGCGAGATGACGAAGTCTTAATTGCACACGACCGCCTCGCAATTGAACACCAAGATCATGTCATTATGTTTCTTACAGACAAACGAAAAATAGCCGATATCGAAAGGTTATTTTCAGTCGCACCTACGTTCTTGTAATGCATCAGTTCGGCCCGACACTTCGGATTCTTGGATTACTGCTAATGCTTTTCAGTTTAACCCTGCTACCTCCAATTGGGGTCAGTGTAGTCTTCAAAGATGGACAGATTGCACTGTTTGGTGCGGCTGCATCGCTTATATTTGGAGCCGGATTTGCAAGTTGGATTCCTACTAGGCGCCAGAAGCGTGAACTGAGAATCCGGGATGGATTTGTCATCACGGTGCTTTTCTGGCTCGTCCTTGGCAGCGCAGGAAGCGTTCCATTAGCATTATCAGACCAATTGAATATCAGCATCACTGACGCATTGTTCGAATCGATCAGTGGCTTAACAACGACCGGCGCAACGGTTATCGTCGGCCTGGACGATCTTCCAAAATCCATATTGTTCTACAGACAACAACTTCAATGGCTCGGAGGCATGGGCATCGTTGTTCTTGCGGTCGCAATACTTCCCATGCTAGGAATCGGAGGCATGCAATTGTATCGAGCCGAAACGCCCGGTCCGGTCAAAGACGCTAAACTGTCACCGCGTATTGCCGAAACTGCAAAAGCGCTTTGGTTAATTTATCTATCTCTCACCGCGGCATGTGCATTTGCTTATTGGATTTCTGGTATGAAACTGTTCGATGCCATCTGTCACGCGTTCTCAACCATCGCGATTGGCGGGGTTTCTACCTACGATGCTTCTATTGGCCATTTCAACAGCGTTACGATTGAAACAGTGGCAATTATTTTTATGATTATTTCTGGAATGAATTTCGCACTACATTTCATCGCGTGGCATAACAACAGTCTTAAACACTACGGGGCCGACCCGGAATGGAAAATCTATTTATTATTCCTAACCGGCCTCTCATTATTAGTATCGCTAGTACTGGTGGATCACGGGACATATCAAATCGACGAGGCTTTCCGAAAAGGAATATTCGAAGCTGTATCTATAGCCACAACAACTGGGTTCTCGACGTCTGACTATGGAACATGGCCAACATTTATTCCGTTCTTACTGCTCATGAGTGCGTTCATTGGTGCTTGTGCTGGCTCGACAGGCGGTGGAATAAAAATCATTCGAATGCTTTTATTGTACAAACAGGGTACTCGTGAGATAAAACGGCTAATCCATCCGAATGCTGTTATCCCAATCAAGATCGGACGCAAGCCTGTTGGCTCGAGAGTTATAGATGCAGTTTGGGGATTTTTGGCTGCATATGTTTTGGCCTTCGCTATTCTAATGCTCCTGTGCATGGCCTTGGGCGAAGACCCTATTACGGCGTATTCGGCCGTCGGAGCCTGCCTCAACAACTTGGGGCCAGGGCTTGGTGATGCAGCTTTGACCTACGCAGGACTCTCGGACGGCACAAAATATATTTTGAGCTTCGCAATGTTGCTCGGTAGGCTTGAGTTATTTACTTTATTGGTAGTTCTGTCGCCATCCTTTTGGGAGCGTTAGGGGTACCTCAGAGAACCATCGGGAGCGTTACGAAATCGACGATACTCCCACTGATACTGATTTGGAAACTGTCTGACCAATGCCTCAATTTCCGTGTTCATCATCAACAACCATTGCTCTTGCTCTCCAAGAACCGGTTTTTTCAAATGCCTCAATATGATTTCGTAATGATGTTCCACACGTACGGCCGCGCCCACGAATACCTCAGCGCCAGCAGATAATGCCAATCGATAGGGTAAAACAGGAGTTAAGACTGGATGTCCGAAAAATGGGACGTAAACTCCCTCACCACTCTTGGGCGCCTGGTCCGGCAGAATAATAACTGTCTCAGCTTGGTTCAACCTCTTCCATATTTGTCTCACACCTTTAGTGTTGGCAGGAACAAGGACGTTTCCACCACGCTCTCGTGCCTCTCGCACTATTTCCGTGAAATCGTTGACTCGCAGTGGACGAAACATAGCCATATAAGACCTATGCTGAGTCAGCCAAACCCCAAATAACTCCCAGTTTCCAATATGCGGTAGTAAAATTAAGGTGGGCTTGTCTGAAGAAACTCTTTTAAACGTAGTTAATCCGCGTATAGATTTAATTAGCTGATGTGAATGGGAAATAGGCCTCACCCAAGTATTTATCAAACTGAAAAACTTCTGGCCAAGATCGGCCAAAGATGCGCGGACCAACTTTAATCTCTGTTTTTCTGAAAGCTCAGGATAGGCAAGCTCAATATTCAACTTTGTAATCCTAGCAAATTGATTCGGTACAACGATAAGATAGCCCGCGACAACCTTTGCCAAAAAACGCTTTAAAAACGGTGGCATTTTGCCAAGAAACCGAACAAACCGCTTAATCAACTGCACAAATTCCCTACCTGTTAGCTATACTGTGCCCCGTCATCCTAGCAGACGGAATTACTATGCCGATTACTGGCACACCAGATATTTCAACCTTCCAGGGGCTCGTCTTGGCTCTTCAACAATATTGGGCAGCGGAAGGTTGCGTTATTTTACAGCCCTATGACATGGAAATGGGGGCTGGAACCTTTCATCCAGCTACTTTTCTTCGAGCAATTGGTCCTGAACGCTGGAATGCTGCTTACGTACAACCATCCAGAAGACCGACTGACGGGAGATACGGCGACAACCCGAATAGAGGACAACATTACTATCAATTTCAAGTAATCATGAAGCCACACCCAAAAAATCTAGTCGATCTGTATTTTGGTTCTTTAAAATATCTCGGAATTGATTCGCTAGTTCATGATTTGAGGCTAGTTGAAGACAACTGGGAATCACCAACTTTAGGTGCCTGGGGTCTTGGGTGGGAGGTCTGGCTTAATGGTATGGAGATCACACAATTCACGTACTTTCAGCAAGTCGGTGGTCTCGAGTGCTTTCCTGTTACAGGGGAGCTTACCTACGGCCTCGAGCGCATAGCCATGTATTTACAAAATGTTGAGTCTATGTTCGATTTAGTTTGGACTAAAAACGACAGCGGACTGGTGACCTACGGAGATATTTTCCTACAAAATGAACAAGAAATGAGTGCGTACAATTTTGAGCATGCGAATACGGATTGGCTCTTTACCGCTTTCGATGAAGCAGAAAGATCTTGTCAGAAGCTATTGGATTCTAATTTGCCATTGCCGGCATATGAACAAGTCTTGAAAGCTAGTCACACATTTAATCTGCTGGATGCACGCCATGCCATAAGTGTGACAGAACGCCAACGCTTTATTCTTAAAGTACGTAATCTTGCTAAGCAAGTAGCAAATAGTTATTTGTTTTCGAGAAAACAGGCTGGTTTCCCTCTTGCAGATGCGGCATTGCGTACGCAGTATTTAGATGAGGCAGCCGGATGAACGGGCCTTGCTTCGTTTTCGAGCTTGGATGTGAAGAACTACCCTCTTCAGAACTTCCTTCACTCAACCGTCAGCTACACAGGCTATTCGAAGAAAAATTGGCATCTGCATCGTTAAGATACTCAGATGTTTCGGTGATCGCCTCGCCGCGCAGAGTTGGAGCAGTGGTCTCAGGGGTGGCTCAACATTCTGATAACAAGGTATTTGAACGTCGTGGTCCAGCATATTCAGCAGCATACAGCAAAGGAGCTCCAACAAAAGCACTAGAAGGATTTTGCAAAAGCCTTGGAATTAAACCCGAACAAACGTCTTCAATAAAGACTGAAAAAGGGCATTGGATCGTCTATCAGGGCGTCGAGGACGGAAAAGAAGCGTCTGCTGTCCTTGCTCAAGTATGTTCAGAAGTTATCCGATCTTTAACCTTGTCGAAACTAATGCGGTGGGGCAGTAGCCGAGACGAATTTGCCCGTCCTGTTCACTGGATTTTAGCTATGCTAAACGAACAAATCGTCCCAGTCTCGATGTTTGGCTTGAAAAGTGGTAATACAAGCTTTGGTCATCGGTTCATGGCTCCACGCGAACTAGTGATCGATCACGCATCAAACTATGAAATGATTTTAAATCAAGCATTTGTGATAGCGCACTTCGAAAAGAGAACAGAAAAGACTTGGGAAGTTATCCAAAACGTGGCTAAAACACAAAATGTTCAAGTTGACAAGGATGATGCCTTGCTCACAGAAGTCACATGTCTCGTAGAATGGCCAGTGGGTTTGTGTGGAACTTTTGAGGAAGAATTCCTTTCGACTCCAGACATGGCATTAGTTGCTGCGATGAAAGGGCACCAAAAGTACTTCCCTACACGCGCACAAACTGGTGTACTAACGAATCGATTCATAACCGTATCGAATATTGAAAGCAAAGATGAAAGTCAAGTTATTGCCGGTAACCAGCGCGTTATTCGGGCGCGGCTTTCAGATGCAAAATTCTTCTACGATACTGACCGTAAACACACGCTTAGATTAAGAAGGGGTCGACTTGATACCATAACGTTTCATCCAAAATTGGGGTCTCTCGGCGCGAAGACCGAACGCTTAAAAAGTCTTTCGGAACAAATTGCGAGATCTATCGACGTCAATGTGGAAATTGTTAGTCAAGCAGCAGAGCTTTCGCGATGTGATTTGGTGTCGGAAATGGTGCTTGAGTTTGATGAGCTTCAAGGACGAGTAGGGACGCTTTACGCTTCGCTCGACGGGGAAAATCCTGACGTAGCACACGCGATTCAAGGTCTATATCAACCAGCAGGCGCTTCTGATAGCATTCCTGATGATCTGTATGGATCAATATTAGCGCTGGCAGATCGAATGGATACTCTCGCAGGACTTTTCGCGATTGGCCAACCACCCACAGGTAGTAAAGACCCCTTTGCACTTCGAAGAGCCGCTATAGGGCTTTTGAGACTCAACGAACGATCGGAACTAAAACTTAACTTAGAACCATGGTTATCCGAAGCCTTTCACGCACAACCCATATCGGGATCAGCTACCGCGCTCGAGGCGTTGTTGCAATTTATTAGTGATCGTGAGCGTGTACGTTTGACAGAACTTGGCTATCGTCACGATATTATTATCGCGGTGCAAGCATCTAACAGACTAAACACTGCAGCAACAGGTGGCCGCGTCAAAACACTTACAGAACAACTTCATAGTGATGATTTCGCACTTTTAATATCAGCAAACAAACGCGTTGCAAATTTATTAAAACAAAATAACACACGACCCGATACCATCAACCCTTTATTATTTGAACATGCAAGCGAAGAAGCCCTGTTTCAGAAGGCAGCTCGGATTTATCAAGATGTAGAACGCGCCATTTCGCGTGAAACATATAATGAGGCGCTAAGGTATTTGCTAAACATGAAGCCCGAAACAGACGCATTTTTTGACCATGTAATGGTCAACAGCGAAAATAGTGAAATAAAACAAAATCGCCTCGGCATTTGCCAGCTCGTAAAAGACGCGTACGAGCAATTAGCAGATTTTAGTTTAATACAGCAATAACATGCCAACAATTATCTTAGACCGCGACGGTGTAATCAACCACGATTCAAAACACTACATAAAGTCACCAGAAGAGTGGCAGGCAATCGATGGCTCCCTGGTTGCAATAGCAAACCTGAGGACGGCTGGATACAAGATTGCAATTGCTACAAACCAAAGCGGTTTAGGCAGGGGTTTGTTTTCGCAGACCACTCTTCATGCGATACACAAGAAAATGATTCAAGAATCTAGCGCGACAGGTGGTGGGTTCGACATGATCGCATTCTGTCCACACCACCCAGATACCAATTGTGAATGCCGCAAACCAAAAATCGGACTCCTCAAAGCCATTAGTACCAAATTGCCCCTCAACCCCGACACCGACTGGCTGGTAGGTGATACAAGTAATGATTTAAAAGCAGCTCAACGGATGGGTATTCGAGGGGCATTAGTAGAAACGGGGAAAGGCAAAGAAGAACTAATGAAAGAGGTTGTTTCACGTGAAACAACTCCTACCTTTAAAAATCTCGCGCACTTTGCTAGCTGGCTTTTAAATATCCAAATTTAGAACGTTCAGAGCGTTAGCTTCTATAAACTCTCGTCTCGGCTCGACCTCATCACCCATCAAGGTCACAAATATTTGATCAGCCGCGATCATATCCTCAACAGTGACTTTCAATAATCGCCGCGTTGAACTATCCATCGTTGTTTCCCACAGCTGCTCCGGATTCATCTCTCCAAGACCCTTGTAGCGCTGTATCTGAGGGCCTCTGCGGGCCTCCGACATTAACCAATTAACGGCTTGTTCAAACCTCACTACATCAGAACTGCGTTCCCCTCGAGAAACTTGCGCGCCTTCATCAACTAAGCCAACTAGGAGCTTTGCGGCCTTAGCTATTTGATCGAAATCTCCGCCATCAAAGAACTGGTGGCCAAAAACGAACCGATCTATTAACCCGTGTTGAACNCGCTCGACTACGATCCGAAACTCNGGTCTTTCTGAGTCAGGCTCNATAGCTACCTTAAAAAACATCCCNTCTTTAGGGTCACTGGGNANCTGTNACGCCAAATCACTNGCAAACGTCNCCATNCGCTCATTATTTGCTAAATCAGATACCGCGATTGGCGTNATAAACAGCATTCCGTGAAGGATCTCGTGAGGGAAGATACGGTACAGTTTATCAGCTACTGCACGCCCAACCCGATAGGTTTCAAAGAGCCGCTCTAAAACCTCCCCTGAAACCGACTCTCCAGACGTCAGGTGCAATACTGAACCATCGAGGGCCATGTTGGTTAAAAATGCATCTAAAGCTGACTCATCTTTTAAATACTGCTCTTGCTTTCCCTTTTTTACCTTGTAGAGCGGCGGCTGGGCAATGTAGACATGGCCACGCTCAACGACCTCTTTGAGGTGCCTGTAAAAAAAGGTCAACAACAGCGTGCGAATATGCGCACCGTCAACGTCTGCGTCCGTCATAATGATTATTTTATGGTAACGAAGACCCTCGATATCGAACTCGGGGCCTATCGAGCAACCTAGGGCGGTCACCAAAGTACCGACTTCCTGCGAGCTTAAGAGTTTGTCAAACCGAGCTTTCTCGACGTTCAGAATTTTACCTTTTAGAGGAAGGATGGCTTGTGTCTTGCGATCACGACCCTGTTTCGCTGACCCGCCAGCAGAATCACCCTCTACGAGGAAAAGCTCAGAGAAGGCTGGATCCTTCTCTTGACAATCAGCTAGTTTCCCAGGTAATCCTGCGATATCTAAAGCTCCCTTACGTCGCGTTAGCTCTCGCGCCTTTCTTGCGGCCTCCCGGGCCCTGGCCGCATCTATCATTTTTGCAACAATTTGTTTGGCTTCTGTCGGCCTTTCCACAAGGAAGGTCTGAAAAGCCTCTCGCATTTCTTGTTGAACTGCTGTCTTAACCTCTTGTGATACTAATTTGTCTTTGGTTTGCGACGAAAATTTTGGGTCGGGAACTTTAACGGAAATAATAGCGGTCAGACCTTCCCTTGCATCGTCGCCAGATGTAGCAACTTTCGCTTTCTTCAACAGTTGTCCGTCCTCGATATATTGATTCAACGAGCGTGTCAAAGATGTCCGAAAGCCCTCTAAGTGTGTGCCACCATCTTTCTGCGGGATATTATTGGTGTAACAAAAAATATTTTCTTGGTATGTATCATACCACTGCAACGCTATCTCAACACCGATTCCATCCGCTCGCTCAGACGAAGCAAAATGGAACACGTCACAAATTGGATTTTTATTTTTTCCCAGATAACCGACGAACGCCGACAAACCACCCTCATATTCAAAAATCTCAGATTGAGCTGTACTCTCTTCGCTCAGCTTTATGCGCACGCCTGAATTAAGGAAGGATAACTCGCGGAGTCGCTTTGCTAGAATGTCGTAGCTAAAATCCACGATCGCGAAGGTGTCTGCAGACGGCTTGAATCGGAGGGTGGTCCCAGTCTCTGCCGTATTTCCAACTGCTGCCAACGGCGTATGTGGATCTCCATGCCTATATTCCTGCTCCCACACCGAACCTTCGCGCCGAACTGTCAACACCAATCTTTCACTGAGGGCATTCACAACGGAAACGCCGACACCATGCAGTCCACCAGAGACTTTATAAGAGTTCTCATCGAATTTGCCGCCAGCGTGGAGGACCGTCAATATAATCTCGGCCGCACTTTTCCCCTCTTCATGCGCGTCTACTGGAATTCCGCGCCCGTTATCGTGAACAGTGACGGATCCATCGGTGTGGATGATGACGTCAATCTGATCACAGTGGCCCGCTAAAGCCTCATCAATAGAATTGTCAACAACCTCAAAAACCATATGATGCAATCCCGTACCATCATCAGTATTTCCGATGTACATCCCAGGACGCTTCTTTACAGCCTCGAGTCCCTTCAGTACCTTTATCGAACTGCCATCATAATTTCCTGGCTGCTGATCTTGTGCCATCTTTTTTTCCTTAATTCGAAACGACTCTGCCGCGTTTCACGTGAAACACTCTCGCATGCCCTAACTGAAAAACATTTACCCCTATGCGATCAACAGTTACCCCTGTTGCCAGAACTTGCACACCGCTTGCAACCACCACCCTCCAAACGCGGGACAACGAGCCCTCATCTAATTCCGCCCCGAGATCGTCTAAACATAAAACTGGATCAAGCCCCCTTTGTCCAGCGGCAGAAAGCTGCGCCAAAATCAATGCAAGGTTACAAACCTTTAGCTCCCCTCTGCTGAGCGTCTCGCTAGCCTTCACTCCCCCCCGCGTGATTTCTAAATCCGCGCGTTGTGGACCAACTAATGAACACCTTGCCTTAATCTCCCGATTACGATTGGCGGCTAAGGCTTCCACCAACCCGTTTTCACCCCAGCCACTTCGATATACAACATCAAGCTCTATCCCTAAGCCCAACTCGCATAAAAAAGATTGGAACAAAGGCTGCAAATCATTTACGAACTTTTTCCTCCAGTCATTAACAGCCTCTCCATATTGCGCGATCTGCTGCTCCCACGGAAAAAGATCCTGTTCAGACAGTATACCACCCCTAAGCACTGCATTGCGCTGTACTAGGGCTCTCCGCAAACTGCTAAACAACTGACCATTCCCGTCCGACCAATGAAAAGCACCCCAATCGAGAAATCTACGGCGATCTCCAGGATTGCCTGAAATCAAATCTAAAACATGTGGGGTAATTTGCAGTACAGGCAAGATCTTGCTTAACGCCCCCTGGCCCCTTGCTACTAAACCATCAACGCGCAATTTACGTTCATTATCCCTACAAACTTGCACTGCAAGCTCATGCTCGACATCAGCCCTTTTTACTTTCCCAAAAACTGTCAAATCTGACTGATCAAACGCAATCACCGACTTGACTCTTGATGAGACAAAACTCCGCCCGAACGATAAAATAGACACCGCTTCGAGCACAGAGGTTTTACCAGCGCCATTATCACCAACCAACATATTGACGGAAGGCCCGAGAGACATAGATGTCTCCTCGAGCCCCCGCACATGGCTAATTTGTAAAGATGTGATCACTTAGAGTCGCATTGGCATTACGACATATCTGCCGGAGTCGTCCCCAACACCCAAGAGTAAAGCGCTACGATTAGAATCCCCAAACCTCACCTCAACCAACTCTGTCCCTATAGTGGCCAATACGTCCAACAAATAACTAACGTTGAATCCTATTTCGAAACCGTCCTCTCCAACAAACTCTACTTCGAGTGTTTCTTGGGCCTCTTCTTGCTCCGCGTTATTGGCAAATACTTCGATCTGACCCTGTGAAAGACGCAAACGCACACCTCTATATTGTTCACTTGAAAGAATCGCAGCTCTCAAAAGGCATTCACGTAAAAGTTTGCGATCTGCGCGAACCACATGGTCGCCCCCCTTTGGTACCACACGCTCATAGTCTGGAAAACGCCCATCAATCAACACACTGGTAAAAACAAATGTCGGTCCCGAAACCCGAAAATGACTGGTCGAAAAAGCCAACTCTACGGTTTCATCTGCACTGTTTGCCAATCTAGCTAATTCAAGCACCGCTTTACGAGGTACAATCAGCGAACTTGGATCTGATGATATCCCTTCTAAGGACGTTTGATAGAGACTCAACCTATGTCCATCCGTAGCGACTGTACGGAACTCACCACCACCGATTGAGAACAGCATCCCATTTAAGTAGTACCGCACATCTTGTTGTGCCATTGCGAACTGCGTCTTTCCAATCGCGTCCTGAAGCGGTCCTCTAGCAAGTGACACCGTTGTCAAGTCGCCCCGGATCTCGAGCCTCGGATAATCAACCGCCGGAAGCGTGGCCAACTTAAATTTAGACCGACCACACACCAAAGTCATCTGAGAACCTTCCTGCTTAAATTGAATAACAGATCCCTCAGGAAGAGCCTTCGTAATATCAACTAACTTTCTTCCAGGAACTGTCACGGCACCGCCGGACCCTACCTCAACTAGCTCCATATTAGTTGAAATCTCGCTATCCAGATCCGTGCCTGTAACTACCGCTCCCGTAGCATCAACTTCGATAAGAATATTTGCCAATATCGCCATTGTCTGCTTGCGTTCAACCACTGATGCAGCAGTCTGACATTTCTCGAGGAGCTGCTCGCGAGAGACGGAAAATTCCATTGTAGTTCCTTACCCAGTTAATGCTTTGAGAAGATTGCTATAATCATCTCGAATTGACAGATCTGTGTCACATAATTCTTTAATTTTCCGACAAGCATGCAAAACTGTCGTGTGATCTCGTCCTCCAAAAGCCTCACCAATTTCTGGTAATGAATGATCTGTGAGTTCTTTACACAGCGCCATCGCCACCTGCCTGGGTCTAGCCACTGACCGATTGCGACGCTTCGAGAGTAGGTCTGAAATTTTTATTTTAAAATAATCAGCAACCATTCTCTGGATGTTGTCGAGAGATATCTGTCGATCGTGAACAGCAATGAGATCTCTCAATGTTTCCCGCACAAAGTCCAAATTTATAGACTGACCAAAAAAATGGGCGTTAGCCAACACCCTTTTCAAAGCCCCTTCTAAATCTCGCACATTGCTACGCACTTTTTGCGCTATAAAAAATGCACAGTCACGCTTCAGATCGACACCAGACTCTTGAGCCTTGTTGATCAAAATAGCCACCCGCGTCTCCAACTCCGGAGGCTCTAATCTTACCGTCAAACCCCATCCGAAACGGGACTTGAGACGGTCTTCCATGTTATCAATCTCTTTTGGATACCGATCCGACGTCAATATGATCTGTTGCGCCCCTTCCAATAAACTATTAAACGTATGAAAAAATTCTTCCTGAGATTTTTCTTTACCAGCAAAAAACTGAATATCATCTATCAAAAGAGCGTCGACATTTCTGTATACCCTTTTAAAATCAGCAATAGCATTCAATTGCAAAGCCTTCACCATATCCCCAACAAACCGTTCTGAATGTACATAGATTATTTTCGCATCAAGATTATTTTTTCTTATCTGATTGCCAACGGCGTGCATCAAGTGCGTCTTCCCGAGCCCAGTATCACCATAGAGAAATAAGGGATTATATTCCGAGCCTGGTTTTTCTGACACACGCTGCGCTGCGGCCCGAGCCAACTGATTCGACTTGCCTTCAACAAAATTATTGAACCGAAAGTCGTTGTTTAACCGGTTGCTATGATTGATGGATCCCTTAACAACCGCCGGCTCACTGATCGGAGTAACCATTGCTTTATGACTTTTCACAGACCCATTCAATCTGGGGCTGTTAACACCCATCCTGTCAACTGCACCCACCTCTTGATCGCTGCTAGAACCAACCCGCAAGACAACCTGGAAAGCCCCGCCAACATGCTGCGAGAAGAATGTTTGTATTCGCTCAAGATACCGATCGGTAACCCAATCTTTCACAAACCTATTGGGGGCAAACAGACAAATGGATTGCGATTTCACCTCTGCTTGCAGTGGTTTGATCCATGTATTTAGCTGCTCCGGCGTTAACTCTCTGGCCAACTGTTCTACACAGGTATCCCAATTCATCATTGTTATCTCCTTGCCGGGGATAAGTTATGCACAATCATGGCCGCCCGGGTCAATAGGCAAGGCGAAAATATTTGCTATCCTGTTGTTTTAATTCGTTAAATTTTTCTTTTAACGAATTTGTGGATTAATCCTAAAAAACAGCAAATCAAACTGTAAAAATGATATTTTTATCAAATAG
>PBDH01000014.1 GCA_002717305.1 Gammaproteobacteria bacterium | reverse complement strand
ATGAACTCTGTGGCGAGTCGCATTTTGGCAATAGATATGATTCCCTACGAAGATGTCTGTGGTAGGGGAGCTAAAAAAATTGGTTTTGCTGAAGTAACTCTTGACCAAGCCACTCAATATGCATCTGAGGATGCTGATATTACGCTCCGGCTCTACGAGATTTTCAACGAGCGCTTGGAGAGAGAACAGTCTCTGAGATCGATTTATCAGGACTTAGAGCTGCCAGTCATGTTTGTTCTTCGGGACATGGAAAATCACGGTGCTTTGCTTGACATTGAGATTCTTCAAACGCAGTCACAAATTCTAGGTACTCGGCTAAAGGAGTTGGAATCGGAAGCACAGAAATTTGTGGGCCGACCCTTCAACTTGGCCAGCACTAAGCAGTTACAGGAAATCTTATTTGGTGAATTGAAGCTTCCGGTAATTAAGAAAACGCCTAAGGGGGCTCCTTCAACAAACGAAGAGGCGCTACAAGGGCTTGCATTGGATTATCCGTTGCCGAAGTTACTGCTTGAGCACCGAGGTTTGTCGAAGCTGAAAGGCACATATACAGATAAGCTTCCTCAAGACTGTGATCCAGCCGATGGGCGTGTACGTACTTCTTTTCATCAGGCGGTGACATCAACCGGTCGATTATCATCATCTGATCCTAATTTACAAAATATTCCGATTCGCACCGAGGACGGCCGCCGGGTTCGTAAAGCGTTTATAGCTCCAGAGGGGTGGTCAGTTGTGGCTGCTGATTATTCGCAGATTGAGCTTCGTATCATGGCCCATCTATCCGAAGATCCGGGCTTGGTTGATGCTTTCGCAAGAGGAGAGGATATTCATCGCGCAACAGCTTCTGAGGTTTTTACTGTGGAACCGATGTTTGTCACTAGCGAGCAGCGTCGTCGAGCTAAAGCGATTAATTTTGGTTTGATTTATGGCATGAGTGCGTTTGGTTTGGCGAGACAATTGGGCATTGAGCGTGCCGAGGCAGCGACATACATTGATCGGTATTTTGAGCGATATCCTGGCGTTCGACGATATATGGATTCAACGCGCACCATGGTTCATGAACAGGGATATGTCGAAACGGTTTTTGGGCGGCGGTTGACTCTTCCTGACATCAGGGCGAAGCAGGTTCCAGTGAGGCAGGCGGCCGAGCGCGCGGCGATAAACGCTCCGATGCAGGGCACTGCTGCCGATATCATAAAGCGTGCAATGTTGCGAGTTCAAAGCGCACTTAAATCGACTGATATTGGCTGTCAGTTACTGTTACAAGTGCACGATGAGCTCGTGTTTGAGGTAATTGACCAAGATCTTGCAGAAGCACGTGATTTGATAAGGACCGAAATGGAATTAGCAGCAGAATTGTCAGTGCCGCTGGTTGTCCAGATAGGGAATGGTGGGAGCTGGTTCGAGGCGCACTAATTTTCTGGTTTTTTGAACTTTTTTGGATCTAGTTTGTCTCAATATGAAAGACAAAGATTTCCCTCTTTCGTCGAGCCGACGAGACCCCTGTCGGACCCTCAAACCCCGGTGTGAGCTACTGGGGTTTTATTTTATTGGCCTTCAAGACGTTGCGTGACCCAGCTTGATGCCTCAACAAGTCCGGTTTTGTCCAGACTACTGAAGTTTAATACTAACGATTGAGGTCTTTTTTTCTGGACAGATTGTCTTGATTTTGCTGCCTGATTGCGACTGAGCTTGTCATTCTTCGTTAGTAAAAGTAGCGTGTCCATTTTACGATGATCAGCGAATGTGAGCATCTGTTGATCGAGGTCAGTCATGGGGTGCCTCACGTCCATTAGAAGCACGAGACCGGTCAGGGTTCTGCGTTCAGTGAGAAATTTTCCGAGGTGGTGTTGCCATTGTCGCTTTATTGCCTCGGGAACCTTGGCGTACCCGTATCCGGGTAAATCCACGAGAAAGCCGCCGGTTTCAGGAATCTCAAAAAAATTTATTAGTTGAGTACGTCCGGGTGTTTTAGACACTCGAGCCAGGTTTTTTTGGCCCGTCAAAGCGTTTAAAGCACTGGACTTGCCCGCGTTTGAGCGACCACAAAAGCCAACCTCGGGACCGCATTCTGGGGGACAGTAGTCGAGCGAGGGAGCGCTGACCAAAAATGCTGCCTTCGCGAGCCTTGGGTCAAGCTGAATATCGCGCATAGTTGTTGAATCCTTCACTGCACAAATTTTAGGTGCAATGTATACTACGCCATCAAAAAACGAACAGTCTTCCCAAAAAAGAGATGAATTGAATGAAGTCATTACTCACTGTTATTGCACTAGCTGTAGGTTTGGTGCCATTCGCGACGGCGGAATCGGCAACAAACGACGCGTATGTTGGTAGCGCAGAGCAGGGTAAGGCAAAAAGTGTAACTTGCTCCGCATGCCATGGATCAGACGGTAACAGTGGAGCCGCCGATTATCCGAAATTGGCTGGGCAGCATGCGAGTTATCTTGCATCGACCTTGAGAGCGTATCGTGATGGATTACGTAAGAATGCGATCATGGCGGGACTGGCTGCGGTTCTCTCGGAAGAAGATATCGCAGATCTTTCGGTTTATTACGCAACACAAACTATTTCAACCGGTGCAGTTCAGGCTGACCTTTTAGACAGAGGCGAGCAACTCTATAGGTTTGGCGACACAGAGAAAGGTATCAGTGCCTGTGCTGCATGCCATGGCCCAACAGGAGTTGGGTTGGCCTCAGCGGTTTTCCCTTCCTTAAAAGGCCAGTGGGCAGGATATTCTGAGACCCAGCTTAGAGCATTTCGTGATGGTTTGCGTGTGAATGTCATGATGAACGGTGTTGCGCAGAAAATGTCTGACGCCGATATTGAGGCGGTTTCCAGTTATGTTGAGGGTCTTAAATAGTGCTTAAACGTGTTTTGTCGATGTTATTTTTGAGTTTCGGCTTGGTTTTGAATCAATCTGGGTTTGCAAACGAGTTCCAAGAAGGCGTTCATTTTCAGACATTGGCAAAACCGGTCGTAACATCAGGCTCAGAAAAAGTCGAGGTGGTGGAACTGTTCTGGTATGGATGCCCGCATTGCGACTCTCTCGATCCAGCATTGAAAGTCTGGGTCGACCGGCTTCCGGCAGATGTGGATTTTATTCAGATTCCAGTGGTCTTCGGCCGCTCTTGGGAAATGCACGCCCGAATGTTTTGGGTGGCAAAAAATATCGAGTTGTTGGAGACGATTCACGAGCCCCTTTTTAATGCTATTCATCGCGAGGGTCAACTTCTTCAGAAGGTAGATGATGTCGTGGCTTTCTTCGAGAGATTTGGCGCGGATCCGGCTCTAGTCAAACGAGAGCTTGACAGCTTTGCGACGGAGAGTGCTTTGAGGCTTACGGATGCTCGCACTAGAGCCTATGGCATTCGAGGGGTCCCAGCCTTCGTGGTGGATGGTCGGCATGTAACCGGAATAGCGCAGGCGGGTGGTGAGGACCAACTATTTGATTTGTTGGACGAGTTGATCGAAAAATCGCGTTAGTAGGTGGTCGGCATAAACCAACTTACTTCCGCGGGCCTCGCTTTTAGAAATCTATCAGGTCGGAAGCCGTAGCCTTTTGATCTTTTAACTTTTTTGCATAGGCAGAGTCTATCAAATCAATTTCCACTGTGAGTTCCGGCGTAAGGCTTATCATTTTCGTACGCCGAATACGTGCTCGTAACTCCTGAGTTTCTCTTTCATCTCGGTAGAGATGAAAGAATCGTAGGAATTTTTTATCCCGCGCCTTTATTTCAGAAAGTGCCGAATAGCAGGACGTGACTCGGCCATATTTATCGCAGATCCGATTCACCAGTTTTTTTTGCGTTTGTGAATCGTTTGGTAAACCTTCTTGTTGATAAAAAATTCGAACAATTCTTCCCTCGGGGTCATGTGTGACAGTTAGATATTGTTTGGCTGGGCTCATAAGGTTCTGGAAATCATCCACAGAATCGTTTATCCGCAGTCCAGCCACGTCTAAAGCCATGGTGGCTTGAGACAGCGTAAGTGCCAGAACCGCAGGCAAGAGAATCGATTTAGCTTGATTTATTATCATGTGGCCTAGTTTAACTTATTCGCTGCGGTTAGATTTGTTTTATAAAGTGGCTATATGCGCGGGCAAGTATTGTCAGTGCGTCGTTAATCTCGGACTCGGAAATGATGAGGGGTGGCGCAAAGCGGTGCACGTCTGGACCCGCGATTAGCGTCATGAGACCTTCTTGCATGGTAAGCGTTGTCAGTTCACCAGATCGACCCGCGTAGTCGTCCTTCAGGACCGCGCCTATCAATAGTCCCTTGCCCCTAATCGTTTGGAAAAGCTCATACCTTTCATTGAGCTCATTGAGTCCTTGCATCAACTGCTCACCCCGACTGAGAACATTATTTAGAAGCTCAGGTTGGTTGATGGTTTCAAGCGCCTTTCTTGCGACTGCGGTTCCTAGGGGGTTCCCCCCGTAGGTGCTCCCATGGGTTCCGGGAACAAAGTGTTCTGAAATCCACTCTTTACACAACATTGCGCCGATTGGAAATCCACATCCGAGACTCTTAGCGGAAGTCAGGATATCAGGCGTGATGCCGCTATGTTGGTAGGCAAATAATTTTCCAGTCCGCCCCATTCCTGTTTGCACTTCGTCAACGATAAGCGCGGCACCAACGCGGTCACAATGTTTGCGCATTTTTTCAAAAAGTTTTAGGCAGATAGGTCTTACGCCTCCCTCGCCTTGAATGGGCTCTACTATAATAGCGCAGGTTTTTTCTGAGACTGCCCTTTCTAAGATGTCTCCGCGATTGATTGGAATATGAGTGAATCCTTCCGGCATTGGACCGAAACCCTTTCTGTATTTCGGTTGACCTCCAGCAGCTATCGTAGCAATAGTGCGTCCATGAAACGATTCATCAAAACAAATTATTTCGTATTTTTCATTTCCAAACAGGTTGTTGGTGGCCTTCCGTGCTGCCTTGATGGCGGCTTCATTTGCTTCTGCTCCAGAATTACAAAAAAATACACGTTCAGCAAAGGTGGCATCGACCAGCGCTTTGGCAAGATGGATTGCAGGTTCATTTGCCAGAACATTAGACAGATGCCAAACTTGATTAGCTTGTTCTGTAAGTGTTTTGACAACATCTGGATGACAGTGACCAAGAGCGCTGACCGCGATGCCCCCGGCCAGATCCAAATATGATTCTCCATTTTGGCCATATAATCTGCAGCCCTGGCCTTTCACGATAACAGTCGCAGGCACCCCATAATTTGGCGTCAGTACTTGTTGATAATCTGATAAATCAGCCATTTAACATCATCTCAATATGGGCAGATACACTCCGCCCTAGCGCACCAAGATGATACCCACCTTCAAGCATAGATACGATACGTGATTGGCTATGTCGATCCGCAATGTCATTAATCATTGATGTTATCCAACGATAATCGTCCTCAATGAGATTGAGCTCACCTAGAGGATCTTCTGTGTGAGCGTCGAAGCCAGCTGAAATCAGTAAAAGTTCTGGACTAAATCCGTCGAGTGCTGAAAAAAAATCGCGTTCAACTTTCTGTCGGAATGCATGACCTTTTGAACCGGCATTGATTGGCGTAAGAACCAAGTTATCACCGAGCGTATCGAAATGACGATTGGGATAAAACGGGTGCTGAAATGACGAACATACCATAACACGCTCATCATTTTTGAAGATGTCAACCGTTCCATTTCCATTGTGAACATCGAAATCAACGATAGCCACCCGCTGCAGGCCATGGTGCTCAATGGCGTGTAATGCGGCTACGGCTACGTTATTAAATAGGCAGAATCCCATCGCTAATGATATTTCGGCATGATGTCCGGGCGGCCTCGTTGCGCAAAATGCACGTTGAATATTACCAGCAATTAAATGATCAACAGCCAGACATCCCGCCCCGGCGGCTAAAAGCGCAGCACGAAGAGAACCAGGCCCCATCGAGGTATCCTTATCAATTGGACTATAACCACTAATGACAGCGTTACGTCCGATTTGTTCAATTTCTCGGACATGTTCGCAAGAGTGTGCACGTTTAATCTGCGCTAGAGATGCGGGTTCTGATTCGAACTGAATTAGATCCAAGATTAACCCTTGTGACTGAAGTTCTTTATCGATTGCTTCCAACCGCATTGGGCTTTCAGGATGCATGTATCCCATCTGATGGATCATACAATCTGAATGTGTGAAGTAACCAACCTCCTTCATCACAGACCACCACTAGTCCGCGAAGCTTATCACTGGCCAGCCTCGGTTGTTCGCTAGCTCTGCTAATAATTGGTCTGGATTAACAACAAAAGCCTGGTCTGCTTTTTCAAGGAGTGGTCGGTCGTTGATCGAATCTGAGTAAAAATGAATTTTTGAAGCTTTCGCGCCAATCGAGTCCAGCCAATTTGATAATGCATCAATTTTTCCTTCTTTATACGTGGGAATCCCAACTAACTCACCGGTGAATTGTCCGTTGATAACTTCAAATTCGCAGCCGAGATAACTATCAACACCATGCAAATTGGCGATCGGCTCGATAATGAATGTGTTAGTCGCCGAGATAATTACAGTATGGAAGCCTTTGACTTTATAGGCCCGAATATATTCAAGCGCTTTAGTTTGGAGTTTTGGACAAACGATCTCACGGACAAATTGATCCCGCCACTGGGTTACCTGTTCAATGGGATAATTTTGCAATACTTCACAGGCGAATCGCTGATACGCTCTTATGTCGAGGTTTGCGTCGAGGTAATTCTGGTAGAAGCGTTCGTTATTTTCTCGATAATAACCCGCGTCTACCGCACCGGTATCAATAAGGAATTGATTCCAAGATTTGTCGCTATCTATAGGAAGCAGGGTGTTATCGAGGTCGAAGACGGCAAGTTCCATTGAATTTATCTCATTTGATTGAGCGATCTGCTAAAAGTTGAAAGAATGCGAGGGATTTTGGAGAGTTTCAAGTCATGATTGATCAGGACGGTTTTAGGTTAAATGTGGGAATTATTCTTGCGCATCCAGTCGGTTCTGTTCTTTGGGCTAGGCGACTCGGGGAAGATTCGTGGCAGTTCCCGCAAGGAGGAATGCAATCTGGTGAGACCCCTGAAGATACGCTTTATCGCGAACTAAGTGAGGAGCTTGGTATTTCAAAGAATCAAGTGTTTGTGTTGGCAAAAACTGCTGGTTGGCTGCGTTATCAGCTCCCCAAATCCTTGGTCCGACCACGTGGCAGGAAAACGTGTGTTGGCCAAAAACAACGCTGGTATCTGCTTGCATTAAAGGACTCTTTTGTTCGACCGAACTTGGATGCGACCGACCATCCCGAGTTCGACGCATACCAGTGGGTGAGCTACTGGTACCCCTTAGGCCAGGTAGTACCATTTAAGCGAGATGTTTACCGGCAAGCGATGATTGAGCTTGCCCCAGCATTACGTTGGTCTGGACCAATGGCATGCTAGAAATTCTGAGGCGCTTGGTTCAGGCGGTCACTGACGCGGCGACTTTAGACGAAGCGCTCACCATCATAGTCACACGAATTAAAGATACGATGCAGACTGGGGTGTGTTCGGTATACCTACTAGACGAGTCAACCGATCGATGGCTGTTGATGGCAACTGACGGGCTTAACCCGGACTCTGTCCGATTAGCTAGCCTTGCCAGGACTGAAGGTCTTGTGGGGACAGTAGGTAGCCGAGGAGAGTTGGTAAATCTTGATGATGCACCGAATCATCCTGCATTTCGGTTTTTGCGGGAAACTGGTGAAGAAATTTTTCAGTCGTTTTTGGGTGTGCCGATCGTTCACCAAAGAGAAATCTTGGGCGTTCTTGTTGTTCAACAAACAACCCAACGAAAATTCAGTGATGAGGAGGAAGCACTGCTCGTCACAGTCGCTGCTCAGATATCTGCATTGATCGCTCATGCCAAAGTCTCTGGCCGGCTGCATTTAAGCCAAACTACCGGTGAAAAGCCAACTGACGTGCATTTTAAAGGTGTAGCTGGCATAGGTGGTGTGGCCACGGGGACGGCTTTTGTGCGTCAGCCACCGGCAATTCTGAGGCGGGTTAAAGATGCCAAGACAGATCAACCGGAGCTTGAGCTTGGAGAATTTCACATAGCACTTAGTGAGGTGAAGGCTGAGCTGAGACAAATCAGCGATTCCCTGTCAGAGCATTTGGCGAGAAAAGAAACGGCCCTTTTCGATACTTATTTGAGAATGCTTGAGGATCACACATTAAGTGGCGAGGTCTGTCAACGTATTCGCTCTGGAGAGACTGCAACGACAGCACTCAAATATGTTGTTCTTGATCTGGTCGCTCGCTTTGAGGCGATGGACGATACCTATCTCAAAGAACGGGCGACGGACTTGTTGGACCTAGGGCGTCGGATACTTGCTAAATTACTTCATGAGCAATCTGAAGCCCTTGAATATCCAGACGATGTGATCCTGATCGCGGAAGACGTGACCCCCGTAATGCTAGGAGAGGTTGTGACCAAATCATTAAAGGCAATTGTTTCTATCAAAGGCTCCGCAAACTCTCACGTCGCTATCTTGGCTAGGGGCCTCGGCATTCCGGCGGTGATGGGTGCAGTAGATTTACCACTCAGCGATATTTCTGGCGCATATTTAATTGTTGATGGATGGCGTGGTGAGCTTATTGTAGAGCCATCTGAGCACGTGCTTGCCGAGTATCAGCGGGCTATTGATGATGCTGCAATTCTCGAAATGGATTTGGAGCAGGTTGAGCCCGGTGCTGCTATTACCGAAGACGGCGCGCGTGTGCATTTAATGCTTAATGCTGGGCCGTTCGGTGATCTGTCGGATCGCCAGCGAAGCTTCATTGATGGTGTTGGTTTATATCGTACAGAATTTATTTTTTTGGCCCGCTCCCGGTTTCCTACAGAAGATGAACAAGAGAGCGAGTACAGAGCGGAACTCGAGACGTATGCACCGATGCCGGTCGTTATGCGAACACTGGATATTGGCGGCGACAAAAGTCTTCCTTATTTTTCGATTGAGGAAGAAAATCCATTTTTGGGATGGCGGGGGATAAGGGTTACTCTCGATCATCCAGAAATTTTCCTTACCCAAATTCGTGCGATGTTGCGTGCTAACTCCGGCTCAGGAAATCTGCGCATTTTATTGCCCATGATTACAACTTTAGAGGAATTGCGAGCGTCAAGAGTCCTAATCGAGAGGGTCGTTCTGGAACTAAGAGCGGAGGGGATCAGTGTAACCAAGCCCGAGGTTGGGGTTATGATCGAAGTACCTAGTGCAGTATATCTCGCGCCTGAGCTAGCAACAGAAGCAGATTTCTTATCCGTTGGATCCAACGATCTCACCCAGTATTTATTGGCTGTTGACCGCACAAATGCCCGTGTCGCTGATATATTTGATGGTTTTCACCCGGCAGTGTTGAGAGCGCTCAAGATCACCTCAACAGCCGGCGTGAATGCAAATATTCCAGTTGCCTTATGCGGTGAAATGGCGGGTGATCCACTAGCGGCAGTACTACTAGTCGGGTTGGGCTTCAATGAACTTTCAATGTCGTCCGCCGCGCTTGCTTCTGTAAAGAGGGCTTTAGGAGCTTTTCATTTACGTGAATGTAGACAGCTTGCTACAAAAGCGCTTGCAAGCGAGTCTGGTAAAAATGTGCTTCGGATAGTTGGCCACGCATTTATGGAAAAGCAATTACACCTATTGGTACCTCCTAATTTACGGGAGTCGTTTGTAATGGAAGTTTCATGAAAGAAATTCTGTTTTCTTCTGTAGCTAGCGGGATTTTTCCGAGTTTTAGGAGACTGATCGCATGACTTATTTAGTCATTGATCCGGTGGTCGTCGATTTCGGATTTATTCAGATCCATTGGTACGGCCTCATGTATGTTTTCGGTTTTTTAAGTGGGTATGCCCTTGCAATTTACCGGATTGGCCGCGGTCTGTTCCCCATTAATCGCGAGCAGATGGCGGATCTCCTAACTTGGATTGCGCTGGGTGTTATTTTGGGCGGACGGGTTGGTTATATGATTTTTTATCAGCCGGCACGATTGTCTGACGAACCCCTTTCCTTATTTTTTATTTGGGAAGGTGGCATGGCATTCCACGGTGGGCTTATTGGTGTGATCGCTCTGACTTGGGTATTCGCTCGTCGGCACCAGATCGAACCACTTGCGTTAGGTGACGCACTTGCGCCTTTGATTCCTTTAGGTCTCGGGCTTGGAAGACTTGGAAACTTTATCGGTGGCGAACTATGGGGCCGCCCCACTGATATGGATTGGGGGGTGGTCTTCCCGAGAGCCGATGCGCTTTCCCGTCACCCGAGCCAGCTGTATCAGTTCGCTTTGGAGGGAATCGTATTATTTGCAGTAGTCTGGGCGTTTTCGTCTAAATCGAGGCCGTTAGGCCAAGTGACGGGGCTTTTTTTATTAGGTTATGGGGTGTTCCGTTTCGCAGTTGAGTTTGTTCGTGAGCCTGATGCCCATTTGGGATTTATTTGGTTAAGCTGGATGACGATGGGGCAGCTGCTTTCGATTCCAATGATTGCGATCGGTATCTGGCTAATGATGTTACGTAGGGGGCCTCTGAATGCGCGCATATCTTGATTTGCTTCAACTGTTATTGGATCAGGGGATACAGAAGGACGATCGAACAGGCACGGGGACCCTTAGTCGCTTTGGACATCAAATGCGTTTTGATTTGACCCAAGGCTTTCCTCTGGTTACTACAAAAAAAGTCCATGTTAAGTCTGTGGTTCATGAACTGTTATGGTTTATCCAGGGCGATACCAATACTCAATACTTACGTGATCATGGCGTTTCTATTTGGGATGAGTGGGCGACAGAGGATGGTTCATTGGGCCCTTTGTACGGGGCCCAATGGCGTTCGTGGCCAGCATCTGATGGCCGTGTTATTGATCAATTGACTGAGGTCGTTCATTCTATCAAAGTCCGTCCGGATTCAAGAAGGCATTTGGTTTCGACGTGGAACCCGGCTCTGCTACCTGATGAGACTAAAACGCCTCAGGACAATGTGCGGGCTGGGCTGATGGCGCTGGCCCCGTGTCATACACTTTTTCAGTTCTATGTGGCTAATCGAACATTGTCTTGTCAGCTATATCAACGTTCAGCAGATGTATTTTTAGGAGTTCCCTTCAATGTTGCGAGTTATGCATTGTTAACACATTTAATTGCTGATCAGTGTGGACTTGGAGTGGGCGACTTCATTTGGACAGGTGGTGATGTTCATCTGTATCAAAATCATTTGGAGCAGGCTCGTGAACAATTATCGCGGGATCCGAAACCACTCCCGACACTAAAGTTGAGTCGCACACCAGAAAAGATAATCGGGTATCGGGAAGAGGACATTTTAATCGCAGGATATGATCCTCATCCTCATATTAAGGCACCTGTGGCGATCTGATGCGAGTTTCTCTAATCGTTGCTCGGGCAGATAACGGTGTTATAGGGATCGATAATAAGCTTCCATGGCACCTTCCCAGCGATCTCAAATATTTCAAACAAGTGACAATGGGTAAGCCGGTTGTCATGGGACGAAAGACGTTCGAATCTATCGGTCAGCCGCTTCCCGGCCGCACTAATGTGGTCGTAACACGGAATCATGATTGGTCAGCACTTGGTGTGCGAGTTGTTTCAAACCTTCGGGACGGATTGGAAATGGCTTGTGCTCAAGCCGAGCTGGATGGTGTTGATGAGGTGATGCTGATTGGAGGCGCTACTATTTACCAAGAATCGATGGCGTTGGTAGATCGGATGTATGTGACGCAAGTGCATGCATCACCCGAGGGGGATGCATTTTTTAAGGCGCCAGATGGAGCGATTTTCGAGCAAATTTCTGTTGATGATCATTTCGCAGACGAGATATCGCCGGCCCACAGTTACGAGATCTGGGATCGGCGGTAGATGACTTTTTGGTCACTGTCTGTAAATGCACTTAAACTAGCTGATGACAGAACCGCGCTAGTTTTGCGAATCATGGCGCATGAGCGAGTCTGTCTGATTCAGTCGAAGATAACCGATGAATAGCGCCGACGTTTGTCGGTTATGGTGGGTTTTATAGTTCTTTTTTAAGGATCAGCGAGTTTCGCTGAAAGTTATACAGAGCCTGCCGATTTTCTGGTAGCTCTTCAATGGAAGACATCACAAAGCCACGTTCTTTAAACCAGTCGCTCGCTTGTGTTGTTAATACAAAGAGACTTTGAAGTGATTTAGCCCGAGCTTGTTCTTCAATATGTCTCAATAATTTGGTACCGATGTTGTGTTCGGGTGAGGCTTGGTCAGCAGTCAGTGCGGCGAGTTCAGCGCACTGGTCGTCAAGGGGATATAATGCTGCGGAGCCAAGAATACGATCATCTTGCTCGATCACGTAAAAATGATTTATTTCTGCTTCGAGTTTATCGCGAGACCTTTGAATCAGTGTGCCATTTTCCTCCATCGGCGCAAGCAAATGAATGAGTCCTGGTAGATCATCAATTCGGCCTTGACGAATAGACGTGGTGGGCTGTGATGCAACGAGGGTACCAGTTCCTTCGGTGGTCATTAGTTCGGTCAAAATTGCGCCATCAAGGCCTGTGCCAAGCAGATGACAACGCTCAACTCCTCTGCGAACAGCCCTTTCTGCAGCATCCAAACGACGTTTCAATTCATCATTTTGATTGGATCTTATGGTGCCAATTAATGACAGAGCTAATTCAGAAACGTGGTCTCCTTTTTGGTCCACGCAATATGAAGTTTCGCCCATCAATATGAGTTTGTCGGCGTTAAGTGCAACAGCAGTCTCGGCAGCCACTTCCTCGCTGGCTAGATTGTAGAGTTCACCGGCAGGTGAATGAGTCAGGTGGTCTAAATATACAACCGATCCTGCGTCTAATTGTCGACGGATACCCCCGGCATCGACACGCCTTACGGAACCAGTTAATTTGTGGTCGATACCCTCGTGGATGCCTAATGGTTTTGCCGAAACAAAGTTTCCTGAGATCAGAGAAGAGCGACTTCGGTTTCGATCCAGCGCTCGCATAAAGAGCCCTCGAAAGATCAATTCATTTTTGCAAGCCAGTTCAATTATTTTTTTAAGTAATGTTTCATCGGTAATGCGTCGATGTCCGTGATGAGTGTTCGCAATACCTTGCTCACGGATATACGAGTCAATGGTATGACGTGTACTCTGTACGAGGACAAGCTGAACGCCTAAAGCATTGAGTAAAACAAGATCCTCCACCAATCTGCTGATCCTGGATTCAGCTTGGTCCGAGTCGGATAGTAGAACGACAAAGGTTTTACCTCTGAAACGCTCGATGTAAGGTCCTGCCTCTCGAAGCCAGGATACTAAGGGTTGCGTTTGAATACTTAAACTCCTCTTCTCGCGGAGAATTGTGCGATGAATCTGGTATCAACTCCAGAAGCGATTGAGATCGAATTAAAATTCGGATTACGCGATTGTGGTGTTGACCGGATATCCCTTGCGCTTGAGGATCTACTGCAATGCGATATTGGCGCCCAAACAGATACTCTGAAGAATGCTTATTATGACTATCGAGGCGTACTACATAAACACGGTGTTGCTATTCGAACGCGGTCGGTTGGTAACCGCCATGAGATGACTGTGAAAGTGCGTCACGTTGTTGAAAGTTGGTTGTCACGGCGAGAGGAGCGTAACATTAGGATTTTAGAGCCTGCATTGGACTATGGCGCTTTAGATGAGCTTCCTCTTCCCGATCCAGTGATCACAGTGATAAAAAATCGATCACTCAACCCTGTCTTTGAGAATGTATTCGTGCGAACTGATTGGCCTATAGGGTATGCTGATTGTGATTTCATGCTCTCTTTGGATAAGGGATCGGTTCGAGTTGGTAGTCGTGAATCACCGGTCTCAGAAATTGAACTGGAATTAATTTCTGGAGATGAGAATCGAATGATCGAGTTTGGTTGTGAGTTAGCGGACTTGTTACCGTCTTTCATGGCCGTTATTTCCAAAGCTGAACGTGGAGATCGATTGATTCGCTCTGCACATCCGATGCGGGACCTGAGGCCGCGTCAAAAAAGAGATTGGCTGTACTGGCTAAGTCGTGCGCTTGATCCACTATCAGGCCCAGCGCCAGACCAAGCTTATCTTGCTCTCAAGGCGCTTGGTGAACCCGAGGCTTTAGCAACATTTGGGGAGCCAATTGCACGGAGCGAATTACCTTTGGGTCTCGCGCGCTGGATGGTCGAGTTATCTTTGGGGTCAATGCGTGGAACCGACTGAGTACTCGCGGTTTTTATCTAATTGGGCCAAGAAGTTTGATCCAGAGCGTTCGTGGCTGCTGGGTACTGGAGCGACGCCACCCCAAGAGACAGAGATTTCAGCGAGCTGGCGGAATCTGGTTACATTGAATACTTCCGAGTTTGATCGTGAAGCTCGGCGGCTCAGGAATCGAACACAGGCTGGCTTGATAAACAGGCTTCTTATTGGTACCGATTCGTTTGCGGACACCGTTAGGGTCACAACTCAACTAGCACAATCTGCCTTAAATGCGACGTTACAACATCATCGTGCAATTCTCGATCAAGCTTTTGGTGAACCATCTAATCCAGCAATCTCGATTTTGGGCATGGGCAAGCTTGGCGGTAGAGAACTCAACTTATCGTCCGACATCGATATTTTTTGTGTCTTTGCCGAGGATGGTGAAACCGCGGGCCCCCGCGTGCGCGATCACGGCGACTATTTCACCCGATTAATACGGCAAGTGGCAAAGTCTCTAGATGCGCAAACGGCCGACGGAATTGTGGCTCGTGTTGATCAACGTCTGCGGCCTTGGGGTTCAGCTGGTCAATTGGCGATTCCTGTGGTTGCTTGTGAGGACTATTACGAGGTTCATGGCCGAGAATGGGAGCGTTTTGCACTGCTAAAGGCAAGACCTGTTGCTGGAGATCTTAGTTTGGGTACCGATCTGCTACAGACCTTGAAACCTTTTATATATCGAAAATACCTCGATTTCGGTGTTTTTGAGTCGATTCGCGATCTCAAATCTAAGATTGAGTCAGAGGTTCGTCGTAATGGTCGTGAAACGAATGTCAAAGTTGGTCGTGGCGGAATCCGTGAGATTGAGTTCATCGTGCAATCCCTGCAGTTGTTGAGGGGTGGTCAGATTCCCAAGCTTCAGGTAACTGGATTTTTGGATGCCCTGCAGACCCTCGTNGATGAAACAATATTGAGCCGAGAAAATGGGCAACAATTACGCGACGACTACTTATGGTTGCGCCACGTGGAACACGTTATACAAGCAGAAAACGATCAACAGACTCAAGACTTACCGACAGACTGTGGACGGCTCTCTACGATATTAGGTTTTGCGACAGCTGATCAGTTTGAGAATCACCGACGGGCAGTTACGGACCGGGTTCATGGGGCATTTTCCGCTTTTATGCATGTGGAACCGCCGACGCAAAACAGTTGCATTGAAGTTAGAGACGAAGTTCGGCAACGACTGGATAGTTTTACCAACGAACCTATTTGTGAGCGACTGGAGCCGATCGCACGTAGTCGGTTAATCACACTAGTCAATCAACTCGCTCCAGAATTAAGTGCTCATCCTCTTGTGGCAACTGATCGTATGTTGCGGTTTATTGGGACATGCATGCGGCGAACTGTTTATCTGTCCTTGCTTTCTGAAAATCCTGCGACACGTGAACGGATGCTACATATTCTGACTCGCTCCTCATGGGTCACTGAGCGTCTGATTGAAATGCCGGCACTACTAGATGAGTTACTTACGCTCGATGTAAGTGAGGCCGTCTTATCGCGTGAAATGATTGGCCAGGAATTGAATATGCGACTGCTGCGAGTTGAACCAGATGATCCGGAGCGTTTGATGGAGGTTATGGTTCAATTTGCGAGGGGCCTAGCGTTTCGAGTGGCCGTTTTCGAGGTACGAGCCGAAATCCCTTTGATGCAAGTTTCGGATCAACTGACCTGGATCGCAGAAGCGGTCGTTAACGAAGTTTTACACTATGCATATGGCGAAATCGCAACCAAGCACGGGCGACCTGTCCACATTGGGGCCGATCGTGAGGATGCTTTTGGATTATCGATACTCGGATATGGGAAGCTTGGCGGCCTCGAGATGAGTTATGAGTCAGATCTGGATTTGGTTTTTGTACATGGTATAGATCCTGATCGGCTGACAGATGGTGCAATGCCAATTGAGGGCGCTTTGTTCGTAAATAGGGTCGTACGTCGAGTCATTGCGTTGCTTGAGACCAATACACGATTCGGTCGACTATTTGATATTGACACGCGCTTACGGCCCTCGGGACGCTCTGGGTTAATGGTTGTTGGCATTGATGCGCTGAAGAAATATCTGGACGAATCAGCATGGACTTGGGAGTTACAAGCATTTGTTCGAGCGAGGCCTATTGCTGGAGATGCGCTGCTTGGTAATAAACTGGAGTTGCTAAGGTTGGGCATCCTCCGTCAACCGAGAATGCTTGATACATTATTACGCGATGTTGTAGACATGCGAGAGAGAATGCGGGGCCACTTCGGTTCTGGTTTTAACGAAACAGGCTTTGATCTAAAGCATGACCGGGGAGGTATCGTTGACATCGAATTTATGGTGCAATATCAAATTCTGGCGCATGCAGAAGCATATCCAGGGCTTGCGACATACACCGATAATATTCGACAGCTTGATGGACTTTCTGAGTCTGGATGTATTTCAAATGCGGATGCAGATGTGCTTAAAAGGGCTTATATCCGTTACCGAGAGTTAAGTCATGAGGCGATTCTGGCTGGTCAAAAAGGTCGAGTGGGGGTCGATGTGATTGAAACCGAGCGACGACAGGTAGAGGCTGTTTGGGTGCAGTGGATGTCTTTTTAAACTGATTGGAAATAAAAAATGCAGCCGAATTTTGCTGATCGAGATGGTCTGATTTGGTTCGATGGTGAACTAAGACCGTGGCGTGATTGTCAGACACATGTTCTTACCCATACCTTACACTATGGCCTTGGTTGTTTTGAGGGTGTTCGCGCTTATCAAACCGTCGATGGTGCAGCAATTTTTAGATTGCATGAGCACACACGACGCTTGTTTGATTCAGCTAAAATCCTCGGGATGAATATTCCATTCTCAATAGAAGAACTCAATGAAGCGCAAAAGGCCGCTGTTTCGTCTAACAATTTAGATCACGCGTATTTGAGGCCAATGGTTTTCTACGGATCTGAGGGCATGGGTCTTCGCGCTGACGGATTAAAAGTGCATGTGATCGTAGCAGCTTGGGCTTGGGGCTCCTATATGGGAGAAGAGAACATGAAGCGCGGCATCAAGGTCCGCACTTCGAGTTACACCCGGCATCACGTCAACATTACTATGACTAAGGCGAAAGCGAACGGGAACTACATGAATTCCATGCTTGCTTTGCAAGAAGCGCTAACAGGCGGAGCTGATGAGGCCTTATTATTGGATCCTGAGGGTTATGTTGCTGAAGGCTCCGGTGAAAATTTCTTTATTGTCCGAGATGGTGTGATTTTTACTCCTGAACTAACCAGTTGTCTTGACGGTATTACACGCAAGACGATTTTCACGCTAGCCAATGAGCATGGCTTAAACGTTATTGAAAAACGGATTACACGCGATGAGGTGTTGATCGCGGATGAAGCATTTTTTACAGGAACCGCCGCCGAAGTGACACCGATTCGTGAACTTGATTCACGTCCAATCGGCGAAGGAAGTCGTGGGCCAATTACTGAAATTCTTCAGGCAGATTATTTCGATGTCGTGCACGGCCGTCATGAAAAATTTAGCGAGTGGGTCACACTCGTTAAGGACTGATCGATGCCAACCTTAGTGGTTGGGCCTAGCTGGGTCGGTGATATGATCATGGCGCATGGGCTAATTTCGTACTTGAAAGCGAAACGGCCCGACGATCCAATACATGTGCTGGCCCCGGCTTGGAGCATTAATGTCGCTCGCCGTATGGTTGAAATCGATCATGTGATTGAACTTCCCTTTGATCATGGCGAACTCAAGCTTAGAGAACGCTGGGCCTTTGCTAGACGTCTGAAGGTCTCGCGTTATCACCGTGCGTTTATTCTTCCTAATTCGCTTAAATCGGCTTTGATACCTGCGATGGCAGGAATTCCTCGTCGAATCGGATGGCGTGGTGAATATCGATACAAGTTATTAACTGATTTTCGGATTCTGCATGCGTCGCGCTTCCCTCGGATGATCGACCGGTACATGGCGTTGGGATTTCCTGCGAATCTTGCATTGTCAGCCAATCAGTTACCCGAAGCACCAGGCTATCCGAAGCTTTCGACGGATAAAGAATCACAAGCGCGATTGGCAGATTGTCATGGATTAAATACGCAGAAGCTAATAGCGATCTGCCATGGGGCCGAGTTTGGTCCTTCAAAAAAATGGCCTTTAGATCGCTATTCTAAGCTTGTTCGTCGGTTGCTTGAAAATGGGAAGCAGGTCGCGTTGCTTGGATCGCCTAACGATAAAAGCGATGCTGAGATATTAGCTCAAAAAGTTCCCGCTGTATTACATGGTAATTTGAAGGTGCTAACTGGTTTGACATCTATACCGGAGGTTATAGATATAATTGCTTTGGCACAGGCCGTCGTAACAAATGATTCGGGCCTGATGCATGTAGCTGCGGCTACGGAACGGCCATTGGTTGCATTATTTGGTCCCACATCGCCTTTACATACACCACCTTTGAGTAGGAGGGCGGTTATTTTGAATAGTGCATCGGGTGATATTTCAGATATTTCGGTGGAAGAAGTGTTAGACGCACTGAGTAGTCAAATGCAGCTAAATATCTAGTGCGTGTATTAGTTGTCAAAACGTCATCCATGGGTGATCTCGTGCACACCTTGCCAGCATTGACAGATGCAACTGACGTATGCGGCGATATAAGATTCGATTGGGTCTGCGAGCCCGCTTTTTCGGATATTCCTCTTTGGCATCCATCGGTCGATAATTTTTTGGCGGTCCCCCTGAGGCGTTGGAAGGGGCAGTTATTTCGGTTTCTGTTATCTCATGACTTCGGGGCATTTAAGCAAGCTCTCGGCGCAGAACGATACGATGTTGTAATTGATGCTCAGGGGTTATTGAAGAGCGCATTCTTGATCACACGATTTACGGATGGTCCAAAGCATGGCTTTGATCGACAATCAGCAAAGGAAGGTATGGCTTCGAGCGTTTATGATGTCAAACATAGTGTCGCTCGCCCGAAACATGCCATTTCACGTACCCGCGAATTATTCGCAAAAGCACTCGGGTACTCTGTACCAGAGACAAATCCAGATGCCTCGATTGATTTAGGACGACCGCGCGAGTTAGCCGACCGATTGGTACTTGTTACACAGACTAGTCGGCGGGCAAAGTGCTGGATCAGCGAAAGATGGAGAGCGGTTATTGAGGACGCAATTCCCCGATTTTCTGAGATCGTATTACCTGTCGGGAGCGAGGCAGATTATGAGCTCGTTTTAGACATGAGCGATGGATTACCAGTGCGCATAATGAAACAAGCTTCATTAGATGACGTTGCATTTGAAATCTTGGGAGCGCGAGCGGTAGTGTCTGTTGACACTGGGCTTGCGCACGTAGCTGACGCCCTAGGTAAAGAGATGCTTGCGTTGTACGGGCCGACCAAACCGCGACTCGTTGGACCAGTCGGCGTGAGATCACAAATTTTGAGAAGTCCTACAGGTAAAATGGCTGATATCAACGAAGCAGCGGTAATGGAATGGGTTAGTCAGGCTGGTAAAGCGTCTGTTTTGTAAGATCTGGATTTGTTTTAAATCGTTTGTGCATCCACATATACTGCGACGGATGATTTCTTACAGTTTTTTCGATGTATTGATTCAATTGATATGCATTTTCAACCTCGTCTTCACAGGGATAATTGTCGGGCATCGCGACAAAAGAGAGGTGGTATACGCCTCTGAAATCGCGGTGTAGATTGACAAAAATACAAACGGCTCCAGAAATCCGCGCTAATCGAGATGGGGTTGTCACAGTACATGCTGGATGACCAAAAAAGGGGGCGAAGACCGAACCTTTCGGCCCCATATCTTGATCAGGGCCAAACCACACAGTGTCACCTTGTTTTAAGTGTTTTGCTATCTCGCGTAATGCTCGAACATCGACTAGTTCTGCATAACGTGTTCGTCCACGACGGATCATTTGATCGAAAGTTGGGTTGTCATTTGGGCGGTAGCTGATCACAAAACGGCCGGTGACGGCGTGCATGAGTGGAGCAATCAAATCTAACATGCTGTAGTGAGGACATAACAATAGAACTCCTGTTTGATTCTGTTTTGCAGCCTGAAGGAGTTCTTGGCCAGTAACGAGCACTTTATCGTCGATAAAACCGATAGGACGGTGCCAGGACCATGCAGTTTCAGTCAGCCCAACCCCGTTTTGGATAAAACACTGTTTGACCAGTGTTTCCTGTTCGCCCGGGGTTAACTCCGGAAAGCTTACCGAGATATTCCTCTCACATACCAGCCGGCGGTCCCTCGCGATAAAGAATAGTAAAGTTCCTAAGAGGCGCCCAATAGCAACCCCAAGTGATGGCGGCATAGCAGCCAGCAGCCGAATAAAGCTAATTCCCAGCGGAACGAATGAAAAGCCCATATTTAATCCGGTTGGGTTCGTTGATGAAGCTGGGTACTATAACAAGCTTCGAATCATTAGAGAGATCTTCTGTGTCATATATGTTTTCCGCATCGCGAGTCATGGTCGTTGGCGATGTTATGTTGGATCGGTACTGGCACGGCGATGCAGAACGGATCTCTCCAGAGGCCCCTGTTCCAATTGTTCGCGTGACGCACGATGAAGTTCGACCCGGTGGCGCTGCCAACGTTGCTCTGAATTTGTCATCGCTTGGCGCAGACGCCGATTGCGCAGGGTTAGTGGGCCATGATGCTGATGCGGATCTTTTGGAGAAAACGCTTCAGAATCATAATGTGAATCCGTTATTTATCCGCGTTGACCAACGCACAATCACTAAATTGCGGGTATCAAGTCAAGCCCATCAGATGATTCGACTTGATTTTGAAACTCCTTTCGACGAATCGAGTGCAAAAGAATTAGCTGATTCATTATCGCTTGACGGAATGACAGCAATTGTCTTGAGTGATTATGCGAAGGGTAGTCTTGAGCCTCGCTCACTGATCCAAAAGGCGCGTGCTTCCAAGATACCGGTGGTTGTTGATCCAAAGGGGACGGAATTTGAGAAGTATCGCGGAGCCACACTATTGACACCTAACCGTGCGGAATTTGAAGCCGTTTGTGGATCATGGCAAACGGAACAAGAGTTGGTTAACAAAGGTTTAAGGCTAATCAACAGCCTAGATGTTGAGGCAATATTGGTCACTCGCTCTGAACAGGGAATGACATTAATTGCGCGAGATGGCTCTGTGTACCAATTTGCATCGATGGCGCGTGAGGTTGCTGATGTCACAGGCGCGGGCGATACCGTTATTGCGGCCGTAGCTGCCGGTCTGGGTGCCGGAATGAGTCTGGCTGCATCAGCTGAGTTGGCAAACCAGGCTGCGGGCATCGCTGTATCGAAGTCGGGTACTGCAACTGTTGGTGGTCGCGAGCTTGAGAGTGCATTATCGGTCGATCATGGCATTTTCCGTTCAGCGGAGGATTTGGCCGCTTGGGCCGAACAACGCCGGGCTTTGGGGGAAAAAATTGTTATGACCAACGGTTGCTTCGATATTTTGCATGCAGGCCATGTCGCGTATTTGAGAGAGGCAGCATCACTTGGCGATCGTTTGGTTGTCGCGGTCAATTCAGATGCTTCAGTTTCTCGACTGAAAGGATCCGAGCGTCCAGTGAATACGGTCGAGAGACGTCTTCAGGTCCTCGCTGGGCTTGAGGCGATTGACGCTGTCATTGCATTTGAAGACGACACGCCCTTTCCTTTGATCGATATTTTAAGGCCTGACGTTCTTGTGAAAGGGGGTGACTATAAATCTATTGAGGAAGTGGTCGGTTACGAGTGTGTTCTGGGCTATGGGGGAGAAGTGAAGGTGTTGGGTGAGGTGGGTGCCTTATCGACCAGCCACCTGATTGCAAAAATTCGTCAAACAGACTCAGATTCAACCAACTGACAGATCGTGTGCATCATTAAGATGTGACATTCTTGGATACGGGCGGTATTAACAGATGGTGCGACCAAAACGTAATCAGCGATCGTTTGCATTACGCCATTCGGCCTATCACCGACCAGAGCGACAGTACTAATCCCCCTCTTCTTTGCGACCCCCAACGCTTTCACTACATTTTTCGAATTGCCGCTGGTTGAGATTCCAATCAATAAGTCACCAGATTGCCCGAGACCTTCGATTTGGCGCGAAAAAACCTCCTCATAGCCGTAATCATTTCCAATTGCGGTAAGTGCAGATGTGTCTGTGGTGAGTGCAATTGCTGCCATTGATGTACGTTCTTTTTCAAAACGACCAATAAACTCAGCAGCAATGTGTTGACTATCGGCTGCAGATCCACCATTACCGCAGAGCATGATTTTTTTGCCGGCTTTAATAACTGATGAAGCTAATCTTGCGACTTTAAGTAGTGCTTCCAGCCGTGTGGTGTCATCAATGAGGGCTTGTTTGGTGTCAATGCTTGCCTGAAAAGTAGCTTTGATTGTCTCTAAACTCATGGTTGGATCTCTGTTGGGAGTGCAAGACAATTATCGCGCAAATGCACAGTATTGATGGTACCAATGATAGCGGAAGTGATAGTAGGGTGCGCGAAAAGCTCTTTAAAAATTGAGGAAATTGAACCACTTAGATGTCCACTTCCTAAAGCTTTTTTAATTAGCAATCCAGCCCCGTTTTTTTTGGCAGCGTCAATCAAGGGTTTTTCGTCTGACTGCTCAGGGTTAAGTGTGATCATCAAACAATCTGCTCCTTGACTAAGGGCTAACCGTCCCCCTTCAACTGTTTTTCCAGATAATCCGACGGCATGGATCAGACCCTGCTCTCTGGCTTTGACGAGGGTTCTCAGAGCGCCAAGCTCAAGGTGTTTGATATCTTGACCATCTGAGTGCAGTAATACCACATCGAGACGATTGCGATTTAAGCGTCTGAGACTTCGCTCCACGCTATTCAGAATTGCCTTCTCAGAAAAATCGTAGTGACTACCGGTTTCTTGATCGTAGGTCTCACCGACCTTTGTGATAATGTGAAAATTATAAGGCACCTCTGGTAATAGTTCACCGAGTCGTTTCTCTGCTTTGCCATATGCTGGCGCTGTATCGAGACAATTGATGCCTAGGTTCGATGCTAGCTCCAGAAGTTTAATAACTTCTTGGTCGGTAGGTAATTCAAATCCAGATGGATATTTGAGGTCAGTGTTGCGTCCGATTTTGACTGTACCTAAACCTATGGGACTTAGTTCAAGGCCAGTTCGCCCCAATTTTCGTCGCATCATGCCCATGGATAGATTCCTTGCGGAGCAACCGGCCATTGAGGTTGGTTGGAACTAACGGTGTTTATTTCTAGCATCTGCAGAATTTGGTCTGCGAGAGCAGGTGCGAGCGCAAGTTTAGTTGGCCAGGTCACAATCAAATTGTTGCACTTGGTGACAAAAGCGGTGTCAGGCCGATTTCCCTCATTAGTGCTCGGTTCTGCCCGGTTTACGCGAAATATACGTGTTGTTTCAATCATTGGTTCAAGCCAACGGAGAGCCTCTGATACCGCGCATACGGCGCGGTGACGGAGTTTGTCATCGTCTAGGTGCACGCCTTCCTCAGCTAGTTGCCCGCCCAGATAGAGATATTGAGCTCCTGCAAATTCATGTGTTGAGATTGAAAGCTTGGGCGTACTGCCGTCACCAAGTTGGTGGCCAAATACTCTAGGGATCGGGCGGGCGAGCTTGCAGACGCCCATTGCTAGAGGGCGAAGCTGCATCTGTGGACGTTGTCCATTAAGGGTTGATAGAAGAGGCTCAGTGCCTTCGCCTGCCGTCATGATGACGTCGCCGAGCATCTGGCCAGCTGAGGTTTCAACACCAACAACATTGCCGTTTCGCGTTAAAAAGCCTGTGACTTCTGCATGAAAGAGTTGACCGTCCAATAGTTTTGCAAACGCCTCGATAAGCGTATCCAGCCTTAAAACGGGTTCTGAAAGACGGTAAAGATGACCCTTGAATCCAGGATAGTTAAATGCGGCCTCAGTTTGAGGGTCAATACGTTCCATGCGTGAGCGCATCGCCTTGCTTGCAAAGAATCCCATCAGATTGGCAGCGACCGACTCGACAGACCACAATAACTGATCCTCTCTCTCCAGTTGCACTGATCTGAGATCCACTCTGCCTTCGCCATTCAGCGCTTGTCTCCAGCGCGCGGGCATTGCACCAATTTCATTTGCTGCTTTGGATAGTTGCCCACCCAGTGCATACTTGGTTCCGCCATGAATCATTCCCTGACTTGCAAGGGTTTGGCCTTGGCCAAGTGCATTTTTCTCGATAACACAGCATGGAATATCGCGAGATTTCAGTTCAGCTGCTAACCAGAGGCCTGAAATTCCGCCGCCGACGATGATTTTCATGCAGGCATGCTAGCATCTTCAATTATGGGACGACATCTGTATTCACTGCTTTTACTGCTTTGCGCGCCATTTTTGATTACGCACGTGGTTTGTAAATATCGTCGCGAAAATCAAGATCCGATGGTTGCCAAGAGACTTGGCCTCTATATTCCCCAGA
>PBDH01000013.1 GCA_002717305.1 Gammaproteobacteria bacterium | reverse complement strand
GTTACTGAGGGCAATGCCAGCGCTCGGGTCTGTTATTGTTGGNTTTACGTTNGCGAGAATGNGCCCGATACGCCGTGCCNGACGGAAACTNTTCCTTGTTCTGGTNGTATTTTCGTTCTCAATCTTTGCGNTCGCTNTTTCTNAGATNCTNTGGCTAAGTTNTCTCGCNTTGNTCGTCTATGGCGCNGTCGACATGGTGAGTGTAAATATNAGAGTGTCNATGGTNCAGCTTGGNACGCCCGATGACTTGCGAGTGCTGTGTNAATGCGGTTANCNCNTTGTGTACATCGTCCTCGAATCANCTNGGTACGTTNCGGGCGGGNTGGCTGGCGTCTGTTATTGGTCCGNTACCAACAGCCNTGCTGGGTGGTTGTATTGGTCTGGCTGTGTCCGTNTGGGGATGGNTNACTTTTAAAGAGATTCGANAGNTNGATGNTGTGGAAAATATTGAAGCGTTGNGGGGCACATGATGCCTGACTTTCGTTCNAAGCGAGAGATNGCNTGGACCGGTTATGTGACGATAGTCCGGACCGAGGTGAGGCGTTTCATGAGGATAAAGAGNCAGACCCTTGTNCCGCCGGTGATCACGATGGCGCTGTATCTATATATTTTTGGTTCGATTATTGGCCGAAAGGTNGGGACGCTGCTCGATATGCCGTATGTCCAGTTTATTGGGCCAGGCATCATCGCGATGGCGCTNATTAATAACGCCTACTCAAACGTCAGTAGNTCATTTTTTAGCGCCAAGAATCATTGTGTTTACGAGGAAATGTTTGTNACGCCGATACCGACCATTTCGATCATCNTGGGTTACCTNTCTGGNGGAGTGTGCCGCGGGNTAATAGTGATGTGTCTNGTCTCTGTCGTCGTTTACCTATTTAATCCGTTTACCNTCCACAANATNTTCGTGGTTACCTGCGTTGCNTTCACNACNGCAGTCATTTTTTCTGCNCTGGGNATGATCAACGCGATTATTGCGGATAACCACGACGAGGCAAACTGGNTCAACAACTTCGTGATCACTCCGTTGACTTATATGGGGGGTGTATTTTTCCCAATGACATCACTNCCAGCNNTGATACAGCCAATCGCNGAGTTGAATCCTATACTCATGGTAGTNAGTTCGTTNAGGTACGGTATTTTGGGTGTGGANGCGGGNTCAGTTNTTATCCATCTATTGGGCCTCCTCATCTGCACCATNGCATTAGTNANTCTNCTTGCTGTAATGATTGAGCGGCGNTATCGCCTGAGCGACTAGNCGATCAGAACCAGGCTTTTTTGAGNGGNGTGNCTCGTTCTGGNTCCGGAAAAATCTGACTCTCCTGGCAGCCGAGNGCGGCCTCTGTTGTNGTAACTGAGGGATCCCANCGATCGGCCACGAACCNGCATCCATTGAATTCGTCGGAGTCGCTCGAGGCGAGCCAGACGGTCATNGGTCGAATCGTTTGAGGATCGATTCCNTNCCCGGTNATTGCGCCCGTCCCAAACTTTGTATTGACCGCCCCGCCGGGTGACANNGTGTTTACGGTGATTCCNGTCTCAGCCAAGGATTCTGCCCATGCGATCGTTGCCGCCTCGAGAGCGGCCTTNGTGGGGCCGTANGGGGTCCAAGCNNTGCGGTGCATCGACTCAGTCCGCTTNGAGATGTTAATTATNCGGCCNCTGCTTAATTGTCTCATGTATGGAAGAGCGTAATGGAGCATGAAATACGGACCACTTAGATTCGTTGCAATGATTGCACTCATGCCCGCCAGATCGTGGCTCGAGATATCATTAGAGGTATCGCCGAGGTTGGCGTATCTGCCGGCTTTTCCAGCGTTATTAATCAGGATATCCAGAGAAGGAAAGGTATCCATATGGCTCTCGATAGCTCTCTTACAATCTTTCGCGACACCTACGTCGGATAATACGGCGCTTACCTTTGCACCAGCTTTGTTCAGGGTCGCTTTGGCTTGTTCGAGCTCATCTCCGATCTCGGCTGTAGTCTCGTCAGATCCCGGTGCTGCCGTAATTGTTATCCCTGACAGTCCCGACTCGGCCAACGCGACTGCCATTTCCATTCCTAGACCTCTGCTGGCACCAGTTATCAGTCCATATTTATTTCCGAGCATGCTGTTACCTACCAGTGATCACTATTTATTGGACCGAATTTAGGTTATTCGAAATCTGGGTCAAGGATTGATTAATTTTCGGCCATCGGTATGGTAATTAAGCAAGAGCAGGTAGACAATCTGGTAACGACAATCAAATCAGAATAAGTTTGGTAAGTTTATGGTTGGCAAACTAATCTCGGCCAGTCTGATTTTAACAATGAATGAGGTAGATTAATGAAACTCACAAGCATCCTATCCGTCGCCGGCCTTTCTTCAGTTGCTGTCCCAGTAATTGCTCATGGCGACCACGGCTCCATGACGATTGCCCAGCTGGCCGGACATGTGTTAACCGGCGAGCACTCACTTCTCGCGCTTGTTGTAGTTGCTGCTTCCTTCCTGNTTTTCGGTCGTGTCGCGAAGAAGAGTTGATACCTAATACCTGAAAAGGGCCGCATCTGCGGCCCTTTTTTATGCAGGTTTTGGTGGAAGGTCTTCCAGTTCTTTCTCATAAGCCTCGATCATCTGAGTGGACAGACCATTCATGGCGAGCGCTTGTTCAAACAGATCACGCACCTCTTGTGTCTCGTCAGCGTAGTCGATCTGATGACCGCCTATCCGTTTACTGATCCACGCCTTGGGAACCCCTTGGGCGTTTCGGATCGCGACCCCCTCATATTTGAATGCCAGATAACGCGCGGGTGTGGTGCCCGTGTTGAAGTGTTGGTGGTACCACATATTTGGTGGCACGATCATCGAGCCAACTTCCCAATCGAAGCGCTCAGGCTGGGCGCCCTCGGGCCACATCAGAGAGTACCCGGACCCACTCAGAATAATCACATGAGCGCCCGGGCCATGAGCGTGCGCCTTCTTATAGGTGCCTGTAGGGAACTGCGAGATGTGGCTGTTCAATGAGCTCTTCGCGAAATTAAAACGGATATGGCCGCCCCCAGCGCCGCGTTCTTTTGCCTCGATCAGCGGCAAATTGACGCCGTCCGGGACGAAGTTGGTCTCCAACAGCAGGCCTTTTTGTTCGCCCTTGCCTGAAAAAAATTCAGGGTCACCGTTGAAGCGCTCTGGGAAGTCGTAGCGAGTGCTGAAAACGAACGCTGGGTCACCGTAGGTGTTTAATATTGGTGGCGCATTGGTTACCGCGACATAGCGCGCCGGTTCAGATCCTGACAGGTTGAAGTGTTGGTGCAGTGTGTTCAGTGGGATTGCAAACAAAGCCCCGGGGCCCCACTCGAATTCGACCTCCTGTCCTGCAAAGTTTTTTACGGTTGTTTTACCGTGTCCCGACAGAATCATCACTGTTTCTTCAAACAACTGGCTTTGGGGTTCCAGTTTTTTTCCGGCTGGGATCTCACATACATAGCAGTCATTGGTTGTCCGGGACGCGTCATGGTTAATGTAAACGCCCGAGCCGCCGCGGCGGGACCAAGGTTTGAGCTCGACATGGTTCAGATTCTTGACGTACAGCGCGTCAATGATATCGAGCCCTTCATCGCGGACCCATTTAAGGTAAGGGGTGTCCTTTTCCTTCGCGAATTTTTTTGCTAGCTCGTCGGAAACGATGGCGTTTTTACTCATGATATCCCTCAAATGACTCCATGGCGTAGTGAACAAATTCACCCGCCAGATAAAAATATGTCTTCAACAGGCTCGAATTCGATGGTAGCAATGATAATCAGAAAAAGTGCGTCCAGAGGACGACAGGAACGAAACATTCTTGCTATGGGGGCGAACATCTTTGGCGAAGCCAAATAATAAGAGTGCAGNTGCAGGCAACGCCGAGCACGCACTTTCAGATCACGACTACGGTATTTTTGATGAGCACACTCATTTACCGGGGCATCACTACGATCATGACCATGATGACGATTTTGATGATGGCCCGCTTGAAGATAATCCGCTGTGGCAGCAGGACAATATCTTCTTATCCACGGTCGGGATCGACATCGGCTCAAGTAGCACACAAGTGGTCTTTTCTCAGGTTCATCTTAAGAGGCAGGGAGAGGCACTNAGCTCCCGCTACGTCGTCGTAGACAGACGGTTGCTGTATCAGTCACCAATTTTCTTCACTCCCTACGCAGATTCCACTGACATCGACGCTCGGGCGCTTGGNTCGCTGATTGATCAGGCCTATCGTGAGGCTGANGTGACTCCGCANGATGTCGATATCGGGGTCGTGTTNCTGACTGGGGAGGCTTTGAGGCGTCAAAACGCNGAGGGAATTGCGCACGTGATCGCTCACAANGGTGGAGAGTTTTTGAGCGCNAGCGCTGGTCATCACATGGAGTCCAATCTTGCGGCACATGGTTCAGGTGCGGTGGAATTATCGGGCGAGGAGTCNTCGTGCGTGCTAAACGTGGATATCGGTGGTGGTACCACTAAACTCGCGCTGATTCGAGACGGTATCCTNANCCAGACTGCGGCNCTTCACGTNGGTGGCCGATTACTTGTCTGGACCGAACGGGGGCAGATAAGTCGGATAGAGCCGCGNGCNGCCGAGGTACTGTCTGACCTTGGTCATGAGGTTGGGTTGGGCGANGCGGTGTCGGANAAGATGATCACCGCGCTAGGCGAACAGATGGCCAGTATCATTTTCGACATCGTCACAGGGAAGNAGCGTTCNGATGCTCGGTGGCTTACCGACCCGTTGGAGATCCCGTCNGATGTTGGTACCGTCATTTTNTCTGGTGGCGTNTCNGAGTACGTTGCAGANGCNGANATTAGTGGACANAANGACATCGGCCAATCANTTGGCAATCAGCTCCGTAAAGNACTCAANGAAAATAAANGCAATATCCGATTTGAGGCGGCGNCCGGNGGTATACGGGCGACAGCGCTGGGTGCGTCCGAGTTCAATATCCAGGTCAGCGGNAATACCGGNNATTTGTCGGATCCNGGATTATTGTTNCCACGTAAAAATATGCCAGTNATACGACTGACGGTCGANGCNGGAAATCTNACTGCNNATGGACTTCAGCGTCGGTTGATACAGTCGATNACCGACTTTGATTTGACCGGTTACGATGAATTTGCTCTGGCATTTGANTGGTTAGGCGAGTTTGACTATGAGTTGCTGAAGCGTTTTTGTGATTCTATTGTTGACTATATCGAGTCGGACACAGAGCACCGCGACTCATCACTTTACCTGTTATTCGACCGGGATCTTGCCCAGAGTGTGGGGAGGATTCTGACGAACGAATATCAGGTCGCGAGACCTTTGCTGGTGCTGGACGGTCTTCGCTTCAAGGAATTCGAGTTTGTTGACCTTGGCAGGATCCGTCTGCCGTCGCGGACCGTGCCCGTAACCGTTAAGTCATTGATATTTCAAAGCCACGGTATGTGTTGAGCATAAAATTCCGAATATAAAGATGAAAGTGCAAGGAAAAAAATTAATGGATAGACGTCATTTCGTGGTAGTCGGAGCTAGTCAAGCTGGATGCTGGATATCCAAGACACTGAGGCAAGAGGGGTTCAAAGGGAAAATAACCATGATAGGCGAGGAGAGTTACTATCCCTATGAGCGACCGCCACTGTCTAAGGATGTGCTTCTTGGTAAGACAGACATAGAAAGTACCTATTTCTTTAAACCTGAGTCATACAAGGATGATGATATTGAGGTTCTCCTCAATACAAGAGTTCAAAAAATTTCTTGTAGCGATAAGAATATCCTTCTACAAGACGGTCGTCTCCTGTCCTGGGACAGGCTCGCTTTAGCAACAGGATCTAGAGTGCGTCGGTTAGAAGTAGAAGGTTCAGGCCTAGATGGTATTCATTATTTAAGGAGTTTGAATGATACGAGAGTAATTAAAGAAAGTGCTAAACCAGACTCTACGGTAGTCATCGTGGGCGGGGGTTGGATTGGTCTCGAATGCGCTGCTACCCTCAAAACTTTGGGTTGCAATCCGATCGTAATCGAGTCATCGGATCGCTTGTGCGCACGAGCGGTAGCCCCTGACATTAGCGCCTGGATGAATGATTTTCATACAAAAAATGGAATTGATATTCGTTTAAATACCTCGGTTAAAAGTTTTAAGGGTGACGGATCGGTTACACGAGTCTGCCTTTCTGATAATAGCCAAATAGACTGTTCATCTGTCGTTATTGGTATCGGTGTGTTGCCAAATGTCGAGCTCGCTGAGGAGGCAGGTCTATTAGTCGACAATGGGATTGTTGTAGACGACCTCTGTGCAACCTCTGATAAGGATATATTTGCAGCGGGGGATGTTGCTAATCACCCAAATAATTTTCTGAAACAACGTGTGAGGCTAGAGAGTTGGGATAACGCCATGAAGCAGGGAATTAGTGCGGGAATATCAATGCTGGGGAAGGGGAAATCTTACTCAGAAATCCCGTGGTTTTGGTCACAGCAATTTGATGCAAATATACAGATAATAGGTATTCCTGATAGTTGGGACGAGGCCGTTGTGAGAGGTACCAAAACCGCTAATGAATTCACCGAATTCTATTTAAAAGACAATCAGATCGTAGGCGCCGTCGCTGTTAATAATAACCGAGAAATAAGAGTTACCAAACGCCTCATGCAATCTGGAAAAAAAATTGAGAGCGCGGATCTCACCGATTCGAGTAAGAACATTCAGACTCTGGTTTAGGAGTCCTATTAGTAAGAAAACAGGTAGGTTGAAACATGACTATCTCCATTATGCAAATCAAGGAGATGAAAGAAAAAGGCGTGAAGTCAGCTGCGCTCGTTGTTTGGGATGCCCCGACTGCGCGCATCGCCCATGAGTGTGGGGCTGACTTCCTCATCGTTGGTGACTCTGTTGGGGTCAATCTTTGGGGTCACTCGAACAATCTCGAGATCACGCTGGATGACTTTCTGGTCGCCGTGAAGGCTGTCCGGCGTGGGGCCCCTGATGCGCTTGTGTGTGCAGACATTCCCTACGGTCCCGTACAAATCGATCCCACGGAGGCGGTCCGTGCTGCGATCAGACTGGTCCAGGAGGGAGGGGCTGATCTGGTAAAAATCGATGCGGCCCCCGACTTCCCCGAGGCTGTCACCTCCGTTACTAGGGCGGGCGTTCCTGTGTTCGCGCAGATGGGCCTTAGTCCTCAGTCGGGTTCAAAGTATGGGGTTAGTATTGGTGACCTACAGCAGCCGGAGAGTCTTGTTCCTGATGAGATGATGGAGCAGTTGATTCGGGAGGCTCAGGTCTGCGAGCAGGCCGGTGCGGCCATGATTGATCTGACGAACGCCGGGCCCGTGATTGGTGGGGCTATTACAGATGCTGTGGGTATTCCCGTTATTGGGGGCATGGGCGGTGGTCCGTGGCTTGATGGTCGGATACGGATGTTTCACGCAGCGGTCGGGTACGGGACCAAATTCCTCGACAACCCACCAAGCGCATACGCCTACACTGCACAGATGAGCCGGGACGCGGTGACCGAGTTACTCGGAGATATCCGTTCCGGAAAACAGATCAAGGGTGGTCTTGGTAGAAAGTGATGACAAAAATTACGACCCAAATGTTAAACGCTGATGGTATTACGACCCGGGTCTCTATTGTCGGTGCAGGCGAGCCGCTTTTGATGTTTTCTCCAGGCGGTTTTGATGCGACGCTTGAGAAATGGAGCGAGCTCGGTATCTACAAGAAGATTGATATCATGAGCTACTTGGCTGAGCGGTTCACGTGTATCTTGTTTGATAGACGAGAGTGTGGCCAATCAGGTGGTCGGTTAGAAATACTCAATTTTGCGGGGATGGCAAGACACGGATATGCTGTACTTGAGCAACTCGGGCACGGATCTGCTCATGTGATCGGTGGATGCCTCGGGTGCGCTCCGGCATCGGAGTTCGCGTACCTGTATCCGAATCTTACGAAGAGCCTTAACCTTATCTGGCCGGTGGGTGGGGCGAAGTATCGGATCCGCAACTTTGGCCGATTTTCGACTCACCTGGCTTGGGTCTCAGAGCATGGGATCGGGGCCTTGATCGAGAAAGCGCTCGGTTCTGAGCTCGGGTTCGCGAAAGACTCTACGCTTGGCCCGTGGGGCGGGTCTCTTCGCGTCGACGAAGGCCTCACTGAGTCGCTGAGAACTTGTGATAGGGTGGCCTATGCGAGGCTGGTACAGGCGAGCTACAGGGCCATGTTTGATTGCGACAGTGCACCGGGACCGAGGCCCGAGGAACTGATGCAGATCGCGCGACCGGTGTGCGTTGTGCCAGGAGCCGATGAGAGCCACGCACGATCGGCGGCTCACTTTGTGGGGGAATGTCTGCCAGACTCGCACCTCTTAGACATCCCGACTGATGCCCAGAACAGCGAGTCTGTGTTTACATTTTTTGACGATTTCTACAGCGCTAGCCTGTTAAATTAAGTACCGAGCCGCAGAAATAGTCGCTCCATCCCGTGGTCGGGGACAGAATTTTCTGGCGCAGGCCAGACTCAATCAACTCGTTGAGTACCTGCTCGTTTGGTTCGATCCCATAAGGTAGTGGATCAAACCCCAGCGACTGAAGTCTTCGGTTGCGGGCATCGATTTCGTCATCGTCCGCCGTGGGTTGCGCCGTGAGACTGTTCAGGTACTGTCTCTTTTGTTCTGAAAAACAGTCGAAAAGCGCTTCAGGTAATGTCGGGAACGCCTCTACGATAGATTCCGTCATCACGATCAGATGGTTGATTGGATAAAAACCGCTCCGATCGAGNGCCCGCAGNGCCGACTGGTCCGGNTCTGTTATTAAGGTTCGTATCTTGTNCGAGCTAAAGTCGCCCGGCGCCATGCCCGCCACGGCGNTCAGTTCACCAGAGANCAGCATNTTCTCTAGNGAATTCCCTTCAGGAATCATTTCAACGTTTTNAGGAGGTGAATACGCCTCAACGTGCTCATCGCTTGATCGAACCCAGGTCACATCGTTCAGGTCCAACCCCTCCCTNTCTAANATGGTCCTTGCCCACACACCTGTCGTGACCGTGTATCCTCGNTTCACCCCNATTTTTGCCCCGGCCAGGTCCTCGACGCGCCGNATNTCGGAATCGTTGGCGACACTGATNTTATCGTGATGGAATCCTCGNACTANAAATATAGGAATCCCGATCAGGGGTACACCATGTTGTCGGGCACAGATGTANGTGGTCAGAGCCATNTCACAGACATCGAACGCTTGCTCTCGGACCATCGCCCGGAANGCCTTGACCAGGACCGGCCACTCCTCGAAATCAAGCTCGAACCCGTTTGGCTTTATTTGCCCACTCTTGANGTNCCGGTTAGCGCCCTGGCTCCGCGAAACAGCTTTAAGACCCATCCTNACCATCCTNTGTATNGTTATTTCAGCAGCAGCTGCATCCCATTGGCTCAAANTTGATCAGCCTTTGTTTCATCCAGCCAGGAGGAAAATCTCCTTCATCGACCTCGTCGAGTCGTTTAAANACCGTAAACCCGTGCCGGACGTCCTNGACCCAAAATGAGAACACGCTCATCCGTGCAGGGAACCCNGGATCACTTGGCCAATGCTCTTCAATTAAAAGCATCGTGCTCGGNAGNAGCTCGAACCGTTCGAGGATTAATCTCTCTAGCCGGTAAACTTCTGATCGCTGCTNGAGCGCGCTTCTCATNTNTNTATCGTTCCAGTTTGNTAATGCAGATGCGAGNGTTCTGCTCAATCAAGTTTGTTTTGCGGTGGTTCCGAATTGAATATAGCTCCTGAAAAATGAGTCGGTAAACTGTGANTTCGNTTTTAGGAGATTAGTATGTCGGAGNTGGTGANGGCGATGGTTCGCNNTGGTGCGTCNCANATGGAGATGCGGGANTACCCTATGCCGGACGTACCCGAGGATGCTGCGCTTATGAAAGTNGTNGTNGCNGGTATTTGCGGCACAGACGTNAAAATGTANAAAAAGCCACAGAAAGATGAGCAAGTCATCATGGGCCACGAGAATATCGGGTACATCGCNAAGGCCGGCAAATTATTCANGGAGCGTCAGGGNGTNAAGGAGGGTGACCTAGTATTCGTCGAGCACTACGTGACCTGCATGCAGTGNGAGTGGTGCCATAAAGGCGAGTACAGGCACTGCGCCTCAACCGACTGGCGGCATAACCCCAATGCNATTCGCTACGGNTANACCTCGTGTGAGTCGGCGCCCCATCTCTGGGGTGGGTTNGCTGAGTANATGTATCTCCCGTGGAACGCCGTCCTGCANAAGGTCCCAAAGGGTGTGTCACCCGAGCTCGCTGGNATCGTNACGCCNATGGCGAANGGNATCGAGTGGGCACTNTTCGATTGCGGGGTNGGCTACAACTCNTCGGTACTGATCCAGGGCCCNGGCCAGCAGGGGATGGCCCAGACTGTTGCCTGTAAGCAGGCNGGTGCCTCCTGCATCATCGTGACNGGCACCGCCAAAGACGTNAANCGNTTNGAGGTTGCCAAGAAGTTAGGCNCNGATTACACCATNAACGTGAGTCAGGAGGATCCCCTCGANCGGATCATGGAGATCACAGGCGGNATNGGTGTGGATGTCTCGCTCGAATGCACNTCNGGNGCCGGAACGATTCCNGTGATGCTGGGNGTTGAGGCCCTCAAACGGAAAGGGGGAACNATCTTGTTGCAAGGCGAGCTTNCNGAGTTCCCGAACTTCCCGCTTGGNAAGGCCACCGTNAAGTGGATNACTTTTAAGAGNGCACGGGGCCATGGGTACAGGTCTTGCGAGCTGGCGTTAGAGCAGCTTGCCTCGGACCGNTTNCCACTGGATCTNGTNACGACNCATACCTACCCATTAGAGGAGGCCGACACNGCGGTAAGGGCCGTCGCGGGTGAGATCAGTGAGGACGTCGTGCATGTNTCGTTANTNCCACANGGGCCGGTGGATTGATCCGTCCGGTCTGNGTNGTNACTGGGTTCCTGGGCGCCGGGAAGACCACGCTNGCGCTTGGNCTGATNAGNTCGGGTGAACTGAAAGACGCGGTCCTAATNGTGAACGATTTTGGTGACGCNTCNTTTGATTCCGTGCAGATCGGCGCGACCGGCACCGCCTATCGTGCGATGGATGGTGGGTGCATCTGNTGNACNGTGAAAGACGACNTACTTAAGANGTTACANGAGATNCCNGGCNTGTTCCCNGACAAGACCTCGGTCTGGATNGAAACCAGCGGGATCTCGAATCCGTCTGACCTCATACCNCTCTTTGAGGGAAGCTCGTTCCTTTCCGGGTCCTATTCGCTGCNGTCGGTGGTNGCGGTNNTTGACGGCAGGAATAGNTTTGANTGGCTGNTGGCGCAAGAATCGGCCGNAGAGCAGTTNTCGATGGCATCGGTATCTATTNTNAACCGACACGACNAAGCCCGNGNCCTCGANCATTTTAAACNACAACTACAGTCCCTGAATCCGCTTTCCGATNTACACGTCCTGNCTCTGGAGGATGAGNCNCCNNTCACCATAGGNACCNTTTTAGGTNCGGCTAATTNCTACNCGCNAGGCCNGANNCTGATCTCGATCGGNCATGNANATCGCCACGAGAGCCACGGCTANANNACTCAAACAATCCGTTGGGAGGGGACGGTTGACGAGTCTGANTTTGTNGATCTNTTCANTGAATGGNTCGAGCAAATCGGCCCCGGNCTNCTCCGATTGAAGGGCACGGTNCGCACNCAANTGTANTNACCAATTCATGNTTATTCAGGGGGTCCGGCGGCACGTGACCTTCGACTACAACCACTCTGGTTGGCCNACTGAGAACGTTTTGGTGGTAATCGGCAGAGATATCGAACGCGAGGNTATCGATNGCCTGTTGGGNCNTATTCTGTCGCTGAAAAACAAAGANATGGAGGCAGAGATATGCCAAAAGTAGTCACCGGGATACCCGCGATCCCGACNGAGACGATCACCCGTTACGAGAAACTCAGTGTNGCCACNGTGCATGAGGCTCAGGGCCGNGTGGGTNTGTTGAGTCCCGAGATCAGGCCNGTGAAGGCGGGNTTAAANCTGNTTGGACGGGCGGTGACCGTGTTCGCTACCCCGGGCGATAACGTCATGATCCACGTCGCNATGGAGCAATGCGAGCCTGGCGACGTNATGGTGGTCGNNGTCAACTCGCGNTCAGACTGCGGGTACTTTGGTGACCTACTCGCNACNCTNATGCAGGCCNGNGGGATCGCCGGGCTNGTGATCGATTCAGGTGTCCGTGATTTGGCTGATCTGAGGCAGATGAATATCCCCGTCTTNAGTCGATGNATCTCGGCACAGGGGACAGTCAAAGAGACCCTTGGCGACGTTAATNTNCCGNTTGTNTGNGGTGGGCAGGTGATCAACCNCAGTGACCTNATTATCGGCGACGACGACGGGGTGGTCGTTGTCCGGAGGCATGAGCTGGACTCAGTGGCACNGAACTCNGAGGCGCGTGAAGANAAAGAGNCTGCGATCCGGGCGAAGTATCGNGGCGGGACANTGGGTCTTGACATGAANAATATGAGNCAACGNCTCCTCGATATGGGCCTGCNATACGTGCCCTACGACGAAGANAAAAAGACCAGAGACTGATNGANAGGAGGACATAAAATGATTATCGATTGNCATGGCCACTACACAACATCGTCTCCGAAGCTACAAGCGTTTCGGGACGAACAGCTGAGACTGTTTTCGGANGGTAAAGACACTAGTCTCGCGAANATNGCAGCAATCTCTGATGACGAGATCATCGACTCGATCGAGAATAATCAGTTGAAGTTAATNAAGGAACGTGGCGGCGANCTAACGATTTTCTCNCCAAAAGCGTCAGCGATGGGGCAGCACCAGGCTGATCTAAAGACATCGATCGCCTGGGCCCGTGAGAGTAACGACCTTATCCACCGAGTCTGCGAGCTGTTTCCCAAAAACTTCGCACCTGGGTGCCAACTACCGCAGGAGGGGGGTAAGTCACTGGGCCCGGCAATTGACGAGTTACGCCGATGTGTAGAGATGGATTTCGTTGGGTTCAACCTGAACCCTGACCCTTCGGGAGGCCACTGGACAGGCAAGCCATTAACTGACCCTTACTGGTACCCGCTGTATGAAGTGATGGTGGAGTTGGATGTCCCTGCGATGATTCACGTCTCTGGGTCATGTAACGAGTGCCACCACACAACGGGCGCACACTACATCAATGGCGACACGTCTGCCTTCATGCAGCTCGTTCAGGGTGACCTTTTCTCTGAGTTCCCCGACCTTCGTTTTATTATCCCCCACGGCGGGGGTGCTATTCCCTACCACTGGGGACGGTACCGTGGCCTCGCGCAGATGCTCGGAAAGCCCGAACCAAAGGAATACATTATGAAGAACGTGTTCTTTGACACCTGTGTCTATCATAAGCCGGGGGTAGAGCTTTTGTTGTCAGTCATTGGCACAGACAATGTGTTATTTGGTTCTGAGATGCTTGGTGCGGTGAAGGGAATCGACCCAAATACTGGGGAGTATTTTGACGATACCAAGAAATATATTGACCAGTTAGGGCTAACCAGTGTCGATCTGGAAAAGCTTTTCGAGGGTAACGCTAGACGGGTATTCCCTCGATTGGATAAACGTCTAAATGATTTGGGACTCTACGCCAGTCATGGGATTAGTTCAGCCACGCCGCGAGCCGCTCGGCAATCATAACGACCGGGGCGTGAGTGTTCCCGCTGGTTATTGTGGGAACGACCGACGCGTCGGCGATGTAAAGGTCACGTAAACCGTGGACCCTTAGTTTTTCGGAGACAACTGCCTCGCCGTCGGTGTCGGGTCCCATCTTTGCGGTCCCTACTGGATGAAAAATCGTTGTCGCCACGTCACCAGCGGCCTTTACGAGGTCGTGATCAGTTTTCTGTGTTCGTCCCGGCTTGTGTTCGGATGGTGAGAATTCAGCGAGTAGCGGGTGGTCCACCAGGTCTCTGGTTTTTTCGATTGCTCTGCATACGATCTTACGGTCGTATGCCTCGGATAGATAATTGGGGTCAATGATTGGGGGATCCGATGCGTTGGTGCCACTGATGTGGGTCGTGCCCCGACTCTTGGGTCGCAGATGACAGACGCTTGCGGTCATTCCGGGGAAAGGGTGTAGGTCGGCACCAAGTTTATCGGCGCTCATTGGTTGTATGTGGAATTCGAGGTCGGCTCGATCTACCTCGTCGCTCGACTTAAAAAATGCTCCAAGTTGGCTGGGCGCCATCGACAGGGGCCCTGACTGGTTATAGGCGTACTGCAGCCCCATCTTGATCCTACCGAGCCAAGAGTTGGCCTGCTGGTTGAGCGTCTCGCCGGTATCCAGCCGGTACTGTAAGCGGACCTGCAGATGGTCTTGAAGGTTCTTACCAACGCCTTCGAGTCGGTTTCGGATTGGGATATCCAGCGGTTTAAGTACCGATTCAGAGCCAATCCCAGATCGTTCAAGTAGCGATGGTGAGCCGACCGCACCGGCGGCCAGAACTATACGCGCTGCTAGAATTGAAACGGGCTTTCCATGGCGGGTTCCTTCCATACCGATGCAACGGTCTCCATCAAAAATAAGCCGCTCGGTCAAGGTTTTGGTCATTACCTTAAGATTTGACCGATGCATTACCGGGTGCAAGAACGCACGGGCCGATGACCAACGGACCCCTTTTTTTTGGGTGACCTCGAAATAACCGACTCCACTGTTGTCTCCGCAGTTGAAGTCGGGTCTGTCATTGAATCCACTCTCTTCACAAACTTTTTTAAATTTTTCGAGAACATCCCACTTGAGTCGTTGTTCCTGAACCAGCATCTCGCCTTGATCCGAATGGTGTTCGTCAGCACCTCGATGGTAGTTCTCCGACTTTTTGTAAAAGGGAAGTATATCGTCCCAAGACCATCCCTCACCCCACGAGGCGTAGTCGTCTTTTTGTCCGCGCATGTAGATCATGCCGTTAATACTCGAGCATCCACCCAAGACTCGCCCGCGCGGATATGCGAGGCTGCGGCCATTCAGACCATCCTGCGGCGTTGTTGAGTAGCACCAGTCTGTTTTGGGATTCCCCATGGTGTAGAGATAGCCGACTGGGATATGGATCCAATGCCAGTTATCTCTGCCGCCAGCCTCTACCAGGGTGACCTGATGTTGAGGATTTGCTGACAAGCGGTTCGCAATCACACAGCCCGCGCTACCCGCGCCGATGATCAGTGTATCTGTGTGAAGACGGTCAGTCATTTTCAGTCAGCCGGATCCGTGACGATATATCCCTCTTAGGATAATACAAGATCGCCTCACCCGAGGAGGTGACTAATCTGGTGATTGCTCTGATCACAACCTGGTGAGTGATCATGATAGCTGGTGTTTCGTGACGATTAGAGATCGTTAACAGCTTGTCTGATAGGAGTTTGAGTGTTGCCTGCCGGTCCACGTGGCCCTCAAAAAAGGAGCTCAGACCGTCGAATGATTCCACTGGTCCGATATCCATTAGCCGCGCTGTCTCGAGACACCGGCACCAGGGACTTGAATGGACGGTATCCGTCGCAAAATCTAGAACTTTAAATGCTCCACCGATGCGCTTTGCTTGCTCTCGGCCGCGTATGTCCAGATTTCGTTGGGTCAAGCAATCATCGACCTTAAAATTGGTCGGGTCACCGGACCCTGGTGCCAAAGCGTGACGAAAAAAGATCACAGTGCCGCGGGTCTCGAGTGCATCTTTGAGGCTGATGACCTGAGTCTGAGCTTGCAAAACTTGAAGAGGGACCATGCAGATAACAAAAAACCAACACAATTGCCGATGTTTGCTGATCATCCGATGTACACTCCCGCGTCTGTTTTGTTGAGGTAGTCCATGAATGCGGCCCAGTGGTGGATTTTTCTACCAGCTTGTATCGGAATGAATTTTTTTCCGGGACCGAATAATCTAATCGCATTGGTCCATGGAATCCACACCAATGCGCGGCACGCGACACTGGCGGGGCTCGCCCGACTGCCAGTCATGGGGGTTATGCTGGTCTTACTTGCGGTAGGCGTAGAGACGCTTCTGGCGCTCAGCGCGAGCGCGTTCATGTGGCTACGGATCATTGGCGCCGTTTATTTGTTGTGGATGGCATGGCAGGCACTTCATGTGGTGGTGTCAACGCATTTTGATCTGGAGGTACGTGAGACGCTCTGGCTTATGGCTAGGTCAGAGGCCCTCGTCGCCTTCACAAACCCGAAGTTGATTCTGATTTTTTATGCATTCTTCCCCCAATTTATTGATCCAGTGGGCCCAGTCGTGCCGCAAATTATGGTGATGGGTAGTACATTTGTACTCGTCGAAATTGCAGCGATTGGGTTGTATGCGTTTGGTGGCCGTTGGTTACAGGAGAGGTTCGAGGACGGCCAGAGCGCGTGGTGGCTGTCACATTTTACAGCGGTCGCTCTGGCCGCCGCAGCGGGGTTGATTCTGGTCCCATGAAGCGATTGTCCAATCACGCCTATGGCACTGCATTAATGATTCTTGGCGTGTTAGTGCTGTCTCCAGATTCTGGACTTTTGCGGTTAATTGATGGTGATCCCTATGTGGTGTCGTTCTGGAGAGGGATAGGGATCTGTTTCGTTTTGTGGGTAGCGGCATTGGCCCGGTCACCGGCAGAATTTGTTTACCAACTGACACACCACACAGCTGTGTCTGTTGGTATCGTTCTCTCTTTCGGTATTTCCTCAATGTCCTTTGTTTTCGGTGTCACTCTTTTGGGGGCACTGACCATGCTAGTGTTTGTGGCGCTAACACCACTTGCCTCGGCGTTTGCCAGCCGGATCCTATTCGGAGAATCAACCGATCTCGCTTTATGGATCGCGATCGTGATCGGAATCATCGGCGCGTCGATTTCGGGTTCCGCAATCCCCGATGGCACACCAATTACGGGCTATCTCGCGTGCTTCTTTGTTCCTGGATTGACCGGATTAGGCATCAGTTTGACTCGTCATTACCCTAGAGATCACATTTGGCCATTGTACGGGTCAGCAAATCTCATGATGGCTTGTGTTATTTGGTTTGCAATCGATTCGGTTTCTATCCCACAGGAATCGGTTTGGTTGCTAACGGTCAACGCATGCATTGTCTGTTCACTGTCATTTATGCTAATAACCATCGCCCCTAAATATTTACCTGCGCCGGAGGTGGGTCTTTATCTCTTGCTCGAGACACTGATTGGGCCGATCATTGTATGGAGCTTGGTCGGCGAGGTCCCGAGGCAAAACGATTTCATTGGGGGCGCGGTATTGCTCGTCGCATTGGCTGGTCTTTTTACCTACCGGATGCGCTACGCCAATTCGACGATAGATCATCGACATGGTTAGTCTAATTGCAGGCGCGGTTTTGCCCATTGCCTCGATATTGGGCCTTGGTTTTGCGATAAAGCGCCTCTCGAACGTGGACGAGTCTTTCTGGCGCAGCCTCGAGTGGGTCTCCTATTGGGTCCTGATGCCAAGCCTTCTGATTGAGGTCATCATGCGGGCGCCTGATATTTCGGTCCCGTGGGGACCTCTGATCGGTTCCGTTTATTCAACGCTAGGGATTATAACGGTGTTTGCGATTCTTGCGTGGCGAACTGGCCTATTTGGGCCGAGTTACGCCTCGTTCACATCTGTGTATCAGGGAATTATCCGTTTCAATACATTCATATCACTCGCTCTAGCGGCCGTTCTTCGTCCCGAATTATTGCCACACGTCGCGATAGCAGCTGCTATCATCATCGTCATCATCTATGTAGCCTGTGTCTCGGTCATAACCGCTAAATATCCCGGATTTAATCTGGCTCAAGTGGTTTGCGAATTATTGAAAAATCCATTGATCTTGGCCTGCGTGATTGGAGGCATGGGCCGTTTGTTGGAATTCCCTGATGAATTCCCAATTTCTGGATTGGTCCTCATTGGGCAGGCCGCGCTTCCAATGGGGGTTTTGTGTTTGGGAGCAGGGCTTCAGTGGCGAGTGGTCAAGACGGGTTTCGGATTGACATCGTTTTCGGTGGTAACCCAACTATTTATGAAGCCATTATTGTTCCTAGGTTTGGCGCTTTGGATGGGGCTTGCAGATGATTGGGTTCTTGTGGGTTTGCTCCTGACTTACGTATCAACAGCAGCATCGAGCTATATTTTAGCGAGGCAGTTGGGTGGGAATGCCCAATTAATGGCAGGTATTGTCGCAGTCCCAACGGTCTTGTCGATCCTGTCGGTGCCGATGTTGTTGTGGTTTGCGGATAGTATGAATTGGATCAGACTCGCGTGAACACATGCGATTTAGTAGTGATCGGGGGTGGAATTGTTGGGCTGACGATCGCTCGCGAATGGCTTCTTCGTTATCCGAAATCAGATGTCGTGGTCTTGGAGAAAGAGCGGAATTCTCTGGCCCACGGTAGTGGCCGCAACTCGGGGGTTGTGCATTCGGGTATCTATTATCCAGAGGGTAGTCTGAGGGCTCAGCTATGCGTGTCTGGATGTCAACTGATGCGCAAGTATGTTACCGAGCAAGGCCTGTGGATCGATCGTTGCGGCAAATTGTTGGTGCCACCCTCGGAATCAGCGTTTGAATCCATGCAGATCCTTGTCGATCGTGGACGAGCCAACGGTGTAGAGATCCATCAACTGACCGGGAAAGAGGCACTGGAGCTTGAACCACGCATTAATCCACAATTTGATCGGGCACTTTTTGTTCCGATTACCTCGGTGGTCGATCCGAGAGAGGTCGTGGATCGGATTAAAAAAGATGTAATCAAGGCCGGAGGTGTGATTCGTTACAACACAGCTGCAGGGTCAATCGACTCACAATGCGGGATAGTACAGACCTCAGTTGGGACATTTGAGTCAGCAAAGATAGTAAATGCGGCGGGATTGTTTGCTGATAAGATTGCTAAACGCGCAGGTCTGAAAACGCGATACAGTTTCCAGCCATTCAAGGGTAAGTACTGGAAGCACAAAAATATTCACTTCAAAATGCGACGTCTGGTGTATCCCGTCCCTGATCTCGATCTACCTTTCCTAGGTGTACATACCGCTCACAATTCCAATGGCGAGGTATATTTTGGACCTAGTTCGACCCCAGTCATAGGTCGTGAAAATTATCAGGGACTTCAAGGCATATCTTGGTTGGATGGCTTGAGCTTGAGCGCCTCCCTCGTTAAGAAATTTTTCCAAAATACAAATGGATTACGCACACTAGCAATTCGTGAAATGAAGCTGGTACGGTTAAAGGGGGTCTGTAATGAACTCTCGAAGATTGTCTCGGGCGTAGGGCCTGATGATCTTGAGCGCAGTCTTGCAAAAGTAGGTATTCGGTCACAAATGTTTGACCAAAACGGACAGCACCTAGTAAACGATTTTGTCGTTGTGCAGGACGATAAGACCATTCATATATTGAATGCGATAAGTCCGGCATTCACAGCCAGTTTCGCGTTTGCGAGATACGTGCTCGACCAACAGAAATAATAAGGAATCAATTTGGATCTGGGACTAGATGGCCGCACGGCGGTCGTGATGGGGGCCTCGCAGGGGCTTGGTGAGGCAACCGCAAAGCAGCTTGCAGAGGAGGGCGCGCACGTTATCCTTATCGCGCGGCGTGCGGATGCCTTAAAAGAGGTGCAAAAAAAGATTCAGGATGCCGGAGGGTCTGCTGATATCGCGACATGCGATTTGTTTGATTCAGAGTCGAGACGATCATTGCGCAATCTTATAGAGAATTTGCCCAGGATCGATGTATTAGTGGCTAACTCAGGAGGTCCGGCTCCCGCGATGGCGCCGGGGATAGCTTCAGATGTCTGGAGCAGGGAATTCGATGCGATGGTCCTTGGCCTTATTGAGATCATTGATACCTCCGTTGGGCGGATGAAGGGCGCCGGGTTTGGCCGGGTCCTTGTGATCGCGTCATCGGGCATTGTGACGCCGATTCCAAAGCTGGCGGTATCCAACACTCTGCGATCTGCCTTAGCGGGTTACGTCAAGACACTATCCGAACAGATGGCCCCCTATGGTATTACCTGCAACATGGTACTGCCAGGTAGAATTGATACACCGCGCACGAAGGCAATCGATGCGGGTGGGGCAAAGGCTGAGGGTGTCCAAGTCGACGAGATACGTTTTCGATCGTGGGCAGGGATACCAATGGGCCGCTACGGTACATCCAAGGAGTTTGCATCGGTGGTTGTTTTTTTGGCGAGCGCGAGAGCGAGTTACGTCACGGGTACACAGGTGCGGGTGGACGGTGGTGCCATGAAATCCGTGAATGTATGAGTACAGAAAGCTGGATGTTGATTGCGTTCTTATTGGTCGCTCACCTGATCATCTTTTCGTTGAGCCAAGACAGTAACGTCACGCCTCCAGTCTGCTTGGCAGCGTTTACGGCCGCTAGAATAGCAAAGTCTCCGCCGTTGGCTTCAGGTTTCCAAGCGTGGAGGTCAGCTAAGGGTCTGTACATAGTTCCGTTACTATTTGCTTATACGCCTTTGCTTACTGGATCTATTGATGAGATGTTGCGGCTCGGGTTGTTTTCTCTCTATGGTATTTATGCTGTTAACGCAATGATCTCGAGATTTGCCGAAGGGCCCCTAGCGATGTGGCATTGGCCCCTCCTAACTGGCGGAGGTGTGCTATGTTTTATGCCACTTGACTGGCTAATGAATCTAGCTGGTGCCTTTTCTATTTCATTGGTTATTTTTTCGACGAATAAACAGAATCAATTCTTCAATCCATCTTCAATACCGTAGTCTGATCTGTGGTTTAATCAAATCTTCAGACAATTTGTGGGGTTTTTAATGCGATTTTTTCTTATCATATATGCATCCGTTTTGATCGGTGGCTGCGTATCAATTTTCTGACTTGTTGCCTATGACTGACGATCCACATCGAATTCGACTCGAAGCGAATCGCGAACTCCATGCGCGGCCATTTCCAGTGCTCATAGCTGGTAGTCACCTTGTACATCTCTGCGTTCGAGTATCCCCAAGTTCCAGGGAAAGCGTTCGCGCTTGGATTAAGGAAAAAATGGTCGATTTTCCTGATGACTTTAGGGGACACTGGGAAACCGAAGTAAACCATTCCTGGGTAAGGATTGAACGGCATACTGAATTTGTTTCTATTACCCAAACGGTTTCCGACGGCCATGATTCGTGGGACGTTTTGGATAAAGCGTGGATAGATAAATCACCTGAAGACATACTCGTTCTCACTGAATTGCGCTCGGGGATTGGTCTGGAGCTTCCAGACTATTATGACGCGGTAAGTGATATGCGGGACGGTGCGGTAACTGTGGCTGTGCGTTTTGAACCCGATCAAAACGGACTAAATGCCTGGTGGGTTTCGTTCGCAGACAATCCAGGTGGGGAGTCTGCTGGGCGACTTCTGCAGATGGTCTTGGAAATAGAAACGTACCGAACACTGGCCGTTATGGGAATGGATGGTATTCGGGCTGTCCACCCTACTCTCCAACGAGTTGCGAATGAATTACCCAATGGCGATTCGGGTGATTCAGACCACGCTGATATGATGAAAACACTTTCTATTTTGTCTGATCAAGAAAGTGAATTACACGAGATTTGGGAAAATTTGGCTTGGCGGATCGGCGCCAATAAGGCCTACCATGACTTGGTATTTGACCGGCTCATCCAGTTACGTGCGCACGGAAGAGATGAGTCAGTCGGCATAAGACACTTTCTAAAGAGACGCCTTACTCCTGCCATAGCGACGGCAGATACTGTTATGCGTCGTCGTTCCGAGCTTGCCGATCAAATCGATGATCGAGCACAATTGTTGCGAACACAGCTACAGTTAAATTTACAGAGTCAGACCCGTGATCTGTTAGCGAGCTTAGAAAAGAGCGCGGTTCGACAACTTCGATTGCAATCAGCTGTAGAGGGTTTGTCTACTGTAGCAATTGCGTATTACGCCGTGGGTTTGATCTCACCAACAATAGAGCCATTTGTTGAACCTCAATACAAGGAATGGGTCAAGGCCGGTATTGCGCCGGTCGTGATCGGGGTTGTTTGGGTAACTATGATCCGGATCAGGAACAGATTTAAAAGCAACCCCTAGGTATTATCTTGTTTTACAATACAATGGAAAAAGGATTAGTCCGACTAATCGATTGCCTGAGAGTTTTCTTTTTGAGTGGCGGTTCGCCGGCGTTGATTATTAATCCACCATTAAGCTCTGAATAAATCTTGGCAAACCGAATGCTCCCAAATGCACTTCTGGTGAGTAGTATCTAAGTTCGCGTATTCCCTTCGCACGTTTCTCGAGTTTGGCACGAGACGGCTTAGCGATTTCGGATTTACTGGCGAAGCCTAGGGCCATACTACCGCCAACGTAGGTTGGAACAGGGGTTAAATAAAACGATCGTGTTTTGAAGTAGGGTTTCCAGCACCGATAGGTACTTGTGACTTCATCACCTTGCATAAAAGGAACGCCATTTTGTGTGACTAATATCCCATCCTTGGCCAAGGCATCGGCGCATCCTCGGTAGAACTCAGACTCAAAAAGCACCTCACCAGGGCCTATTGGGTCTGTCGAGTCCGTTATAATGATGTCGAAGATTTTCCTATTATTTGCTATGAAAGCAGCACCATCGTTAATGACAAGATTAAGACGGGGATCATTAAACGCACCTTTTGAGTGATTTGGAAAATATTCAACACATATATCAATGACGGCTCGATCGATTTCGACTTGAGTTACAGACTCGACTGAATTGTGTTTCAAGACCTCACGCAAGATTCCGCCATCACCACCGCCAATGATCAGAATATGTTTGGGATTTAGATGCGTGTTCATTGGCACATGCACCATCATCTCGTGGTACACGAACTCATCTGCTTCCGTTGTTTGTATAACTCCATCCAAGGCCATTACGTGGCCGAATCTCGGGTTATCAAAAATAATCAGATGTTGATGACCGGTCTCCGCCTCAAAAAGAGTTTGGCCCTGCTCGAAGTTTTGTCCCCATTCTGAGTAAAGAGTCTCGTGGTAACGCATCAGCGAATTTTTCCGCGACGCTCTTCAATTACCTCTGACCGTGTTGGCCGAAAATAGCGACTTAAAATCTCAAGTGCCCTGTGAGGGTTCGAGTCACCGCACATAAAAACATCAAATGCCGCATAGTTTTTCTCGGGCCAGGTATGGACTGATATGTGGGATTCTGCGAGCACAGCTACCCCACTGATCCCACCGTTGGGAGTGAAGTGATGTAAGTGGATGTGCAGAAGCGTGGCGTTGCATTCATCGATGCAGGTGCGCATTGCTGCCTCCATTCGCTCTAAATTATCGAGATTTTTTGCCTCCCATAGATCGATTATCAGGTGCGTGCCGGCGAAAATTTCACCATCTCTTGCTACGAAGTGGTCTAGCGACTGATCACTATCTTCAATTTGGTCATGTTGTGGCCAGCTGTGCGCGGCAACTGCGGTCAATGTCGTGCTCAATTCAGGTGATACCCCCTGGATCTTTTTTGGATGCAGTAGTTATGCGACACACCCAACTATTTGGAGTATCGCGCGTTTAGAAGAGCATAAATCCTCGTATAAACCGCTCAGATAGCGCGCAGTGTAGTTATTTTTTACTCAGGTGCAAGAAAAAATATGCAAATAATTATTCGCTATGGTGCTTGAGCCTTAGATGAATAACTACTGGTAAAAATTCATCTTCTTTTTGCCTCCTTGAGCCGTATTCAAAACCCTAGTCT
>PBDH01000012.1 GCA_002717305.1 Gammaproteobacteria bacterium | reverse complement strand
ACCAAAAGAAAGATACCCAGGGCCAACCGCTGTGTCTGCGCCGATAAACAACGAGCCACCTGATAACGTATTGTCCCAGCGGAGTTGATTACGGTCCTGAAAAACGTTTCCAGCCTCTAATGAAAATCCAATAAACAAAGGTTGATCAATCGGAACGATTGCATGCTCATTGAGCCGCTGATAACCCATAAATGAAACAAGCCCCGCGTGCCGCCCTGAGATCTCATTCGGGCTGTAGCCGGAGAGTCTCGTAAAACCACCCAGACTGTAACGAGGTGTCACATCAGCTAAACCTGTTTCGAATAAATAGCCAAAATATCCTTGACCCAAGAGAGTCGTCCCTGCGCTGTGATACAGCGGATACAAGATGTCGAGTGTTACACCATCATACTGCCTCGTCGCCCCAAGCTTCGCGTCATAAATCGAATACTCACCTAGGACCCGCACGCCTTGCGTCGGAAATCCCAAAGAATCCAGCGTATCAACCCCCACTCTAGCGAAATAACGCGAGTCATCCACTTTAGAACTCAAAGAATCCGTACCCAATAGTTTGAAATTTTTTAAATCAGATTGCCGAAAACCAATCCGAAACTCACCACGAGTATCCAGTGAATAGCCGGCGTCAAAACCGTACTCACGAGTTTCGGTTGAATAAGTCGATGTCAGCGAACCCTCCTCATAAAGCGCCCGATCCTCTCGCAAAAAGCTAACGACTGCTGAAGCGAACCAGTCAGATCCATAGTCAATTGGTTGATAAAGCTCAGACGTAACACGCGTCTTATCGCCAAGCGTAAGTTCCGTTCGCCATTCGCCCCCCAATGGGTTGATGTTGGTCGCTCGAACTACACCGTTTAAATTATAAGATGCGCGACCATCTAGACTGTCCTCCAGCGTGAATCCGAAATCTAGATAATCAGGACCCCATGCTTTTTCCTTGGTCTCAAGTGATAGACCGACCTGATCATCCTTTTCCACTACCGACACTTCCACCTGATCAATAGTCTCAAGTGCATAGATCTTCCCGAGATCTGATTTCAGGCGCTCGTTATCAAGCGGTTGTCCAGGCCGGACCGTAAGTCGGTTTGCGATAGTCTTACTCGATGTGCGGGGCGCATCACTAATAACTTCAACGAACGCTAGTGTCGGCGGCTCGTCGCGATCCATCCGCTTGTCGTTCCATGCCGCATAAGTATCGCTATCGACTGCAAACGACAAAAACATATCAGGGACGGCAGAAAGTGACTCTCTGCCAAGCGCAAGCGCATCTTCTGCTTTATTGAACTCAGCAGTCGCAATACCCTCTGGAAAGATTTCTATCAACAAATCTTGATCGGTTAATTTCTCCAGTTGAGCCTCAGTATTCCTGCGCGTCAACAGGTTCGTTAACTGGTCAACTACTGTAATGATTGAGATTAATTCATTAGTTGAATAACGAAGTGACGAGGTATCGACCGCAATGACTCTATCGGCCCCCATATCCCTTGCGACGTCAATCGGCAGATTATTTGCAACGCCCCCATCTACATACAATCGACCATCGATCTCAACTGGAGAATATACGACTGGGACAGCCATTGACGCCCGCAGTGCTGTGGCTAGTGACCCTCTATCCAACACCACCGCATCGCCCGTCGCTAAATCTGTCGCCATGGCTCGGAACGGAATAGGAAGAGCATCAAAATCTGACACCGTCGCAGTTTCGAGCATCAACTCATTTAAAGCGAGCGCTAGTTTTTGCCCACGAAGCGCTGCAAGTGGCAGACGAACGCTGTCAGGTCCGACCCCTAAATCGAACCCCAAAAAGTTATGGCCTTCAAAACTTTTATTTCGAAAACTTCGCTCATTCCGGTCCGTAACATCTCTAAGCGTCGAATTCCAATCAACCGCTAGCAACTTCTCGCGGACTTCAGCCGCGCTTAAACCAGAGGCGTATAGGGCACCAACAACTGCACCCATCGATGTCCCGGCGATGAAATCAATCTGAACTTCGTTAACTTCCAACGCCTCAAGCACGGCTACGTGCGCAAAACCACGTGCCCCACCACCCGACAAAACCAAACCGATTTTCTCGCGTGCAAAACCAAACTCAGTAATACTGAGGGTCATCAGGAGGGCAATGACGACAGGGACTGGTCTGAACATGGGGCGCTATTTCGCTTCATTATGTTAATAAAGACACCATGGTATCGAAAAAAAGCTATCTCCGTGAGCCTTTGATTATAAGAAAACCAGAAGGACTTTATTGCCCCAAGGCACGGGCATACATCGATCCGTGGCGCCCGGTTGACTGTGCGCTAATAACCCATGCGCATGCCGATCATGCACGCGCGGGATCGAGGCAGTATCATTGTGCGCTAGGGGGCGAAGGCATTCTTAGGAAACGGCTTGGCGATCATGATATCCGAGCCCATACCTACGGCGAGGTCTTCGCTCTTGGTGAGGTGGAAGTTAGCTTCCATCCCGCCGGGCATGTGCTGGGTTCAGCACAAATCCGGGTCGACGATGGCCACTCTGTTTGGGTTATTACCGGTGACTATAAACGTGATTCAGATCCAACGTGCCGGTTGTTCGAACCCGTAACCTGTGACGTTTTGATTACTGAGGCCACCTTCGCTCTGCCCATTTACCGCTGGCCATCAATGGACCAGGTTATGGACCGAATGTTTTCTTGGTGGGACCACCATGTCAGGAATCATAGGACACCGGTGCTCTTGTGTTACTCGCTCGGCAAGGCACAACGCATTATGGCAGAAATCAGTAATCGATCCGACCGGTCAGTACTGGTGCACGGCGCTGTGGCCAATCTCAATCTCGAGTATGAACAACAGGGCATTGAGTTAGGTCAGTGGGAACGGGCCAATGAATCCCAGAAAAGCATCTCGACTGATTTAATCATTGCGCCGCCACAAGTCGCGGACTCAGCGTTCTTGAAGCGTTTCCGACCCACCGAACTCGCGATGGCCTCTGGTTGGATGCAGGTTCGCGGAGTGCGTCGCCGCTCAACGATTAATCAAGGGTTTGTGGTGAGCGACCACGCGGACTGGGACGGATTAATTAGGACCATTAAAGATAGTGGCGCATCACAGGTCTATGCAACCCATGGGGAAACACGCGTATTTACGCGCTACCTGAATGATTGTCTCCACATTAATGCCGAACGATTGGAGACCGCTTTTGGTATTGAGGCAGGGACTGATCAATGAATTTTGTCGCATTATTCCACGCACTGGATACTAGCCAATCTACCAATTCCAAACGGGATGCACTGATCGCTTTCATCCGAGAATCGGACCCGCTAGAGAGTGCGCTGGCCGTAGAGGCTCTGACGGATCGAACGAGAGGCAAACGACTCAAACCGAACGCACTGAAACAAACCGCATACCTAGCGTTCGGTGAAGATAGATGGCTATTCGAGGAGTGTTACGGTGCTGTGGGTGATCTCTCTGAGACCTTAGCAATTTTGTTTGCCGATCAAGAAAGATCACCCGAAATCACCCAGCCGGTGCTTGCTGACTGGATACACCGTCAAGAAGAACTCGGCCGACTCGAGCTTGGGGAACTCGCTAATGAACTGTTATCGCTCTTAAAAGCCTTCTCTAAAGATGAAGCCTTCTTATTTCTAAAATTATCATCCGGCGGCTTTCGGGTTGGGGTCAATAAAGGCCTAGTGCATGATGCCGTCGCTCAAGCAGTTGCCATGGATCGTGCGATCGTCGAGGAGCGACTGATGGGCGATTTCATTGCGGATGGGGATTGGCTCCATAGACTCCGGTCTCCAGTTACCCAAGACGAGCTTGATGCTAGGCCACTACCCTTTTTGCTCGCAAACCCTCTGATCAAGAGCGACCTTAGTTCACTCGATCCGAGCACTGTCTTGGTGGAATACAAATGGGATGGTATCCGTGCGCAATTGATCAAAACCCGCGAAACAATTCGTCTCTGGTCTCGTGGCGATCACGACATCACAGAACAATTCCCTGACATCGTTGACGCTGCTGCCAGACTGCCGCCCCAGCTAATTCTCGACGGAGAAATTCTCGCCGGCAGACCGGATCACCTGCAAAGCTTCAGCGACCTACAAACACGGCTAAATCGTAAGCGTATTACACACAACCTCCTTAAAACACATCCAGTTTTTTTTCGGGCCTATGATGTACTAAGGCGCGATTCCGAGGATATACGAGAAAAACCCTTGATATATCGTAAGGAGGTATTGGCAACCCTCGCGGTCACTCAGAGCCCCTTTTCCTTACCCAACACCCCCGAACAAATCGAGGCCATGCGCGAATCAGCGCGCGAGGCAAGCGCTGAGGGAGTCATGATCAAACGACGCGAAAGTCCCTATGTTTCAGGCCGCAAAGTCGGGCACTGGTGGAAATGGAAACTGGATCCAATGACAGCAGATTGTGTGCTCATTTACGCCCAGGCTGGCCATGGCCGTAGAGCGAGTTTACATAGCGATTACACACTGGCCTGCTGGACCTCTGACGGCGACCTCGTCCCCGTAGCAAAAGCATACTCTGGACTAACGGACGCCGAACTCAAGGCAATGGATCGATGGATTCGAAAGCATACGGTGCAGAAGTTTGGACCGGTGAGACAGGTGGAGCCGCGACAGGTCTTCGAGATAGGTTTTGAGGGAATTGCGCGCTCAACGCGTCATAAAAGTGGTCTCGCGCTTCGCTTCCCACGGATTTTACGGTGGCGTCAAGATGTGGGGGCAAATGACGCCGATCGTTTAGCACACTTCGAAACACTAATGAGAGACTCTCATGCCGTTTAATCAGGTGAACAGGTATTTCAAGAGCAAAGGATTCCGTCCTCTCTCATTCCAAAAAACTGCGTGGGAACGAACAGCGAATGGTGTCCATCAGTTGATCCAGTGTCCTACCGGTTCCGGTAAGACACTAGCAGCCACCGGTGCAATGATTGAGCGGCTTCTGACCGAAAGATCCCTAAAGGGCCTGCGTTTGCTCTATGTCACACCGCTCCGGGCGATGACGAAAGATCTGGAACTAGCCTTGAAAGATCCTTTCGAAGCCAGCGAGGTGAGAATCCTTGCGAGGAACGGTGACACGTCTGCGAAAGATAGGGCCAGCTTATTTCGAAAGCCACCACACATACTGATGACCACACCCGAATCATTATCCGTGATTTTATCCTCGCCAAAATCGATCGATCTTTTTTCAACGCTGGAATCTATCGTCGTTGACGAATGGCATGATTTATTGAGCTCAAAACGAGGGGTGCAGATGAGCCTGTGCCTGAGCCGTCTCATGCGTCTGAGCGAGCGCCCAACAATCACAGGTATTTCAGCCACAATCAAAGATCCATACATGGCACTTGAAGCTCTGCTACCAAATGGTGTTACGGGGCAACTTACACAAGCAGATATCGACCGCACAATAACGCTGAGCATCGCAGAATCAACCAAGGACTCGCGTCTGCCATGGGCCGGTCATCTTGGGCTGAGCCTCTTGAAGCCCGTAAGCCAACAACTGGTCGCAGGACAGACCACGATTCTCTTTACGAACACTAGAAACCAAGCAGAGCAATGGTATCAAGCTCTAGGAATTGTGAGGTCCGATCTCTCAATCGCGCTGCACCATGGATCACTGGCAGCGGACGTCCGACACAGCGTCGAAAAGCAACTGAAGCTAGGCGATATCGATTGTGTTGTCGCGACAAGTGCGTTGGACCTTGGAGTCGACTTCCAAGCAGTTGAAAAAATCATTCAAGTTGGCTCTCCGCGGTCAGTCAGTCGAATGATTCAGCGCGCGGGACGTGCTAGCCATCGACCAGGCTCTAAAACTGATGTACTACTCGTACCAACAAATCGTCTGCATCTGAATGAATTCTCAGCGCTTGCGGATGCGCTGGATNCGGANTCGCTCGAANCNATCCGCCCGCCAGAGCATTGTCTNGATGTANTNATTCAACNCCTTGTCACAATGGCNCTTCAGANGCCGTGGCACCCTNATTTGATGTTTAAAGAAGTAACATCNTCTTGGGCATACCGAGACCTCGCTCGAGAAACATTTAATCGTTTGTTNAATGTACTACTGAAGGGGTCGAATTCACTAAAGATATATCCAGAGTATAGGCGCCTTGAACAACGCGAGGATGGTTGTTTCGTGTTGGTCTCCAATCAAATGGCCCGAAGACACCGTATGGGTATCGGTACTATAGTCTCTCATGCACACGTCCGAGTCAGGATGCGACGAGGTACAAGCCTTGGCGAAGTTGAAGAATCATTCGCTGGTCGTCTAAAAACAGGAGATATTTTCCGATTCTCTGGTAAGCGCCTTGAAATGGTGCGCTTATCTGAAGGGGAATTGATCGTAAAGGCTGCCCGATCAGGGAGGGGTGGCGAAGTTCCACGGTGGACGGGTGGCCGGTTACCCCTATCCGAAACGCTTGCCACCCGTGTTATGCAGGACTTTCAAAGACAGCGACCTTTGTCCGAGCGTATTCAAAACAAAGAGTGGCTCGCCAACGCTCTGCTTAAAACCGCTGATATTCAAGGCCATATAAGCCATTGCCCACGCCAAGATGTGACACTTGGGGAGCGTTTTAAGACGCGCGACGGTTATCACTTGTGCCTTTACCCATTCGCGGGGTGGTTGGTCCATCAGGCGTTAGGACCATTAATCGCTACGCGGATCACTGAACGACTCCCAGCAACCCTCACTGTGACTGTCAACGACTATGGCATAGAAATATTAAGTCCAGAGGCCGAGCCCCTCGATCGCTGTATTGGGTGTTGGGAGGCGATTATCAGCCCGAAGAAGGTTAGTATCGATCTCGAACGGGCATTGAATTTATCCGAATTAGTAAAGCGTCAGTTTCGTGCCACTGCTCGAATTTCAGGTTTAATTTTCGAGGGCTATCCCGGTCGTCAAAAGTCATTACGTATGTTGCAGACATCAGCTGGGCTCCTTTACGACGTTCTAAGTCAGTATGATCCAACGCATGTCCTGCTAGATCAGGCCAAATACGACGTATTACGGGACGAGTTTGATATTAAACGACTTGAGACGACACTTGAAATACTTACCCAGCGCAGACTCACCGTAGAGGCAATTGGCCAACCATCACCACTTGCGTTGCCGCTAGTAATCGATAGATTGAGTGCCAGATTATCGACTGAAACAGTTGCCGACCGCATGGCGCGTCTGACAAGGGGCTTTAATGCAACCGATTGAGTTCGGTGAGAACCAATTCATGGCACGAGCTGATCGGACCTTGTTTCATCCGAAGACTCATACACTGTTCCTCAGCGATCTTCATCTTGGGAAAGGAGCACATTTCCGACAATCTGGAATTCCTGTGCCAGATGGTGGGGAGTTTCATGATCTTGACCGATTAGTCGATGCAATCAACGATACAGAGAGCGACACGGTGTGGGTCCTCGGTGATCTATTTCATCATCCACGATCGATTACGCATAACCAGATGGATTGTTGGATCGATATATTACGAAGACCGCAGGCCACGCTCAAAGTGATTCTAGGTAATCACGATCGAGACGCGCATTCAATTGCAACGAAGCTTGGTTTCTCAATCTATCCGGAGCCCACCAATTGGCACGGTATCGAGCTCGCGCACCATCCTGATAACCGATCTGTTTATCGAATGGCTGGACACGTGCATCCTCAGATGGAGCTGAAAGCCGCAACTGATCGCGTCGTTTGTTCATGTTTTGCTGTTCAAAACAGACGGTTGCTTCTTTTGCCAGCATTTACCAAGTTCTCTGGGGGACCTCGTTTTAAGCCCTGTGACGCTCTGTGTTATCCGATCATCGATGATCAGGTATTGCCTCCGAGCAATTAGACCCCAATAATTTCCCTAGGGGAGATCGAATATGCGCTGGCTGTTGTGTCTTTTACTGGGAATTTCATCCGTTTCTTTGGGATACGATAAAACTCCTTCGCCCAATTTTTCACCAACAGATGTCGTAGAAATTGTTCTGGGTGGCATGGCAGATAATGACTCACCCACACCCGATGCCGGGCTTCAGCAAGCATTTCAGTTTGCAAGCCCATCCAATAAAAGAGCAACCGGCCCGTTTTGGCATTTCAAGGCTATTGTGGAGCAGCCAACGTATGCGCCACTCATTAACCACGCAAGTCGAACACTCGGCGAGCCAAGATTCAGAGGTAGTAACGTAGTAGCTGTACCGCTAGTAGTGGTAGGAACCAATGGAGAGGTGGCGGGTTATCTGTGGTCACTCTCAAGACAAATAGGCGGTGATCATATCGATAGTTGGATGACCGACTCAGTAGTCCGTGTCCCGCTGGGACCCAAATTGAATGCGCTCTGATGTATAGCGTTATTACAGAACCTGAAAATACCTCTCTTCATTCTCGCGAATATCAGAGTCTAGCGAAATGGTTTCGGCGCCGTCAGTATGAGCTTGGGCTTGATCAAATGCATGATGGCGATCCCATGGACCCTCATCATCCCTTCAATCAAGCGTTTGATACCCTTTGCAAAGAAGCAGAACAGCACTGGCGCAGCGAACGAAATTATTGGCCGTCACCCTTGCAACTCTCTCACGCCTTTTTTCAAATGAAGGATCCAATCCAGCAAGACGAATTCACAGCATGAGCGATCCGATTCTTATAACAGGGGGTGCAACGCGTCTCGGCTTTGCACTTGCGACGCACTATCTCGAAAACAACCAGCCCGTTGTAATCACCTTCCGAAGCGAACGTCCCGAGCTCGAGAAATTGAGGCAGGCCGGTGCAGTCTGTATCCATGCGGATTTTTCTACTGACGCAGAAATAACCGCGGCAGCCGGCACCCTGAAAGGTCGGTGTAAGACGCTTCAGTCGATCGTGCACAATGCCTCAAGCTGGATCACAGACCCAGGCGGGCCGAGCGATTTGACCAATCTTGCGCTTATGATGCGCATTCATGTTGGAGCATCGATGGCTCTCACTGAAGCGCTCAAGAGTGCCCTATTGAAATCGAGCAACCCTTCGATAGTAAACATTTCAGACCACGTTGCCAACCGTGGAAGTGATCAACACATGGCCTACGCTGCCTCGAAGAGCGCCATGTTAAATCTGACCAAAAGCCAAGCAAAAAAGTATGCCCCGAAGATTCGCGTAAACGCACTATGCCCGGCACTTCTTGAGTTCCGTCACGACGACGACGCGGGCTACCGTTCACGAACCATTGAGAAAAGCGTGCTACGGCAAGTACCGGGATACGGGGTTGCAATCGAGGCCATTTGTTACCTCCAGTCCAACTTGTACACCACGGGTACAATCCTTCCATTAGATGGTGGTCGTCCACTTAAAATGCCATAGAAGGTTTACGCCGGTCTCGATGAAATTGATCTGCTACAGACAGAGAATGGTGCAAATGCCCAGTCTAATGAGGTTAAAATGCTACAAAACCCTATAGGTTTTTCTGAGGAGTGCTGATGCACGAGCGTATTTTGCGTCTAAACATCGCCGGCTCCCCGGTCGACTGGTTAAACTGGGAGGAAGCCGTAACCTTGCAGGCACGAGGGATGGTGGCTTGGACGCTCGGCTCTCCATTTATGATCGTCCGAGGCGGACGGTCTCGCCTCACGGGTGAGCAGTCGCAGTTAACACTTCATTCGATCATAGCTTGCGATGGGCGAGTCTATGATCTTGCAAGGCGAACCCCGAATCTGACTAATACCTCCCTATTTCGCCGGGACCAGCACCTTTGTCTATACTGCGGCAAAAGCCACGGAGAAAGGGACCTGACAAGGGATCATGTAGTACCAATCTCTAGGGGTGGTGACGACTCATGGAGGAACGTGGTCTCTGCCTGCCGACGTTGTAATCAATTCAAAGGAAACAAATTACTCCATGAGACCAATATGGAATTATTGGCGCTCCCATACACGCCAAATCACGCAGAATATCTGGCCCTGATAAACTCACATCGAATTCGCACGGATCAAATGGAATTTCTTAGACCAAACTTTAGTCGGCAGAGCCGGTTGCGGGAACCGACCTTTTTGAACAAGTCTTACCCCCCAAACTGAAATTGGTGACCGCTTGAACCCTTGGATCGTTGAAATCACCCGTGGTCAGTACGTCGAAAGCTCCTCTATTGGACATGGTATCGTCGTTAATGCAGACGGCGCTGAACTTTTAGCCTTTGGCGAAAAAAAGAGAGAGACCTTTCCGCGTTCCGCTGCCAAGTGGATACAAGCACTTGAGCTAGTGCTGAGCGGAGCAGCCGACGCACTCGGGCTCACAGATGATCATTTAGCGATCGCCTGTGCATCCCACAATGGTGAGCCTGAGCATGTCGCTTTGGTAAATGCATGGCTTGGACAACTGGGACTCGTGATAGAAGACCTTGAATGCGGCGTATCCCTACCCTTTACCGAGCCAGTCAGATTAAAACTCAGCCATGACCATGTCCCAGCGACCCAGTTACACCATTGCTGCTCAGGGAAACATGTGGCTATGCTGGCCATATGCAAGAAAAGGGGCTGGTCAACCGATGGATACACAGATTATGCACATCCTTTGCAAGCCAGAATTCGCCAACACATGACGACAATTTTTGGTTTAGACGCCGACTCACTCGACTACGCGACTGATGGGTGTTCTGTCCCAACCTACTTACTCCCACTCGATACAATGGCATTAGGATTTGCAAAGCTGGGTGCTGGACATTTTTCCACCGAGTTAAATCGCGCAGCTTCTCGACTTCGACACGCACAGGCGAGGGCTCCTTTCATGGTAGCAGGCTCTGAAAGGCTAGACTCCCAGCTACTACAAGCTGGACAGGGACGGTTGCAGGTAAAAATGGGGGCAGAAGGGGTCTACCTCGGTACTATTCCGGATCGAAATATAGGGTTCGCACTTAAATGCGAGGACGGATCACTCCGAGGGCAGGAGGCGCTGGTAATCGAATTGCTCGCAACTATTGGTGAAAAAGATCTTATCAATCGATTGCCCAATGCCGTAATCAAGCCAATAATTAGAAGCGCTAGGGGATTACCTATCGGACAAGTAGTAGTGCGCAAACCTATTTAATCATGAGATACCGCAGCATATTTTCCACCCTTGACTGAGCCTCTCTGGCGATAGGCATTGTCATTTTATCTGGGGAAATGAGGTCTCCGACAGAGACATATGCGCGGATTGGTGGGGCGGTCACTAACCGTTTCATGTGGAGCCCGAGCTCGTCATCACCAGCGTAGGGTGCGAATTCTTTTCCTGGCCCGCTGTAACAAATTGCTACTGGACAGACGGTTACCTCGGCTCTGCGAGCCGCCTCAATCAACCTGCCTTTGAAACGGGAAGGCATCGGTCCGTGGGTAGAAGTCCCTTCTGGGAAGACAACCACAAATTCCTCAGATCTCAGGACCCTCTCAATCTCCGCTATCGCCCTCTCAGCTGAACCTCGATCACCCCGTTTAATAAATAATGTTTGGGCTCCGCGCGCTAGGCTTCCTATGACAGGCCAGCCACGGATTTCATCCTTCGAGAGGAATCGGACAGGAATTAATGATCCGAGCACAAGTATGTCCAACCAAGAGAGATGGTTGGCGACAATCAAACTTGGTTTGGTGGGTAAATCAGTGACAAGCTCACTTTCAACCCCAAGGATAGCAAGCATACGAGCGGACCACGACATAATACCGTCTCGTCTTGTTGCTAAGTCGCCAACCTTTTTTGCACGGTGCAACATCCAGAGCCCCGACAGGAGGTGCAAACCTATTTGTATAAACCTCATGGCACGTGGATTCCGCCTTATTCTTCAGAACCTAAATCGTCTAATCAAGTGTTGCACTAGTCGCGTTGCTGTCTCTCACGACGACGGTCTAACCAAAACAGTGTTGGTGCTACGGCTCGATCATAAAGCAGGGAAGCGATGTGGTGAATTCCAGGAATAGAAACCACCCGACCTAGGACACGATATCCCGGCATCTCAGCCCAAAGCGCGAGGAACGCCTCCACACCCACCAACAGCCTGCCATCCGAAGTCACCAAATGGAGGCGTTTCTTTGCATCTTCTGCGGTCAAGCGTGACGCCGTCAATACAGGACCCTCCGCTGATATTTTCTCAAACTCAAGGTCTATGCCGCGCCTCGAGCACAGACTCCTATAATGTTCGATTTCAAATGAACATACCGGACATTTATCGTTATAGAGAACGGTTACTTTAGTCATAAGAGGTCGATGCGGGTTGCACTGAAATTTACAAGCGATGAAGCACAAATAACTCTTAGAGTCTCATGGTCTGGAATCTTGCACCATCAGTAACGAGATTTATTCTCTGAGTTATTTGACTCCTCCTTGTGTTGTTTAAACCTTGAAGTCATCCTGTTACAAAGGAGTATGCCTAATTATGCCGATATATGGACTAACCGGTGGTATTGCCAGCGGCAAAACGATTGCTCTGCAGATATTCAATGAATATGGCATCGACACGATCGATACCGACGAGCTTGCCCGGTTGGTTGTCGATCCAGGAACAGAGGGCGCTCGGAATTTGGCGGAAGCAATAGGAGACCAGTACTTTTTTGGTGGCGCCCTAGACCGACAGCGACTACGTGAGGATATGTATCAATCACCGGCACTAAAACAAACGGTAGAATCGGTAATACACCCTCTGGTTGGAGACGCTTTAGATGAGTGGATCAGGAAAGGCTCGAAATCTCCATACCAGATCTTATGCTCTCCCCTCTTAATCGAGACCAAACAGCATGAGACACTTGACGGGGTTATCGTTATTGACACACCGGAACCTATTCAGGTAGCGCGCGGGGTTCGGCGAGATTCATGCTCTGAGGATACTTTTCAGAAAATAATTGCCGCTCAGTTACCGCGCCATGCGCGGCTTAAGTACGCAACCTTCGTGGTTGATAATTCTGGTGATTTAAGATCTTTGGCTCAACAAATCCATACGCTGCATGGGAACCTCAGCCATGACTAACGACAAAGGACAGATTGTTTCTTGCCCGACATGTCAAAAAGAGAATCGTTACCACACTGACAATCCTTTTCGTCCGTTTTGTTCGGAACGTTGCCGCTTGATTGATCTCGGTGAATGGGCAGATGAGGGACATCGAATACCGGGTCGAGCCATTCCAGAGGATTTTAATGACCCCGAGGCCGATACTCACTAAAATCCGCTAATCCCTGCCACTCCAAATCCCCAGTGTCTTTGTACTGCCTCAATATCTGACCTTGTCATCCCGCCTAATGCATAAGCGGGTACTCCCAGATCGCACGCGAGCTCAGAAAAACGGCTCCATCCAAGATAAGGCATGCCGAGATGACTCAATGTCTGTCGGACTGGTGAGATAAATACTGCATCTGAGGGCCAGTCGCGTTGACGTTCTATATCAGATTCATCGCGGATACCTGACGTCAGTGGCCACGGCCGATCGAGTGTTTTAAGACACTCCAGTGCGTCTTGAACCCCATCACTTTTTCTCAAGTGGACTCCGCACCCCTCTCGGAAGCAAGTTAGTTGATCGAGCGTTAATATGACCCGGTGCCCGTTTCCAATCGCGGAATCTATAGCTTCTTCAAGGTCTCGCCCGGGGGGGAGACCGCGGAGATAAAGGACACTTCTATCATGCGTCTTTTTCACCCAAGTCTTCGGTTCACAGGCAAGCTTTGCATCAAAAATTTTAGTGATCCTCGGTAGACCAACCGCGCGAACAATGGCGTCATTGGCCCTCGGGATCTGGAGCTTGGTCAGGAACTCTGAAGGGAACCACGAGACGTCTTGGCCCTCAAGTCCCTGTGGTTCACCGTCAAAACTAGACACCTCATAGACCCACAGACGAACCGACTCTTCGCCATAGGTCCAAGGAATCTGAAACATGAAACTTGTAGTGCGGGGGGTGATGCCGAGTTCTTCCCAAAGCTCTCGACTGAGACACGTCCTGGGCTCCTCACCCGGTTCAAACTTACCCCCAGGAAACTCCCAAAGGCCGCTCAAGTGACTACTCCTGCGACGCTTGGAAAGGAGGATCTGCTCGTTGCGCCATATCAGTGCGCAAGCAACTTGGATCTCAGCTCCGGTACTCGGCATTGATCCGCACATAGTCGTTAGTAAGATCGCAAGTCATCACACGGCAGTATCCGGAACCTGCCCCCATGGAAATACGGATCGCAATATCGACGGACTCCATCGCAGTTCGACCAGCTTCTTCTGTATATTCTGAATGTCGGCTACCGTTTTGTACGATCTGGACACTGTTGATCCAAATATTCACCCGATCAATCTCTAATCGAGAAACAGGGGCACGACCGACTGCAGCCAGAATACGTCCCCAGTTGGGATCCGACGCCGCAAGTGCGGTCTTCACCAGAGGTGATAAAGCGACCGTATTGGCGATTATATGGGCATCCGCGTCATTTGTTGCGGCATCACAAATCACAGACACGAACTTCGTGGCACCCTCTCCGTCTCGTGCAAGCATCTCAGCCAGATCGTCCGCTAGAGCCGACAAAACCAAGGCAAAAATCTGCGCCTCTTGACTGTCAGGATTCTCAATTACTCTATTGCCTGCTTTTTGGGTGGCGACGATTGCGCAGACATCGTTCGTCGATGTGTCGCCGTCGACGGTGATACAATTAAAGCTATGGTTCACGGCGCGAGTTAGAAGAACCTGTAAACAGCCCGCCGCCATAGCAACATCTGACGCAATTAAACCAAACATCGTAGCCATGTTTGGGTGGATCATCCCCGATCCCTTCGCCATGCCAGTTATAGAAACCGTCTGCCCACCAATTTCGCATTGGATATGCCTCAATTTTGGGCGTGTATCGGTTGTCATAATTGCTCGAGATGCTCGTTCCCAAGCGACTGGAGAGTCATCGGAGGCGCTCATCGCCCTAGGAAGCGCATCACAAATGGATTGAACAGGAAGTGGCTCACCGATGACTCCGGTTGAGAATGGCCAGACTACATCTGTACCTACACCAGCTAACGTGGCTACCTTATGGACAGTCTGACGGCAGAAATCCATCCCAGACTCGCCTGTTCCAGCATTCGCGTTCCCCGCATTCAGTAACCAAAAGCGAACCGAAGCAGTCGTAGCGAGGTTCGCTCTCAACACATGGACAGGTGCAGCACATAATCGATTGGACGTGGTGACTGCCGCTCCAACGGCACCCTCATCGAAGCCCATGAGAAGGAGATCATCACGGTCTCTATTTTCGTAGACGGGTGCTCTTGTCGCGCCTAACCGAACCCCTTTGACCAGTAATCCACCCTCTGACGACTTCATGCGACTCTCACTCTTTACAACAGCGATTTGTAGCTAGTTAGCCGATGCGGCCACAGCACTGCTTGTATTTCTTTCCACTACCGCACGGACAAGGCTCATTACGACCCACCTTCCGGCTCACCACGGGCATTCGCCGCTCTTGCTGAGACCGCTCCGCTTCAGCCTCGGTAGCAGGCGCAGTTTCATGCGTCGCCTCCGCCCTGGCGAGCTGCTCGACGGCTTGCCGACGACGCTCCTCTTCCTGCGCCTCAATCTCTTCCTTGCTTGGTACTTGAACCGCACTCAATATACGAATTGATTCTCGTTTAATTTGATCTAGCATAGACGTAAACAGCTCAAAAGCCTCGCGTTTATATTCCTGCTTTGGATTCTTTTGCGCGTACCCACGCAGGTGTATGCCTTGGCGCAGATAGTCCATCGCAGCCAAATGCTCTTTCCACGTGTGATCAAGAATTTGTAACAAAACCTGCTTCTCGAAGCGGCGCATAGTTTCTGCACCAACCACGCCAGCTTTATCATCATGACGACGGCAAGCCTCATCAATAATTTTTTCAAGCAGAGTTTCCTCATAGAGCGCCTCATCATCATCGAGCCACTTCTGGATTGGCATCTCGAGACCGAATTGCGCTGCAAATTCCTCGGTGAGGCCAGAAATATCCCACTGCTCGATGAGGCTTTGAGGTGGAACATATGTTGCTACCACAGAAGTAAAAACATCACGACGAATTGCGATGATGAGATCAGATAAATCATCTGCGTCCATCAATTCGTTTCGTTGTGCATAGACCTGTGTCCGCTGATCGTTTGCGACATCATCATAGTCCAGCAATTGTTTCCGCATATCGAAGTTTCGGCCTTCAACCTTCTTCTGCGCCTTCTCGATGGCATTGGTAACCATTTTGTGTTCTATGGCTTCACCTTGTTGCATACCCAAGCCCTGCATGATCGAACGCATCCTTGGAGATGCGAAGATACGCATCAGATCATCCTCGAGTGACAGGAAGAAACGAGACGAGCCAGGATCACCTTGGCGGCCTGAACGACCACGTAGCTGATTATCTATTCGTCGCGATTCGTGACGTTCGGAGCCAATGATATGAAGACCACCGGCCTCGACCACGGTATCGTGCCGTATTTGCCAATCCGCTTTAATTTCCTCTATCTGCTGGTCAGTTGGCGAGCCAAGTTCAGCGATCTCCGCCTGCCAATTACCCCCAAGTACTATATCGGTGCCACGTCCGGCCATATTTGTGGCTATGGTTACACCTCCCGGGCGACCAGCCTCCGCAATGACATTTGCTTCGCGTTCGTGTTGCTTTGCGTTCAATACGTTATGCTGGATTTTCTCTTTGTCGAGAAAATTAGACAACAGCTCTGAGGCTTCCACCGACGCGGTACCAACCAGTACAGGGCGGCCTCGGTCCCGCTCAGCGATCACATCACCAACAATCGCTTCAAACTTCTCTTCCATGGTCATGTAAACCAAATCGTTTCCATCGGCTCGCTTTACAGGCACATTGGTCGGGATAACGACAACATCTAAGCCGTAGATCTGTCTAAATTCGAAAGCCTCGGTATCAGCTGTCCCTGTCATGCCGGACAGACGGTCGTACAAACGAAAATAATTTTGGAAGGTGGTTGAGGCAAGGGTCTGGCTTTCAGCTTGAATATCAACGCCCTCTTTGGCCTCTACCGCCTGGTGCAGACCATCGGACCAACGACGGCCTGGCATAGTTCGACCAGTGTGTTCATCAACGATTACGACCTGCCCATTTTGTATGATGTAGTGCACGTTACATTGGAAGAGAGTGTGCGCCCTGAGCCCTGCATTGACATGATGGAACAATGCCAAATTAGCTGGGTTGTAAAGACTGTCTCCGATTTCCAATAGCCCCATTTCGGCGAGCTCTGCCTCGATCACCTCATGACCCAACTCCGTCAGCTCAACTGATCGATTTTTCTCATCTAGCAAGTAGTGGCCCTCGACCTCGAATGATTCTCCATCCTCTGCCATTTTTGCCTCAGTGAGTTTGGGAATGACGGAATTGATGGATTTATATCGCTCGGAATGGTCTTCTGCTGGACCGGAAATAATAAGCGGTGTCCTTGCCTCGTCAATTAGTATGGAATCAACTTCATCAACGATCGCAAAAGCCAACTCGCGCTGCACGCGTCCCTCTGGCGAAAAGGCCATGTTGTCTCGCAAATAATCGAACCCAAACTCGTTATTGGTGCCATAAGTAACATCAGCGCCGTAGGCTGCTCTTTTATCTTCCGCATTTTGGCCCGAAGCAATGACCCCCACCGTAAGGCCTAGTCCTTCATAAAGGGGTCGCATCCAATTGGCATCACGGTTTGCGAGATATTCGTTCACGGTCACTACGTGAACGCTGTTACCACCGATCGCATTGAGATAAGCTGGCAATGTAGCCACCAGCGTCTTACCTTCTCCCGTCCGCATTTCTGCGATACGGCCCTCGTAAAGGGTCATCCCCCCGACCATTTGTACATCAAAATGTCTCAGACCAAGCCGGCGCCTGCTGACTTCTCTACAGACAGCGAACGCCTCGGGAAGTATTTGATCTTGTGTTTCACCGTTAACTATTCGGTTACGAAAATCGCCACGCTTCGCGGCAAGTGCGTCATCACTTAGTGATTTGAGAGTGGACTCTTGCTGATTGATTGCGGCAACGGCCCTCAGCATCCGCTTAACTTCACGGTCATTCTTCGAGCCAAAGATCTTTCGGACAAATGTCCCTAACATGGGTACCCTATACAGTCTTTATTCATAAAACGGCATTGTAGCGAATTGCGTGATCCCAGACAGCTAAAAAGCCTGACAACTTTGCTAAATCGATCAGGGAGTCATCTTCAGACGCTTCAGCTTGCAGCGTCAATACACACCAAACGAGCCCATACCATCCAAAACTTATTGCCCAAGAATCTCAAACAAAAAGTCGCGACTGGGGATTTAAACTCAGGCCTTCTAACCCTGTATGTCCCAACAGCATCCTTAGCGACAGGGTTACGCTTTGAGGAGCGTACTCTGATCGAAAAGCTTCAAGACGACCCTCTATTTCGTGGAATCAGACGTATCCAATGTCGGGTAAAGCCACTCAAATCAGAGGCGCCGCAAAACGCAAAAATGGGCAATGGATTAAGTGCAAAGTCTGCGTCTTTCCTTCAAGAGTTTTCAGAGTCCTTAACCGATGAAGGATTCAAACGTCAGTTTCAGCGACTGGCTGAAAGGGGATCGGACAATCTTCCCCCCGATCAAACGTAACCACTTCGTAATTACTTGGGTCCGAAAATAACCGCCGCAACAACCTATTATTTAGCGCATGACCGCTCCGGTTTCCCAAGTAATGGCCAAGAATAGGGCGTCCAGCGAGATACAAATCACCAATCGCATCCAATACTTTGTGTTTGACGAATTCATCATTTTGGCGGAGCCCATCATCGTTCAATATTCGATCCTCGCCAACCACGATTGCGTTCGCCATCGATCCACCACGCGCGAGATTGTTAGCTTTCAAATAGTCCAGATCTCGCATAAAGCCAAAGGTTCGGGCACGACTAACTTCACGAATGAAGGATGCTTCGTCAATGTCCACGACCGTTTTACATTCACCCTGATCAACTACTGGATGATCGAAATCAATTGAAAACGAGATGCGAAAACCATTAAAAGGCTCAAACCGAGCAAGCTTCCCCTCGTGTTCAACCTCAACGATGGATGTTATACGAATGTACTCTCGCGGCACCGTCTGCTCGCGCACACCAGCCGATTGAATGAGGAAAACAAAAGGCGATGCACTCCCGTCCATAATTGGAAGTTCAGGTGCGTTGCACTCAACCAATACATTATCAATACCCATTCCCGACAGAGCAGAGAGAAGATGTTCAACAGTGGACACTCGAACACCGTCAGGCGAGGAAAGACAAGTTGAGAGTGTCGTCTGAGAGACACTCTCTGCGTTAGCTAGTACCAATACCGGGGGATCCAAATCTACCCGTTTGAATTGAATACCATGATTTTCCGGCGCAGGCCTCAATGTGAGGTACACCGTATCACCAGAGTGCAGACCCACACCGGTGGCACGCACGACATTCTTCAGCGTTCGCTGTGCTATCAACGCAAATCTCCCCCACTCGAATTACCAGTCTAACAGGCTTTTCTCCTCTGTATCCCTCAAATCAGATGGAAGGTATAGCGTTTATCAATTAATCCGCCTGTCGACGAAGGAATGCGGGGATATTAAGAATCCGCTCCATTTCTGGTGTATTCCCAATCTCTTCTGTAGCGTCTTGCGCGAGAGCCGTATTGCCTATCGCCTGAGCTCTCAAAATCTGTGGCGCCCCGGCTCCAGTAGAACTAAACGGCTCGCGTGACTCATTTTCAAGCTGACCGTTATCGACGACTGTTTTTGGGGTCTGCACATCGCCAAGTCCGGTGGCAACTACAGTGACACAGATTTGGTCGCTCATTTCCGGATCAATTACAGTGCCGATCACAACATTGGCGTTTTCGTCACTTATCTGATCAACTACCTGACCTACCTGATCAAATTCACCAAGCGTAAAGTCAGGACCCGATGTAATATTAACTAATATTCCACGCGCACCGGATAAATCAACATCTTCGAGGAGTGGCGACCGAATAGCAACTTCGGCTGCCTTCATTGCACGACCCTCTCCCGTCGCAGCCCCGGTACCCATCATCGCCTTACCCATTTCACTCATGACCGTTCTAACATCAGCAAAGTCGACATTAATCATTCCGGGACGGATGATTAGGTCAGCTATACCCCTTACCGCCCCATGTAAAACATTATTAGCTTCGCCAAAAGCAGCCATAAGTGATGAATTTTTGCCGAGTACGGGGAGAAGTTTTTCATTTGGCACAACAATCAGTGAATCAACGTGCTTGCCTAAAGCCGTTATTCCTTGATCAGCCACGTGCGCGCGTCGACGCCCTTCGAAACCAAAAGGACGAGTGACGATTGCAACGGTCAAGATACCTAATTCGCGTGCAATCTCCGCAACCACTGGTGCTGCCCCTGTCCCGGTTCCACCGCCCATACCAGCAGTGATAAATACCATGTCAGTCCCTGTCAAGACCTCGACGATGGCATCACGATCCTCAATCGCCGCGTTCCTGCCAACATCTGGATTGGCACCCGCACCTAGACCCTTGGTGATGTCACCGCCTAACTGTAACGTCCGATCCGCCGGAATTGCCCGCATCGCTTGAGAATCTGTATTCGCCACGATGAACTCGACACCCTCAACGGCATGTTTCAACATGTAGTGAACAGCGTTACCGCCACCCCCACCAATGCCGATTACTTTAATAACCGCACTTGATTCGATTTGATCTACGATCTCAAACATTCTTGTTTCCCCTCATTTAAAAATTTCCCTGGATCCATTGTCGGACCCTGTTAAACATGCTTCCCTGCGCATCAAACCAATGAGGCTGCGGCAGAACTTCTTGGTCGCGTCCGTACGCCAGAAGACCTGCAACAACCGTATTGGCTGGATCTTGTAGTAGCCCATCAAGTCCATCTTGATGAGCCTGCTTTAGTACCCGACACGGACACTGCAATACGCTTTCAAAGACTTGCGAGATACCCGGTAATGCAGCCGTACCCCCACACAACACAACCCCTGTTGACGCCTTCTCAAATCTTCCGGATAGACGGAGACGCTCGCCGAGAATCTCGGCGATCTCTTCAATACGCGGTTGGACAAATGCTGTTAATTGTTGAAGACGAATATCCTCTGCGGGTCGATCTGCAATCTTGTTCACCCGAGCGGTTTCATCAGTTGGAGCGAATGTTGTGTGGGCATAACCATACTGAACCTTTAAATGTTCGGCATCCCTAAGCGGTGTTTTAAGGGCAACTGCCAAATCATGTGTTAGAAGTTCTCCGCCCATTGGTATGACCTGCATCCAAACGGGTGTACCTTCCGAAATAACCATGATGTCAGTGGTACCCATCCCGATATCGGCGATGCAAACACCCAATTCTCGCTCATCTGCTAAAACCAGCTGGCTCACCGCTAATGCTGACGGTACTAACACCGCAGCCTCGAGATTCGCTAATTTTAGGCATTTCTGTAGATTTTGAATAACGTATCTTGCGCCGGTGATCACATGGACATGCGCTATCAAGCGATTTCCACTCATTCCTTGTGGTGAACGAAGTCCCGTCTGCGCGTCAAGCGTGAATGAGCGCGGAATTACACTTAAAATTTCACGGTCCGGTATCTGGGCCTGAATTTGAACTTGTTCCATTGCCTGAGTAACCAGAGCATCGGTTACCTCGCGCATGTTAAGCGTCACGGTTGCTGAAATATCTTGACCAATAAGATGTGCACCGCCGACGGATACCAAGGGATCAGTTAGCTTTGTCCCGGCCATTTGATTGGCCTCAGAAACAGCTCGCCTCAGAGCCTCGACCACAGAGTCAATCTCAATAACAACACCCTGCTTGAGACCGCCAGAACGCGCGCGGCCAAGCCCGCGAATATCCATTCGACCGGTATCGGAAATCTCAGAGACCACAGCTTTAATTTGGCTAGAACCGATATCCACTACGAGTAAATAACTCACCTTTTAGGCCTCCACGCCAAAGCGATACCGTTATCGTAACGGGCATCGACTTCTCGTAATTGTCGTAGGCGATCCTTGTCGAGTCGCATCAAAATCTCTCGAGCTCGCGC
>PBDH01000011.1 GCA_002717305.1 Gammaproteobacteria bacterium | reverse complement strand
CCATGCGCTCAACTTGATTGAAAAGCCACCCAAGAAGCAGCACCCTCAAAAATCTGAAGGGATTTGATGCAGACGCTACCGCCAAATGAGTCGCGGGGAATTCTGGACGCTATGGGCATCCCGGTCGTTGTTTTTCGAGATCGGATATCCTTTGAACTTTTGCTGGCAGCAACGGAAACTAAAACCGAAATGCAGCGAGGGAGTAAGTCCGCAGAACGGTTTGCGGAACCGGACCAGGGTTTGGCAGACGTTGATATCGATACAAGAGTCGATTCGCCTAGAATTGACGAGTTGGTTGAGGTACCGATAGCCGCCGAGAAAAATATACCCAGTGGGTCAGGTAAAAAAGAGTCACTTGAGTTTTCTGTGGTCAGCGCTGTTACAGCGAACACACTGTTAGCGTGCGAGCTTCCTAGTTGGGCTGGGGGTCTGCTGGAAGGTCGGTTAACGGGAATCTGTGCGGACTTGATGAGAATTCTCTCGCCTAACTACGTTGCTGCTGATTGGCAGTATTTCCATTGGCCAATTGCTGGCTTCAAAGATCAGAGTGAGGAGCAAGCTCACGAGGCCCTAGATGCATGGTTACATAGAAGATGGGCTGAAACGCGCGTGCAGGAGCCCTTAATAGTTTTGTCCGGCTCATCTATCGATCTATCCATCATATTCTCTGACGCTCTGATGCTACCCGCCCTTGATGAAATGACAGTGTCTGGTGACGCAAAGCGAGCTGCGTGGCAGGTGATTCAAAATTACCACCGTGTCTGATATCGATAGCCTTTCTTTCAGATTGATGAGTGACAATGACATGGATGCCGTATGCGAATTGGAGGCGCGCGCGTACGAGTTTCCGTGGTCGCGCTCAGTCATCAGCGGTTGTAGATCTGTTCAATATCGAATCTGGTTGGGTGAACTTGTTGGTCAGCTTAGGCATGTATCACAGGCGTTTCTATCGATCACATTAGATGAAGCGCATATCTTAAACCTCGCTGTTGAACCTAACTTGCAAGACCGAGGGCTGGGAAGCCAAATGCTTCGATACTTGGTTGAGGATGCCCGGGGGCAGGGCGCTCGACAGATATTTTTGGAAGTTCGGGAATCAAATGAACCGGCGATTCAAATGTATTTAAACCAAGGGTTTAACGAAATAGGCCGACGCCGGCAGTATTATCCGACCAAAGATGGCCGCGAAGATGCACTTATTCTTGGGATGGAGCTTTAGTGTTGATCAAGTCTGGATATTTTGTTTTTGCGTGATCGAGTGGCATTTCGGCGCCAAATCCGGGTACCGAGATTGACTTGGCAGTTATCCCTAGGTCTGGCCCCTCGACAATGCTTTGGCCGTAATTGTAGAGAATCTCGATATTTCCACCATCAATCTTATGTCGATAGCGTTCCTGCAAAGCTTGAACTCCATCTGAGCCTAGAAAATTAATCTCGCCGTGGCGAGACTTGAGAAGTCGAGCAGTTGCTTCCGGGGATAGGATCGCTGCGGTTGAGTTGTTACCTCCAAACCCTTTCGCATTAATAAGCGCTGCCGAAACGCGTTGTTCTCTCGATTTAAAGACAAAATCCAAGCCATCTTGCACCACGTCAGGAGCAACCGCGTCTGTCGTCTGGATTCCGGGAGTGATCTGTGATGCAAAGGTACCGAGACTGATGGCTAACTGATCGCCACCCGCGGTACCTTGCGAATGACCAAGTTGGCTCTTGACCGCGCAAACAGCCCACTTTCTGACACCAAAGGTTTGCGCAACTCGTGATAGGACATCCGATTCGGTGACGCGATTCTGCGGTGTACTCGTTCCGTGAGCTTGAACAATAGTTTCGTGCGCGAGTACATCTTTGCCGAGCAGATCGTGGATGCTGGCTGCGGCCTGGGCCACGGTTAGATAGTTACCCGCGCCGGGCGTGGAGATGCTTCGTTTACCTCCGTCAGCGTGGCTAGCAACGGTTGGAATTGACCCGTAAACAGTCGCACCAAGCTCGACAGCTAAATGATCTTCCATCAAAATCACATACTGACTTGATTCTCCAATTGTGAATCCGCAGTTCACGCCGAATGGTCGGCTGGTTCGACGATAATCAGGTGTGTCGCTGTCGCTAAGGCCATCAAGTTCACGTAAGCCTTGGTCCTCAGCGAGTGCACCCATCGCACGGAAACCCTCGATCACTTCGGGCGTGATCGGGCAGTCCGCACCTCCGACGACTGCAATTTTGTATCGCCCTTCTTGTATACCGTCAACGGCATGGTGGAGATTGTACAGAAAGCTCGCGCAGGCCCCCATGTTCGCACCTGATCTTCCGAGACTTCCCAATACGTAGGCGTTACCGAAGTCTGCGGGCATTTGCGGATATCCTAGCGGCAAATGCTTTGATGTTGTGCGTTTGCCGACAAGAGCACTTTTTAACATGCCTCCGAATCCTAAATTGTCCATTTGTCCAATTGAGGAGCCTGCAAATACAGCAACCTGATTTGGCGCAATATGTTGTTTTATCTGATGCCACTCTAGGCCCGAACTCAGCCAGCAATCAGAGAGCGCGAATAGGGCAAGTTGTAGGGTTCGAGGATGGTTCCGAGATGGGTAAAACATGTCCGGACGAAAACCAGTCGGCGCCATTCCTGCGGCCTGAACAGACAGTTTTTTTGCAGATGGCTTCAGTATTTCTCCGGCTTCGATGATGTATTCCGTTTGTCGATTTTCTTTACGCCCTGTACGCCACCCGAAGGGAATTGGGTTAGGTGCTTGCAGGGGGTTCAGCCAGATCGAGACAGGATCTTTTGTATAGCCCAGCCTATGGAGAGGGACATGGTCGGGATCAAACCAATCCTTATGGATCCTTCGGATCAGAGTATTGTTAAGGATATGGTACGCTTGACTATCGGTGGGAGAGGGTTCTGTCCCCATCCCGGTTAGTGCGCCTATCTGCTTAATGGTGCGGGTCCTTTCAGATGACGCAAGGGCGTCCATGATAAGGCGTCTAAATGCCTGATGGTCCGAACTTCGGCCCGCGGCATTGATGCCGCCAAATCCGACGATGAGAGGTAAAGCGGTCACAGTGTCATCCAATACTAAAGAACGTAATGTACCAAGTTGGGCCCATGTTGTGCTATGAAGAATCATCGCTTTTCTGACGCCCTGTGGATTCCGAGTCCACATTTCGATGAGAGACCGAGCGATACGATAGATTTAATTGTGATTCACGCGATCTCTTTACCGCCCAGTTTATTTAACCCTCTGCCCGTCATGGCTTTCTTTCAAGGGTTATTAGATAACGACGCTGATGCTTTCTTTGAGAAATTGAGAGAAGTTCGGGTCTCGTCTCATCTGGTAATTGGGCGTGGCGGCGCGGTCTATCAATCTGTCGCTTTCGATAAGCGTGCCTGGCATGCCGGTGAGTCGGATTTTCAGGGCAGGGCCAGATGTAATGATTTTAGTATCGGGATTGAATTGATAGGTGACGAAGAGGGACCATTTACAGCAGAACAATATCGCTCACTTTCCGGTATATGCGATCGACTTTGCGTGACCTATGAAATCCCCAAAGAGCACATCGTTGGCCACCGTGATATCGCTCCTGGGCGTAAAGTCGATCCAGGAGCTGATTTTGAATACTCTAAGATTCGCCCGTCCGCTAAATAGGGGGGGCCAGGGCGAGCGCCAGGGGGATCCATATGATCGACGCTATGTTTCCAATTAAAACGATCGAAGCGACCCGGGTCGGTTCTTGTCTGTATTGTTCAGCCAACATGAAGCAAAGTACAGCCGGCGGGAGTGCTGCGAATAGCAAAAAAACGCTCCATTGAATTGGGTTTAAGTCCAGAAGTGGCCTTAGTAAAAATGCGATAACAAGACTGACCAGTGGACACCATATCGCTCCGAAAACCGCTATCTTAAGATCACGGGCAGAGACGCTATTCATTCGGATACCAAGTGCAAACAGCACGAGCGTTACTCCTGTATTTGCCAAGAAATCTAACGGTACCAGTATTGTCTCGTTTACCTCTACCGGCGTTAACGCGACCGCAATTCCAACAATGGTCGCTAGGACAGTTGGAGCTGAGATTGGGTTAATGATTTTGGCGTCTTTGTCCAAGATATAAAAGCCAATTGAGAAGTGTAAAAATTGCGAGACTATGAAAACGACAACGATCGCTGGCATCGCCTCCTGACCAAACGCCAAAAGAACCAACGGAAACGCTAAGTTTCCGGTGTTGGTAAACATCATCGGGGGGACAAATGTTTTGGATTCGATTTTGAATAACAGGCAGAGAAGCCAGGTGATTAATCCGCAAGCCAAGATAACGCAACCCACTCCGAACGCCAGAGTGACATACTCTGCGAGTTGAACATTTCTCCCCGCCAGCACAGAAAAAATTAGAATAGGGACAAGTAGTTCCATGCATAGCTTGTTGATCATGGACATATCTGGTTTACGCCACCTGCCGTAGATGTAGCCGATAATGACAACTATCAGCACAGGGATGACGCTCCGTAGAATCCGATCAATGATTAGATCATTTGTCACGTTACTGGTGATTCCTTTTTGGCGATAAATACTTCGGGTACGGTTTACTGATTGAATTTGAACTATTTTCGGTGAAAACCTTCGGGGACGATCAGAATATCTTGGTCTATATCGTTGATCATGGTTCGGCCGCAGAGCCCCATCGTAGTGTCCAACTCTTTATGGATGATTCTTAGAGCATCGGTCACACCTTGCTCTCCGTTGGCCCCAAGTCCATAGGTATAGGCCCGGCCTATCATTGTACCTTTTGCTCCCAGAGCGATTGCCTTCAACACATCCTGACCTGAACGAATCCCACTATCGAACAATACTTCTGTTTTATGGCCTACCGTATCGACAATGTGGGACAGCATTCGGATCGAACTTGATGCACCGTCCAATTGACGTCCGCCATGATTAGATACGACGATCGCGTCTGCACCAAGTTCCGCAGCCTTTAACGCGTCGGCTACGTCGAGGATACCTTTGAGAATCACCTTGCCGTCCCACATTTCTATTAGTTGTCCGATGCGTTTCCAATCCAGCGATTGGTCAAATGCCTCTGCGGTCCAGCTACTCAGTGAAGATGCATCACTTACACCTCTGGCGTGACCTACGATATTGCCAAAGAATCTGCGCTTGGTTCCAAGCATCTCGAGGCCCCATCGAACTTTTGTCATCATGTCCGCGACTGACTTTATGGTCAGTTTAGGTGGGGCTGAGAGCCCATTTTTGAGATCCTTGTGTCGCTGGCCCAACATCTGAAGATCGACTGTGATAACAAGAGCGGAGCAATTCGCCGCCTTTGCTCGCCCCATCAGACGACGCATAAAGTCGTTGTCTTTTAGGGTATATACCTGAAACCAAAAAGGTTTATCGGTATGTTCCGCTACGTCTTCAATTGAGCAGATAGACATGGTGGATAATGTGAAGGGGATACCAAACTTCTCAGCGGCTCGGGCGGCTTTTATTTCGCCGTCCGCACATTGCATCCCGGTCAGACCAACAGGGGCTAGCGCCACAGGCATTGAGACTGGGTGGTCGATCATCTCGGTCTCAGTTGATCTACCCTCCATGTTGACCGCTATTTTTTGTCTAAAGTGTAGGTCCTGAAAATCGGCTGAATTTTCGAGGAAGGTTTGTTCGGTCCAGCTCCCAGTCTCCGCGTAGTCGTAAAACATCTTGGGAACTCGGCGCTTATACATCTGCTTGAGATCGTCGATGGTCGTGATGACCGGCATGATAATGTCCTCGTTCTTTTATGAGGCAAATAGGTCAAGTCTATGGGCGACTTGATAATCTGAATGTAACGCGAATATCGAGACCAAAAAAAATCTGTCTATCTGACGGACTACTGCTAATCTTTTTGTCTAATTGTCTCGTCCCAGAGGTCATAACAGGCCATACCCACGACCCCTGTTGCGATAATTGCGAACGGGAGCCCCCCCCAGAATCCAGCAAAGCCCGTGGAGATGCTATGGGATAGACCAAAAATAAAGATCGCAAACATAATCGTCGCGATCACTGCTAGACTTACTTTTACTCGTTGTGAAAGCATTAAGCTTCTCCTTGATCAGAAATCGTGGTCATAAACCAGCGCGCTGTTCTTAACAGACGGGCATCGTCTCTTAGGCGACCAACCATTTGTAACCCCATCGGAAGCCCACCTTCACCTCGCATTATGGGAAGGTTCAATGTTGGAAGACCTGCTAGGGTCCACACGGTGCAAAAGATTGGATTGCCCGTGTGTCCCTCGTTGAGAAGCGGCGCCTCGCCTGATGCAGACGGGGACAGTATCGCGTCAAAGTCTTCAAAGAAACTTTGGAAAAACGATTCGACCGACATTCTAATATCGAGTGCCTCTTCGTACTCGTCTTGCGCAAAGTTCTTACCTTCTTCAAGCATATCCGCCAGTATGTTAGACAGGTGTGGGCTCTCAATGAATCCAAGCCTATCGAACGCGCGGTATGCCTCGGTCAAGTGAATGACGCGGTGTGCCCTGATGAGTTCCTCAAACATTGGTGGAGCTTCCAGAACCTCTACCTGTCCCTCAAGCGAGTCTGCTAATTCACGTAATCCTTCGGTACATGCTCGTGACTGCAGCTGGCTGTATGGCAAAGTCAGGATCGCAAAGTTCGGATCCATAGGAGGCTCGGAGCAAACGCCTCGAAAGCATGATGGTCTCGGAGCGGCGATGCTATGTGGATCGCGGCTATCGTGAATTGACAGAGCATCGGTTACCAACCCGAGGTCCTCAAGAGACGTCGCAAATAAACCCATCTGATCCAATGTTGGGGACTGCTCGAATACGCCTATCCGCGGGATAATTCCGGCAGAGGGTTTCATGGCGTAGACTCCGCAGTACGATGCGGGACGAATGACCGAGCCATTTGTTTGTGATCCGATCGCGACTGGTACATCCCCGGACGCCACTGCAGCAGCCGAGCCAGCCGACGACCCGCCCGGTGAGTATTCCTGAGAATTTGGATTCTTGGTGCGCGCTGGATTTAGAAATGCAAATTCGGTGGTCTCCGTTTTACCTAGGATTACCGCCCCCGCGGCTTCAAGTGCATCAACCAAAACCGCGTTTTGGTCTGAGACTTGGCCCATCAAAGGTGATCCGCAGCCGTGAGGCATGGCCTTTACTTCGATGATATCTTTTACGCCTATCGGACATCCGTGTAAGGAACCGAGCGCGCTGCCGTCTTTGCGAATCCTATCCATTTGGTCTGCGCGGGCTAAAGCACGCGCTTCATCTATGAATGACCAGGATCCTAGCGCTTCGTTGTTGCGAACGCGTTCCAGACAGTGCTCTACCCACTGCCTAGAGTTTAGGTGCCCGTCAGCGACCGCGCTAACGGTTTCAGCTATCGTCTGACTACTCTCGGGCATTATGGAACATATTCCCCGAACAGGTAATCAGGGAGCCATAGCGCAATTTCAGGGAATTGGTATAGGAGCACCATGCTAAATAATACGATCCCAAGGTAGGGTATCAGTCCCTTGAAAATTTCTACGAGCTCGATTTGGTTTTTTAATACGCCCTTTAAGTAATATGCGGACATCGCCATCGGCGGGGTCAGGAACGAGGTCTGCAAATTCAGGGCGACGAGCATCGCAAAGAAGTAGGGGTTGACGCCGAAGTTATCGAGCATTGGCAGGAAGATCGGCACAAAGATAATCAGGATCTCGGACCATTCTAGAGGCCACCCCAGTACGAATATAATCGCCTGCACCATTACTAAGAATTGCCACGGAGCCAGCTCCATCCCTAACACCCAGTGCTCAATCACGTCGTGGCCACCAAGATAGGAGAATATTGAGGCGAAGGTCCATGAACCGACAAACAGCCAGCACACCATCGCTGTCGCCTTAGCGCAAAGAAAGACACTCTCCTGAATCTTCTGCCACGTGAGTGCGCGGTACATAGCCGCTAAGATCATCGCACCGAAGGCGCCCATCGCTGCGGCCTCTGCCGGCGTCGCGAGACCCCCAAGTATAGAGCCGAGGACGGTGACGATCAGAACCGTGAGGGGAACGAATGAGAAGAGTAGGTCTTTGTAGATCTCCAGAACAGGCGGTATGGTGTCTTTGGCAGGTTTCGGAGCTATAGACGGGTTTATTGCGACCCTGACGATGGAGTAGACGATATACAAACTCGCGAGCATCAGTCCTGGGAACATCGCGGCGGCGTAGAGGCGGAGCGGTGAGAGCTCTGCGATTGCCGCGTAAACGATCAGCATGATCGATGGTGGGATCAATATCCCGAGTGTCCCACCTGCGCAGATTACACCTGCGGCGAACTTCTTATCGTAGTTGGCGTTGGCCATCGCTGGATATGCAAGTAACCCCATCAGGGTGACAACCGCGCCCACGATACCGGATGCGGTAGAGAAAACCGCGCACGTTATGAGTGCGGCAATCGCCATGGATCCGGGTAGGTTGTGCGCCGCCATCTGCAGTGAGCGGAATAGGCGCCCTACGATGTCGGCTCGCTCAACGACGTACCCCATGAACAGGAACAGAGGGATCGCGACCAATGTGTCGTTTTCCATCACCGAGTAGGTGTTTTGGTTCAGAAGGTAGAATATTTGATTATTGAATAGGTCGGCTAAACTATCTGGTGCTTGGTAGTAAGCGTAGTAACCGAAACCGACGCCCATCGCAATGAGCGTGAAGGCGATCGGGAAGCCTAGCAGGACCAGTACAATGAACAGGCACAGCATCAAAATCGCGACTTCAGGGTTTGTCATGCTCTGTTCTCCTGCTGCTCAGCTTCTTCCATCAGTCGTTGCTCGGTTTCTTTGACGTCGCTTAGCCTTTGCATCCACCTGCCCTCGCGAATTGCCCGGATGCACCTGCATATTTCGGCAGCCCCCTGCAGCATCAGCAGGACTCCTGCGATGGGTATAAGCGTCTTAAAGAAGTAGATCTGTATCCGGGCCGGACTGTTCCAGCTTACCTCTTTGTAGCGCCAACTGTCGGCTGCGATTTCTGCGCCGTACCAGAACAGAGCGAGCATGCCCGGGAAAAAGAACAAAACGTACAGTGTCAGGTCTATTTTTCCTTGGGTTTTAGGAGAGAGTAATCGATACAGAAAGTCGCCCCGGACGTGAGCGTCTTGGGCAAGAGCGTATGGGCCTGCCATCAAGAAGAGAGCGCCGTACATCTGTATCATCATATCCATGGACCACACAGTTGGCGCGTTTAAAACGTAACGCACGAACACTTCATAAGACACAGACAGGGTTAATATTAAAATACACCAGCCGAAGGCTCGCCCAACCCATATGCTGAGGCCCTCGATCGTGTAGACGAAACGATCCACTGCTTAACTACTCCAAAAAGACAGGCATCCTGCTTGAACATCAAATGCGCGCATCTTGCGCCATTGCTTGAGGCTAAAAATTCGTTAACTGCCTAATAGTTTAATACTTTCCTCACGCATTAGCCAAAAAAATACCCGAGCACGTAGGCTCGGGTATTTTTGTTTCCACGACTGGTATCAACCGAAGTGGTGCTTGTAGGCCATCCGGTAGTCCGGCTGGTTAAGGTTCAGATAATTCATCACCCGCTTGGCGTAAGCTTTTTGCGAGTCAATTACCTTGGCGAAGAAAGGATCCTCACCACTGATCCGGTCTACAACGATATCCCAGGCCTTGAGCTGCTCTGCCATCACAGAGTCGGGTGTCCGGTATACGTTAACGCCTTGATTCTGCAGGTTCACCAAATCATCAGCGTACCGGTTAGTGTTGTGCCAGTAGAAGTTAGAGTTCTCTGCTTCTGACGCATACTTCAGGATCGCCTGAAGCTCTGCTGGGAGACCATCATACTTCTTCTTGTTGAAGGAGATCTCGAAGAACTCCTGCGACTGGTGGAATGAACCTAGGTGATAATGCTTAGATACGTCTTGCATACCGAAGTCACGGTCAGAGGTTGGGTTGTTGAATTCTGCAGCGTCGATGAGACCAGACTTCATCGCTGGCTGGATTTCACCACCTGGAAGCTGGACTACTGACATTCCCATTTCCATGAGGACGTCAGCCGCAAGACCGACCGTACGATACTTCAGGCCGCTCATCTGCGATGAGTCATTTATTTTCTCTTTAAACCATCCCATCGGCTGCGCCGGCATTGGGCTGTTGAAGAACGACACGATGTTCAGGCCCAAAGACCCCATGAGCTCGTTGAAGAGTTCCATACCGCCGCCGTAGTGGCACCAGCCCAAGACCTCCTGTGAGGACCAGCCAAAACATGGGCCGGTACCGAACAACGAAGCTGACTTAGACTTTGAGTACCAGTAAGCAGGTACGTAGTGGCAACCGTCGAGCACGCCGCGGTGAACCGCGTCTTGCATCTGGGATGTTTTTACGACTGAGTTAACTGGGAGCAGGTCGATCTTAAGATCCTTGCCTGCCATTGCGTGAACGCGGTCGACATATGACTGCGCGTTCTCGAGAAAAATACCGCCACCCCAAGCTGCCTGCACTTTCAGAGTTGTACCACCGTGACCACCGGCGTTTACAAGTGCTGGGAAACCGAGACTGGAGGCCGCTGCTGTTGCCGTAGCTCCTTTTAGGAACGAACGGCGATCGAGTTTTTTGCTCATCGGACTACCTTTTTATCTATTTTTTCTTGCGCTAATCCATATCTGCCGGGGCAGTGCGCTCTGTGTTTCCATCCATAGAACAGTAAATAGTGATGATTTCGCATCCATCTTGCAAGGTTTTTGAGAACAAAGTTTCGTATCGCAACTCTCTTTGTATTGAAAGTCATTTCCAAAAAAGCCACTGTTACAGCTTTCGGAGTTGGGAAAACAGAGATGAACGATCTGAGTATCACACGGAATCTTGTTGAGCCTGTGCTTAGACGCGCCCGGCGGGATTATTCCACCTGGGTGAATGACGATGATCACATAATGTCAGGTGACGAAATCGTAGCACGGAGCTTCGAGTCCGATGCATTAATGATCTGTCACTCTGAAATACTGTCTGGGGATATTGTCGCTCGGTTATCCGATCGTCTGAAAGTGGTTGCAAATTATTCTGTCGGGGTCGATCACTGCGATCTTGGAGCCCTAAAAGAGCGAGGAATCGTTGTTACAAATACACCAGATGTGTTATCCGATGCTACGGCAGAGATTACAATTCTGTTGTTACTCGGTGCCTGTCGTCGGGCGTATGAGGGTGATCAGATGCTGAGAACCGGTACTTGGCTGCATTGGGCGCCGTCTGCAATGAACGGGATCCAGCTGACCAAGAAAAAACTCGGGATTGTCGGGATGGGCCGTGTGGGTCAAACAGTTGCGAAGCGCGCGCGTGGGTTCGATATGGAGATTCACTACACGAATCGACGACGACTGCCTCCTGAATTGGAGGGCGGGGCGATCTTTCACCCGACCCTTAGAGCTCTATTTGCCGAAGTGGATATGATTTCGCTTAATTGCCCTGCTACCCCAGAGACAAATAACTTGATCAATATTGATTCAATTGGATGGATGAAGCCCGGGGTGGTTTTCGTCAACACCGCGCGTGGAAGTCTTGTTGATGAGACGGCACTAATCGATGCACTGAAATCGGGACAGATTGCTGCCGCGGGACTGGATGTCTTTCAGGTCGAGCCAGGTGGAAACCCCGCGTTCGCCAAATGCCCTAACTTGTTGATGTTGCCGCACCTCGGTTCGTCGACACGCGAGACCCGGAAAGCAATGGGTGATCGCGCTCTAGATAACCTCGACTTTTATTTCGCGGGTTTAGAGCCAAGAGACAGGCTCGTTTAATCATTTGCGCTCTTTGGTCTGACCAGTTAACCTATTGGTCAGACCACTTATTACGGTAGGGGCAGGGAAGCAATAATGACCGGATATTTATCGATTCCACGAGTAATCCGCGCAGCCGATGCGATAATGGACCAAGTAGAACGATTGATCCTTGAGGGAAAAGTGCGTCCGGGTCAAAAGCTCCCCTCGGAAAGGAGTCTCGCGGAGGAATTTGACGTGTCCAGACCGACCGTCAGAGAGGCGATCCAGAAGCTTGAGGCTCGTGGGTTAGTGCAAAGAAGGCACGGTGGTGGAACTTTCGTTGCTGAGCATGTTGGATCAACTTTCGTCGACCCTATGATGACGATGATCCAGCGATCTCCGGATGGTACGTTCGACATTTTGGAGTTGCGTTTTGCCTTAGAGAGTGTTGCAGCGTGGTTAGCGGCCGATCGCGCAACCGAGCGCGCGCGCGGGAACCTTCAGCGTCGTTATCAAGAACTGCAGGCGGCCATTCGCTCGTACGACTTGCATCGCGAGGCAAAGGCTGATGCGGAGTTTCATTTGGCAATTGCAGAGGCATCGCAAAATGGCGTGATTTTACACATCATGCGTTCCAATTTTGTTCTGCTCGAGGAATCGATTGTGAAAAATCTAGCGGAGCTAAATCTGGATCGGATGAAGAAACAGGACCTTGCACTCCAGCATGAGGCAATTTATCGAACCATCGTGATTGATCGTGATCCGGTGGGTGCGAGGAACGCGGTCCGCCAACACATGCTAACGGTCAGTGAATCAATGGACCGTGAACGGCTAGCAGATACCAAACCGCGCCGGCTAAAAGAGTTGACACAATCGGCTTAATTTAGACGACGTTGATCACCAACCAACCCGAAGAGGTGAAAAGATGGCGAATACGCCAATAACAAAAGACCAAGATCCGGTCGAAACAAAAGAATGGCTCGAAGCTTATGAGTCGGTACTCCAACACGAAGGGGCTGATCGTGCCGCTTATCTTTTAAATCAACTAGTCGCACGTGCTAGTCAGGAAGGGGCCAGTCTCCCGGTTGCTATGACGACGCCTTACCGAAACACTATTCCAGTCCAGAACGAGGCTCGGATGCCTGGAGACTTGTTCATGGAGCGTCGTATTCGCAGTTTGATTCGCTGGAACGCGCTGGCAATGGTAATGCGTGCGAATAAATCTGGTGATGATCTAGGCGGTCATATTGCTACTTATCAGTCAGCCGCCACGCTTTACGAGGTTGGGTTCAATTATTTTTGGAAAGGTCCTGACCATCCGAATGGACAAGATCTGTTGTACATTCAAGGTCATGCGAGCCCGGGGATTTATGCTCGATCATTCCTCGAGGGCCGCCTGTCCGAAAAACAACTCGATAACTTCCGTAGAGAGGTCGACGGTGGCGGCCTCTCATCCTATCCACATCCCTGGCTGATGCCCGATTACTGGCAGTTCCCGACAGTATCCATGGGACTAGGGCCGATCCAGTCGATTTATCAGGCCCACGTGATGAAATATCTCGTGAATCGAGGTCTATCAGATCAGCCGGATCGCAAGGTCTGGGCTTTTTTAGGAGATGGCGAGATGGATGAGCCCGAATCTCTGGGAGCAATAGGTCTCGCTGGGCGCGAGCGTCTCGACAATCTAATTTTTGTTATTAACTGTAATCTTCAGCGTTTGGACGGCCCCGTGCGAGGTAACGGGAAAATTGTCCAGGAGCTTGAGGGGCAGTTCCGCGGTGCGGGTTGGAACGTGATCAAGGTCCTTTGGGGCGGGCAGTGGGATCCGTTATTCGCAAGAGACCGACATGGCCTGATGCAAAAAGTGATGGATGAAGTCGTAGACGGCGAACTTCAGAATTGTAAGGCAAAGGGTGGCGCCTACACCCGCGAGAATTTTTTCGGGCAATACCCTGAGCTCAAAGAGATGGTGGCAGATCTTACCGATGACGATATCTACAGTCTGAATCGCGGCGGGCATGACCCAAAGAAGGTTTACGCAGCCTATCACGCCGCGATTAATCATACGGAACAGCCAACGGTGATTCTGGCGCAGACCGTCAAAGGCTATGGCATGGGGTCGTCCGGTGAGTCTGCAAACCCGTCTCACCAAGTGAAAAAACTCGACTTGGATAATCTGAGGCTATTCCGCGATCGGTTCGCAATCCCGATAAGTGATGACGATCTTGCGGATGTTCCATATTACGGCCCGGGTACCGACAGTCCTGAAATCAAGTATTTGCAGGAACGTCGCCAGACTCTAGGGGGTTATTTGCCATCGCGTCGTGCCTACAAACAGCCATTGGGTTGTCCCGGGCTCGAGGCATTTAAGCAGCAGACCAAGGGCACAGGTGATCGTCAAATCTCGACCACGATGGCCTTCGTTCGGATGCTATCGACATTAGCAAAGGATAAGACCATTGGGCACCGTATTGTGCCAATCGTTCCGGATGAGGCTAGGACGTTCGGCATGGAAGGGATGTTCAAGCAATTGGGCATTTACACAACCGAGGGCCAAAAATACATTCCCCACGACGTCGATCAGGTACTATCTTATCACGAGGACAAAGCAGGCCAGATTCTCGAGGAGGGAATCAATGAGTCGGGCGCCTTCTCGGCCTGGCTCGCTTGCGCGACGTCGTATGCGAACCATGATCAACCATTGATCCCATTTTATATCTATTACTCGATGTTCGGACATCAGCGAGTGGGTGACTTGATCTGGGCCGCTGGTGATATTCAGGCAAGAGGGTTCCTGTTGGGTGCGACCTCTGGCCGCACGACATTGAACGGCGAGGGCTTGCAGCACCAGGACGGCCACAGTCATATCCTGGCCGGAACAGTTCCGAATCAGCGCTCCTATGACCCGACCTACAGTTACGAGGTCGCCGTAATCGTTCAGCACGGTTTGAAGCAGATGTACGACGAGAATCAGAGCGTGTTTTATTACATCACGTTGATGAACGAGAATTATGGTCATCCGGATATGCCTGAGGGCNCAGAAACCGGCATCATCAAGGGAATGTATCTGCTGAAACCNGCGACTCCGAAGATAAAAAATACCGTCCGACTACTGGGCTCGGGGACAATCTTGAGAGAGGTTGANGCGGCCTCTGAAATGCTTGCTGATTTTGGAGTGGCGGCCGAGGTTTATAGCGCGACTAGTTTCAACGAGCTGCGTCGTGATGGCCAGTCGGTAGCTCGTTATAATCTCCTGCATCCTGAAGAAAAAACGGCGCGTGTTAGTCATGTCGAGGCACTGCTTGGTGGTTCGGATGCTCCCGTCGTTGCTGCGACCGATCATATCCAGTTGTATTCGGAGCAAATTCGTCCGTTCCTCGGCCAGACTACCTATATCACGCTGGGGACAGACGGTTTCGGCCGGTCGGATTCGCGAAAGAAATTACGTGAGCACTTTGAGGTGGATCGTCGATTTGTGACCATAGCCGCGCTGCGAGCGTTATCGATGGAAGGTAAGATCGAACCGAAGATCGTTACGAAAGCGATCAAGGAATTCGGTATCGACCCTGATCGTCTCGATCCGGTGATATTGTAAGGAGGTATGACATGACAATGATCCGTGTACCAGACATTGGTGATACCTCAAACGTGACCGTGATTGAAGTCGCGGTAGCACCCGGTGACCGCGTGACTGAGGGTGATACGCTTATTGTTCTTGAATCAGACAAAGCATCGATGGAGATTCCAGCGGGTGTGTCCGGTGTGGTGGGAAAAATCCACCTCTCCGAAGGTTCAGAAGTTAATGAGGGGGATCCGATTTGCGAGGTGGAGGGGGCCGAATCGGTAACCGAGGCAGTTGCTGAGGAGCCAAAAGACCCAGCTCCAAGCGAGCTTGTGGATGAACAGATTTCCGGCGCATCGCAGCTTATTTCTGTTCCGGATACTGGAAGCGCAGATGGTGTCACGGTTATTGAAATCTCCGTATCAGTCGGCGATAGCGTATCCGAAGGAGATACACTGATCGTACTGGAGTCTGATAAGGCCTCCATGGAGATCCCTGCGCCAGCGTCTGGTGTAGTGGTGGCTCTGAAAGTGTCAGAAGGACAACAAGTTGTTCAAGGCGACCCGATTTGCGAGATGAGCGGTGGTGACGTAACTGTAGCTGCGGAGCGTTCACCGACGTCGGCCCAATCTGAGCCTATAAAAAAAGCACCGGCGGAGCAGACTGTCTCTCAAACAGGCGGCGACATTGAAAAAGTCGTCGTACCTGACACCGGAAATGCCGACGGCATAACTGTGATCGAAGTGAGTATCGGTGTTGGTGACATGGTCTCGGCAGGAGACACCGTGATTGTTCTTGAATCGGATAAGGCCTCGATGGAAATCCCATCACCGGTCAGTGGCAAAGTGTTGGCGCTTTCCGTAAACGAGGGCGACTCTGTCACCCGAGGTGATCCGATTGCTGAGATCGAAGTAACAGGCGATGCTACGCCACAAGCGATAAAGGCTCCCCAGAAGTCTGCGCAGGAAGCTTCTCCACCCACATCAGCTCCCGCTCCGATCCCAGATTCTCGTGTGGTAGTAGAGCCTACAGCGCCATCGGTCGCTTCCAGCGTGCACGCTGGTCCAGCCGTCCGTGCGCTTGCCCGTGAGCTCGGCGTCAATTTGACAAAGGTCCCGCCTTCAGGACCTCGCGGACGGGTCACGAAGGATGATTTGCATAACTTTGTGAAGGCGAAGCTCGAAGAAGCTGAGTCAGGCACGGCTGTTGCCAGTGGGTCAGGCATACCCGCGATACCGGTGGTTGATTTTGAGGCCTTCGGTCCGGTGGAACGGGTTCCGATGACTAAGATTCACAGACTGACCGCGGACAACATGATCCGTTGTTGGCTCAACGTTCCAACAGTTACCCAGTTTGATGAGGCGGATATTACCGAACTGGAAGCTTTCCGTAAGTCAATGAAGGCCGAGGCCGAGAGGAGGGAAGTTAGGCTAACACCGTTGCCCTTCTTGGTTAAGGCTTCTGCCCACGCGCTGACTGAGCTTCCGCAAGTTAATGCCTCGATCGATCCTGCCACAAACGAGATCGTCAGAAAGCAATACGTACACATTGGTATCGCGGTAGACACACCCGATGGGCTTATGGTCCCCGTGATTTGTGATGCGGATCAAAAGGGGATCTGGGAAATTGCTGCCGAAGCTTCGGAGCTGGCGGATAAGGCGAAGAGTAAGAAATTGAAGCCTGCAGAGATGCAGGGTGCAACCTTCACAATTTCGTCGCTGGGCTCGATCGGTGGAACCGCGTTCACGCCGATAGTTCCGTCGCCGCAAGCTGCAATCCTCGGAATCTCCAAAGCATCGACTCAGCCCGTTTGGGACGGCTCATCATTCCAGCCAAGGCTGATGTTGCCCCTATGTCTTTCCTATGATCACCGTGTGATCAACGGTGGAGATGGTGCGCGCTTTACGGGAATCTTGAGTAAAGTGTTGGGTGATATTAGGCACTTGGTGTTTTAAAAAGCGCCCGGCTTGGCCGGCGCTTTTTATTGCGTTCTTCTGGATTTCCAAAAGACCTCTTGGCCGCCATCACGTCGCGAGAGTTGGCGGGCCATGACAAATAAGACGTCCGATAACCTATTAATATACCGTCTTAAGTCATCCGCAACGGCTTCCTCTTTTGCTAGAGTAACAACAGTGCGCTCTGCACGCCTGGCTACCGCTCGTGCCATGTGGCAAAGACCCGCTGCCTTTGAGCCGCCTGGCAGAATGAATTCTTTAAGCGGAGGCAATGTCCCGTTCAACTGGTCGCATAAGGCCTCAAGATCCGAAACCATTTCTTTTTTGATTAGCTGAAAGCCCGGGACGGCGAGTTCGCCACCTAAGTCAAACAACCGGTGTTGAATTTCCGTCAACGACTCGGTCAAAGGTTCGTCGACCGGCAGGTCGGCGATCAGTAGGCCGATCCAAGAGTTGAGTTCATCAATAGTACCAACCGCCTCAATACGGACACTGTCTTTTGCAGTCCGTGACCCGTCACCGAGCCCGGTTGTCCCATCATCTCCGGTTTTGGTGTAGAGTTTTGTGAGTCGATTACCCATTTATTTGATCCGCTTGAAGAGCCTTTACACGATCCCGGATTATAATCAAAAGAACTAAACCTGGTATCACAAGTATGGTTGTAAGTAGGAAGAACAGGACCCAGCTGCCGGTTACATCTACGAACCAACCACTGCCACTTGCCAAAGTGGTCCGTCCAAGGTTTCCGATCGAGGCCAGTAAGGCATACTGGGTTGCCGAAAAAGCTCGTCCAGTGAGTGCGGTCAGGAAACTGACGAAGGCCACGCTCGAAAATGCCGTCGTGAAGTTGTCCACGATAATAGTTGCGGCAAACAGCCACTCTTTTGGGCCAGAGAGCGCTATCCAAGCAAACATCAGATTACTCAGTGCCATCGCAGCTCCACCGATCAGCAGTCCCTTAACAACGCCAAGACGGACGTTAATGATTGAACCGAGAAGGGTAAACGCCACAGTGGCAAGCCATCCAAGCATTTTTGTATATTCAGCAATCTGCTGATTGGTGAAGCCAACTTCCTTGTAGAAAACGATAGACATGCGCCCCAAAAAAGCCTCGCCAATCTTAAACAAGAAGACAAACAAGAGTATCGCTAGAGCAGTCTTGACGCCGTTTCGACGCATAAATTCAGCCAGTGGTTCCCAAACGGTCACAGTAAGCCAACGCAAAATTTCCCCGGATCTTGAGGTTCCAAATCCGGCATACCTAGATTCGAGGGCACCTTGAAGCTTTTTCCGGTCTGATGCTGGTTCTTGAACTATTAATGTGAGACCAATCAGGCAGACGATGAATCCCGCGAGGATCCAATACACCCCCGACCAAGTCAAGATATCTGCGTAGCGGAAAGCCACGTAGCCGGGTAGTGAATAACCTGTCCACCAGCCGATCACCGCCATCGCTGAGGCCGCCGGCAGTTGATGTTTGGGGCTGTCAGCAAAGTGATCTATTCGGTACGCGTCAACCGCGATATCTTGGGTCGCTGACGCACTAGCGATACCTAGTGCCAGTACCGAGGTCAACATAAGAGAGTTAGCTGGATCGACAGTTGCGATAGAGATGGTCAGTGCAAGCATAATCAGTTGTGTACCGAGTATCCACCCTCTTCGTTGCCCCAGAATCCCAAGTATTGGGACCCGCACACGGTCGATTAGAGGAGCCCAGAGAAAATTAATCGCGTATACGGCAAAAATTGATCCAAAAAGACCAATAGCAGTTCGGGTGAGTCCCGCATCCTTGAGCCATCCTGACATCGCTGAGCCGATGAGTACCCAGGGGAAGCCGCTGGCACAACCCATAAGGAAGACCCACAGAATACGCTTGTCAAGGTACGTTTTAAAGGTGTCGCTAAGTGTCATAATCCTCCCGGACTGCGTTCTCATTGTGTGAGGAATGTTCCGAAAGGCAAGTTTTTTAAATTCGAAGACCGCCGTCAACCTCAATCACACGACCGTTGACGTAGTCGTTCTCAAGGATGAACTCAACGGTTTGAGCGATTTCATTGGGCTGACCTAGTCGCCGCGCGGGGATACCTACCGCGATCTTTTCAAGCGCTTCTGGCTTCATATTGAGAACCATCTCTGTGCCGATGTAACCCGGTGCTATCGCTACACAGCGTATCCCCTGTTTTCTTAATTCTTTGGCCCAAGTGACGGCCATTGCGGCGACGCCTGCCTTGGTCGCTGTGTAGTTTGTCTGGCCCATATTACCGTGGCGTGATATCGACGAAATGTTAATTATGCAGCCGCCACTTCCGGCCTTTACCATTTCAGTTGCGGCCGCCCGACCACACAAGAATGTTCCCGTTAAATTCACGTCAACGACCTGCTGCCAATCCTTGAGGCTCATCCGTTTCTCAACCTCACCCTCTTTGACTTTGAGGAGCAACGCATCTCGGGTTACACCAGCATTATTAACAACAGCATCTAGGCGACCATTCTGTTTAGCAATTTGCGTGAAAACTTCATCGACCGCTTCTTCTTCAGAAATGTCGCATTCCCACACAGAAACCGAGCCCCCGGCGGATTCGGTGGCGTTTTTAGCTTCGGCCAGTTTATGTTGGCTCATGTCGATCAGCGCGATATGAGGTCTCTTTGGTGCTAATCGGATGGCCGTTGCCAGCCCCAAGCCCTGAGCTCCGCCCGTTATGACGATCACTTTGTCATCGAGAACCATAGTCTGTCCTTAGTGTGTATCCATGTGACATCGCGAAAATAAATTGTTGCGATGCAATATCATTACATGGAGTTTGGTTGCACTGCAAAACTACTCCTCTTTTTTTGTGATTGGTAAATTCGGTATCCTGTCGTTGGGAGGATTGGTCATGCCGTTGATTATTTTTATGTTTGTACCCTTTGCCGAGATGTGGATTTTGATCGAGGTCGGCGGTTGGATCGGTGCTCTTCCAACAATAGTACTTGTTGTGGTGACCGCTACCTTGGGCTTGTCGCTTCTAAAGAAACAAGGTTTATCGACGTTATTGAGCGGTCGGCAAAAGATGAAGGAGGGCGCGATACCGGCATCTGAGCTTGTCAGCGGAGTCATGCTCGCCGTCGGCGGTGCGCTACTGTTGACACCAGGATTCGTGACTGACGCGGTCGGATTTGTGTTGCTGATTCCACAGACTCGCCAGTGGCTTCTTCTCAAGATGATCGACCGGTTCCGTGACAAGATCATAATCGAAGGCGAGTTCCGCCATCTCGACGACAGAAATTTTTAGTTCGACCGTTGAAAAAACGTATATGAGTCCACATGATCCCGCTTGTCCATGGGATGGGTAATCCCTGACGTAAAAAGCCTCCCGCCGATTGAGCCAAGGAAAGCGTTCCAACTCACTAGGCCGGGGGGATGAGATTGGGCTAAAGCCCGAGTTCATTGTCAAAAATCGGAGATCTAAGCAAATGAACATTCGTCCACTCCACGATCGCGTCGTAATACGTCGCATGGAAGAGGAATCAAAAACATCAGGCGGCATCGTGCTTCCTGGATCAGCGGCTGAGAAGCCAAACCAGGGTGAAATTATTGCCGTCGGAACAGGCAAACCACTCGATAACGGCGACACTCGCGCGATTTCGGTGTCCGTCGGAGATACCGTGGTGTTTGGCCAGTATTCGGGCTCGAACACAATTAAAGTAGACGGTGAAGAGCTTCTGATTATGAACGAATCAGAAATTCTTGGCGTAATCGAAAAGTAAGACCCCCTGAGAAAAGGATCATTTAGACATGACAGCTAAAGACGTAAAATTTGGTGATGCTGCCCGTCAGGGTATGCTTGCTGGCGTAAACATTTTGGCAGACGCCGTTAAAACAACACTGGGTCCTAAAGGACGCAATGTTGTGCTAGATAAGTCGTTTGGTGCACCGACAGTTACCAAAGACGGAGTATCCGTCGCAAAAGAGATGGAACTCGAGGATAAGTTTGAGAATATGGGCGCACAGATGGTAAAGGAAGTGGCTTCTCAAACATCTGACGTGGCTGGTGATGGAACGACGACCGCAACCGTTCTCGCTCAAGCCATTGTTAACGAGGGATTAAAGTCGGTCGCAGCCGGTATGAACCCAATGGATCTCAAGCGCGGCATTGACAAAGCAGTGAAAGCTGCAGTTGAGGCGATCGGAGGAATGGCTAAGCCATGCGAAGATGCAAAGGCTGTTGCTCAGGTTGGTACTATATCAGCCAACTCAGATGCTGGAGTAGGTTCGATAATCGCGGACGCTATGGAGAAAGTTGGCAAGGATGGAGTAATCACAGTCGAGGAGGGCTCGGGCTTCGAAGATGAGTTGGATGTGGTCGAGGGGATGCAATTTGATCGCGGATATTTGTCTCCCTATTTCATCAATAATCAAGACAATATGACAGCGGAGCTTGAGAGCCCGTTTGTACTTTTGGTCGATAAGAAGATCTCTAACATCCGGGATCTTATCCCTATATTGGAAGGGGTCGCGAAGGCGGGTAAACCACTACTTCTGATCGCGGAAGATGTTGAAGGCGAGGCTCTTGCTACTCTTGTGGTGAACAACATGCGCGGCATCGTAAAAGTTGCAGCAGTAAAAGCTCCTGGTTTTGGCGATCGCCGGAAGGCAATGCTGCAGGATATTGCGATTCTTACTGGCGGTACGGTGATATCTGAGGAGGTTGGTCTATCGTTAGAGACAGCAACCCTTGATGACCTTGGAACAGCGAAGCGTGTACAAATTTCCAAGGAGAATACCACCATCATAGACGGAGCAGGTAAGGCCGCGGATATCAAAGGACGAGTTAAGCAGATCGAGGCACAGATCGAAGAGACTTCTTCGGATTATGATCGCGAGAAACTGCAAGAGCGTAAGGCGAAACTTGCCGGGGGCGTTGCGGTGATTAAGGTAGGGGCTGGCTCTGAGGTTGAAATGAAGGAGAAAAAAGCTCGCGTTGAGGACGCCCTCCACTCCACACGCGCTGCGGTCGAAGAGGGGGTTGTGGCCGGCGGCGGCGTGACTCTAATACGCGCTTTACAAGCAGTCGGCGAGCTCACTGGCGACAACGAAGAACAGAACGTCGGGATCCAGATCGCCAAGCGCTCCATGGAGGCCCCATTGCGTCAAATAGTGGCGAACGCTGGTGGTGAGTCGTCTGTTGTGGTTGATAAGGTCAAGCAGGGTGACGGTAACTTCGGCTTTAATGCTGCAACCGGTGATTATGGTGACATGATCGAGATGGGTATACTAGACCCTGCAAAAGTCACACGCTCTGCGCTTCAAGCAGCGGCGTCCGTAGCTGGTCTAATGGTTACAACGGAATGCATGATTACTGAGGCCAAAGAGGATAAGCCCGCGGCTCCAGCGATGGACCCGGGTATGGGTGGCATGATGTAATCCTAGGGATGGGTCTGGGCTACTACTCAGACCCTTCTTTTTCTTAATTAAAGCTTGATGTCGTAGCGATTGTAGCGAATTCAGGATGCGGCTACAGTAGGTGATGAGCCGTCATAAAGTAACGGCACATTTAGACAAAAGGTGTGGCATGGTAGGAGAGATATGTGATGCATCGATTTTTTAGTAGAATTGACGAATTGGTTCACTTTGAGAAATATTCCGCTCATTGTGATATTCCTTGCAAAATTTATGACCCTATTATTTCTCAAATTGCTGCGCTGTCAGTGGTTAGATTGATTGATATCATCGCCGAAAATGAAATGGACGTGGGTAGCCATGAAGCTTTGAACCTCGTTACGCGCTGTGTTGTTCGGAAAGAAGAAGAAGCTGAGAAAGTAAAGACAGAAATCCGAACGATTTGGGGAGACTATTTCAAAGCTGCTCAATTTGAAAAGTATCCGGAAGTACACAGTTTGGTTCACAACATTATGATGAAAGCCAGTGCCTGTAAACAGTCGACTCATCGAAGTAACGCCCTTGAGCTCGTTGATCTGGTCAACGAATTCGCGGCGGCGTTTTGGGATACGAAGGCTGTCTCAGTTGAGAAGAAGATATGCCCGTATCCACCTAATCTAGACATGGTTTACCCAGTGCTGTGACACAAGCTACGTGATTAGAATCGTACGCATATGCGGTGGCAGTTTGAGCCCCCTGGTGCATGATGGCGATTATTTACTAGTGCGAAAAGTGTTACGGTCTGGAGAGATACGTAATGGATACATTGTAACCGTAAAACACCCGCAGTTCGGCCGAATCGTTAAGGTAGTTGTCGCAGTCACTCCTGAAACTGTCAAATTGGCGGGCATTTCAAAAATGTCTACTTCAACCAACGATTTGGGGGATATAAAAAAGGAAGATATAGACGGAGTCGGTGTCGCTGTTATCCCCCGTCGGTCGAGAGATGATAGCAGGTGTAGTTGGTTTAGATTTTTGAAAAATGATGAGATCCAAGGGTTGCGGGCGTAGCTAGGGTTAAATGTCACTATCAACCGTTGTTGGTTACCTCACGAAAGATTGATTTGTTCAGGCCTAAGCGCTCTCTACGAATTGCGCTTGAACATAGTCCCAATTAACCAACTCCAAAAAAGCTTTCACATACGCTAAACGAGAATTCCTGTAGTCGAGGTAATAGGCGTGTTCCCAAACGTCACAAGTTAACAATGGAATTTTCTTGTCAACCATTGGATTGCCCGTTCCGGAAGTACACATCAGTTCTAAAGTTCCATCGTTTGCCCGGACTAGCCATCCCCAACCAGAGCCGAAAATTGAGACTGATGCCCGGGCGAATTCTTCTTTCAAGTAGTCGAATGATCCGAATGTTCGGTCGATAGCGTCAGAGAATGCTCCTGAGGGCATCATGTTTGAGTTCGGGGTCATGCAGCGCCAATAAAATGAATGATTCCACATTTCGGCAGCATGATTAAAAATATTACCTGATGAAAATTGAATGATTTCTTCTAACGACTTGCCTTCAAACTCACTGCTCATAATTAAATTATTTAAATTATCAACATGCATTTTATGATGCTTGCCGTAATGAAATTCTATTGTTTCTTCCGAGATGTTTGGCGCCAAGGCATTTTCCGCGTAAGGCAAATCTGGCAATTTAAATGCCATAGTGACCTCCAAGCTCTTTTGGTTGGGAAGATCTGGGGTCTACCTCGAACAAATCAATCTTTTCGTTACTAGTGGGTTCGTTTTGCTGAAGGATTCGGTACACTTCAATCTCAAGAAGGCGAGTATATGACGCGTAAAGAACCTAAATTTGACGATAACTTGACAACTTCTGTCTCGATCGCTTTGCCAAATGAACCAGTTGGGAATCAATCTAAATCGGCATTGCAACGGCCGGCCAGGTCTGAGAACGTTGCGAAATCGGGTTCTATCTGGTTGTTATGGTTGTTTGTACTGGCGAGTTTGTGTGTGTCCTTTGGTACGGCTTTTTTTGGCTTGGAAGAAGCTGGCCGTTACCAAGCTGCGCTAGCGAAAGCAGAGACGCAGGCCGAGGATCTCGAGGCAACGATACGACGATTAAACAAAGCACAAACACAGGGTATTGGCGAGCTCGCTCAGTCGGACGCGCAGATGCGAAAGATGGTACAGTCTGTGGAATCGCGATTACAGTCTGACATCAATTCCGACTTTAATTCTCTGGCTGAGCAGGTGGAAAACCTAAAGCAACAAGCCGCTAAGACTGATGCGAATGCATCGAAGCAAGCTCAGACGATCGAGCGCATATTTGACGCGTCGGAAACAAAATCAAAAACACTGAAAGCTAATCTTGATGAGTCAATCGCTCTCTTGAGCGAACAAATCAACATGGAGCGGACGCGTGTCGATGCGTTCGCAGGCACTAGACAGGCCATAATCACTTTGAACGAAGAAGTAAGAGCCGTTAAACAACTGTCATCTGATCTTGAAGCGCAGATAAAGCAGATCGACACAGGTCAAGGGGCGAATGAGTTAAATGTTAAAGACATGCAACTAACTATTGAAGGTATTAATGAAAAACTCACTCAGCTTGCGAGTGCTAATAATGCGCTATTGGGACTAGAGGTTTTGTCTGAAGAGGTGGACCGCCTGTCACAGCAGGTATCCCAGCAACAGCAGATCATTGAAGCCGTGGATGCAAGTCGCAAACAACTGACACAGCGGATTATTGATCTTGATGGCAGGGTGAATCTAGCCTTGTCGTCGAAGAAGTGAAAAATGGATCGGGTATCGTATGATTCTGATGCTCACTCTGACGACTCGAAAACTGTTTTCAACGTAGTCTGAGTCTTGGCGTTGATCAATCGACAGACTGCGGCAATTATAGACGCCCTAAATTCGCTTGAGCTTGGCCTCAGGGAGTTGGGCTTATGGTCAGACAAGCGGCCCAGCGCCGAATCGCTGTCCAGCACGCTGCCCTTTTGCTATGACACGCTCGAAATTGAGCAGTGGTTACAGTTTATTTTCTTGGGGCGAATGCGAGAGCTTCTCGAACAGGATGATGAACTACCGGAGGATTGCTCTATTTATCCGTATATTGAGATGTTGGCCGGTGCGGGGAAAAACATCGATCCCCGGCTTGCTGAGCTGGTCAGGCATGTTGACGAGAAAATTACGAGCACTAATGGTAGCGGGGAGAGGATTTGAACCTCTGACCTTCGGGTTATGAGCCCGACGAGCTACCAGGCTGCTCCACCCCGCAATCGAGCCGCGTACTTTAAATAACGGCAGTTGTTTCGTCAAGTGAACCTCGGGCAACATGAACTATTTTTTTAACGTGGTGAATAAATGAGGCCAGTACCCCAAATTCGTTTGAACCGTTACAACGTGATGACACTTGAATGGCCGAAAGATAGCGAATCTCTCGAGAATTGGCTAAGAGGGCAGCGTGAGATGGCGCCCTCTCTGATGCAGGAAATCTCGATTATTTTGAGGCCGTCGGTTGAGCACCGGACCGAGGATATTCGGCAAGCGGCCGATACCTTGGGTCGATTAGGGGTTGGGTTGATTGGCTTAACCGGAGACCCTTGTCATCGCGTTGCCGCCGCTACTCTGGGATTGCCTTGGTTGTCATCCAACACTAGCAGCGCAGAGTCAGAATCAGATCCCTGCCAGATAGCGGACGGTTCAGTACGAGAAAAGGCTTTGGTTATGGAAGGCCCCGTCCGGTCGGGTGTACAAATTTACGCCAAAGACCGCGATTTGGTGGTGATTGGTCAGGTGAGTGAGGGCGCCGAGATCATGGCAGATGGACATGTTCATGTGTATGGTCGCCTACGTGGTCGCGTTGCCGCCGGCGTTGGTGGTCAGACTGGTGCCGAAATATTTTGTGTCACGTTCGAGCCTGAACTAGTTTCGATTGCGGGTACTTATTGCGGACCTGATCAGATACCTCGCGATCTTTGGTCTGCTAGAGTGCGGGTGAGATTAGACGCGAATGCACAAATATTGGCATTTACTTCTATGGGATAAAGGAGAATAAGTTGGCTATCGTTGTCACTGTAACCTCAGGTAAAGGTGGGGTTGGGAAAACTACCTCGTCCGCAGCAATTGCCGCTGGGCTGGCTCAAGCAGGACATAAAACTGCGGTGATTGATTTTGATGTTGGGCTTCGAAATCTCGACCTCGTTATGGGCGTCGAGCGTCGCGTAGTTTTCGATTTCGTAAGCGTAATCTCTGGCGAAGCGACTTTAAATCAGGCCCTGATACAGGATAAGCGTCTGGAGCAGTTATCAATCTTGGCTGCAAGCCAGACGAAAGATAAGGACGCATTAACTGAGGACGGTGTCGGTCAGGTGATTAAGGATTTAACTGATATGAGTTTTGAATATATCGTTTGTGATTCGCCGGCGGGCATCGAAAGAGGCGCAACGATGGCCCTGCATTTTGCAGATCATGCGGTGATCGTTACGAATCCAGAAGTTTCATCCGTGCGTGACTCAGATCGTATCCTTGGCATTCTGCAATCGAAGTCGAAGCGCGCCAAGGAGGGCGGTAAGGTTAACGAGCACCTTTTGATTACGAGATATGACCCCGTGCGTGTCGATCATGGTGAGATGCTCTCAAAAGAAGATGTCTGCGATATTTTGGCTGTGAAACTCATCGGTGTAATTCCTGAGTCTAAAGCGGTGCTGAAGGCCTCAAATACTGGATTCCCCGTTATTCTTGATGCCGAGTCAGATGCGGGAATGGCCTACAGCGACGCGGTGGCTCGTTTTCTTGGCGAAGATCGCCCTCTTCGATTCGTGACACCCAAAAAACAAGGTTTGTTGAGTCGGTTTCTTGGTGGGGGTGACTAATGTCGATATTTGGGCTATTCGGAAGGGAAAAAAAGTCGTCAGCCGCCGCCGCAAGGGAGCGGTTACAAATATTGATTTCACACGAACGTCAGAATCGACTGGGCCCCGACTTCTTGCCTGATTTGCAACGTGAAATTCTAGACGTAGTAAAAAAATATGTTGCGGTCCGCGATGATCAGGTCTCAATCCGTTTGGACCGCGAGGGTGACGCATCTGTTTTGGAGTTGAACGTGACGTTACCTGAGAAGTAGAATGCAGATCCTTTGGTACGATTACGAGACGTCGGGCAGGGACGTGGCCGCGGATCGGCCGGTCCAATTGGGTTGGCAGTTCACGGATCCAGGGATGGAACCACATGACGATTCCCGGTCATCACTGGTGCGATTACCAGATGACGTACTTCCGTCTCCAGGGGCGATGCTGGTCCACCAGATCCTTCCGGAAGTCCATCAACGTGACGGTATTTCCGAAGCCGAGCTAGCGAATCATCTGGATGAGTTGATAGCTCCTAAGACAGTGGTCGCTGGATACAACTCGCGAGCCTTTGATGATAGGTTTACTCAACACATCTTTTATCGATCATTGCGGGATCCCTATGCTTGGCAGTACAAAGACGGTCGCGCTCGTCTAGATCTCTATCCCGTTGTTTTAAGTTATTTCGTAATGTCTCCCCAAGCGATACGTTGGCCAGAAGATCATGACGGACGGCCCCGTTTTAAGCTTGACCGTATTGGCCCACTAAATCGGCTAGATCAGGATTTAAAGAGGGCGCACGACGCATCTTCAGATGTGGCGGTAACCGCGCGACTCGCGCGTCAGCTGGCGCATCATGACGCTGATTTCTTCTCTGCGTGTCTGAAGCGGATCGATAAGCATTTTGTGACTGATCAGATTCGGGCAGATGGACGTAGTGAGGGTCTCTTGGAGGTCACGCCGTTTGCGGGATGGGAGCAAGGATTTACGCGCGATCTTTGGATACCATTCCGGTTGTCTGAGCGTTCAAATGACTATGTCGCATTTGATCTCAAAAATGAGCCAGAAGTGTTAATGGACGGATTAAGCTCACTAGCTGAGTCCGCGGACCGCTCCGCTATTGATTTGAAGAGACAGGCGGGGGAGTTTGGGTTGCATACTGTCCGAATTAACTCACAACCTATGCTGTTTCGCCGGGCTACATTGGAACCGGAGGTGAAGGCTAGACTCCAAGCATTTGGTCGCGATGAAGCCATACAAAATCGGCACCTAGATATCTGGCACCATATTCAGGATTCACCAGCGTTTAAACAATTGTACCAACTAGCGCTCAGGGTGCTTCGAGAAGAACCACAGGCGATGCCAGATGATGTCGACTTTGCATTGTATACCGGCGGCTTTCTATCGACGGCCGATAAGGACCTGTTAGCCGAGTTACCACTCATGGATCCTGAGGCACTAGCTCAGGTTGGCCCTATTTTTGATGATTCCAGATACGGAGAACTTCTGTTCCGTTACCGTGCGCGAAACTTTTCATACTCGCTTACACAGGCGGAATGGCGACGCTGGCAAAAAACCCGAAGGGATAAATTCACGGGAGTTGGAAATCTCAAAACCTCCGTGAAGCGGATCGAAGATGAATTACTCGAGCTAAGTCAGCGAGGAGATCTCGAGCCCCATCAGACAGAGCAGTTGCAACGATTTGCGACCTGGTTAGATCATCAACCACCTGTCTGATCTCGATAAAGATTGAGCTCAAAAGGCCTAAACGTTCACAATGGAGTGTTTAGCATCGAAAAGGTCATTTCGGTGAATAGTCTTAACGGTTATCAGCTTCCTGCGTGATAAGCCTTTAAGACTATTGGATCTTGAATACGTTGTCTGAGATAAGCGACGAACTGGTCTTTCGTTAGCGTCTCTAGTGTCTGAGCCCGCATCATCCGGTCGTTGAATGGTCTCCTTAACCCGATAGCACTCCAGATAGCATTGGATAATTCCGCCTGCGTTGATGGTGGATTCATGACTCGATCAAGGAGACCTAAGCGTTGGCTCTCAAACTGCTCTGAAGGCATGGATTCAACCATATCTGCAAATCTCCGAAACTCGGCTTCGATGGCCAGAGCCAGTTCATCGGGATCAACCGTCGGTGACTGGACCGCTCCGGCCAGTACGGGTGTATTAAATAACGAAAACGCAGAAGCGAATGTTATATAGCCCAGCTGCTTTTCTGTCCGTAGGCGTGTGTAAAACGGAGCCTCTATTAAATTGCCGGCCAGCTGATTGAGTATTCGAGATCTTGGGTCCCTGTTTTGATCCACGTACAATACCACTGCAGCTTGATCTGGATGCTGATACTTGAAGATCCTCGATCGCTCATCTGGCCACGAACTGGCAGAGATTTCGACGTCGGGTATGTTCCCATCGAGCGGCAATCGATTGACCCAGTTTAATATGAGTGCCTCGCCATCAGTTCTTAAAACCGGCCCGTGCAAAAACACTTCTGTTTTAACACCCGAGAAGAATGCTTTTTGGTACTCATGAAAAGTCACTCTATCGATGCTCGCCAAGATCTCATTAAGTTCTTTCTGTGGATACGCTAGAGGCATGAGTTCGGAGGTCATCTCGTCAAACAGACGGCCAGATGGCCGTTGCGTCTGAACACCTGCAAGGCTCTGTGATTTCAGTTGGTGTAGTCGAGTCCAAGTTGTCTCATCGATCAATGGAATTGGAATCGTATCAAGAATGCGATCTACCAGAGGTATCAGTGAGTTATGAAAACCCGAAAATTCAAGCGAGATCCCTGATTGTGATGCTCGTGCAATGAATCCCACTCCCGCGAGTGCTGCCTCATAGCTCAGGCTGTTGAGGTGCTCATTGATCGCGGCTGCTAGCAGATCACGCATTACGGCCGCTTCTGGTGAGTTCGATCCCAGAGGCGTCCTCAGCCGAATAAAGAGATCGCTTCGCGGCTGCCCATACCGGTTCTCGGTCAGGACATAACCTATCGCTCCATCTGCTATGAAAAGTGGATGGGGCTGAGTATCTATCGTTGCTTTACGGACAGCTGCAAGTGGCTCGCCGGGATCATTTATGAATGGATTTGGTCTTGGAAGTTCCACCACCGATGAGGACTCCGACCGGGCAATCTTAAATCGAGTTAGCCGGTATCTTTCGAGAGAGAATCGATGGATGGGGGTCGGGTAGTATCGAGTCACTTCACTCGGTTCGATCTCGGGTGCGATCACTCGGATGAGCATCTCTTCGGGTACCAACCAGGTTAGGATATCCCTCACTAACTCGGGTTTATAATGAGTAAGCAGCCTACCTCGCGTGAACAATTCGTGAGCCGGGATCCGATGCAACTTCTCAGAAAGATAGGTGACCAGCGACTGGGGATCGGACTCTTCCTCAAAACGGTAGTTAGCGTCAGCGATCGTCTTCAATTCGTCAAATCTCCATTGTTCTATGCCATGTCGCTCGATGAGTCGAATGGTTTTAAAGATTTCCTCGACAATATGATCCCGATTAAGAAAGCCCTTTGCAGTGAGGCTGACGCTTATCGAGAATGAGCGACTCTTACCCATACCGATACTCTCACCCGCCACGAGACCGTTGGCGTAGCCTGCTTCTTTGAGATAGCTTAATAGGCTCGTTTCACCCTCATGGCCGATCAAATGTCCGATGAACCGAAGGGTCCCAGATCCGGTAAATGCATCTGTATCAGGGACAGGGAATAACAGTGTTAGTTGTCTTGATTCGGTTAGTGGTCGGGAGTGAACGACATAAGGTAACCGTTCTCGATCGAACAGTGGTGTTTCCACCGCTCCTCTCGGAAGACCATGGTTCGGAATATCAGTAAATCGTTCACGTACCATTGTTTCGAGATCATCGAGTGATTCTTCCCCCAAAACCACCAGAGCCATTCGGTTGGCGGAATACTCATTTTCATAAAACATTTTCAGGGCATCGAGTAGTCCCGGTTTTTTCAGTGTATCAAGGTTGCCGGCACCGAACCCGGTGAGCGGATGTTTCGGATTTAGCCCCTGTTTTGTCGCCTCAAAACCGAGTCGCGCTGGATCACGTAACTTAGATTGGTATTCCGCATGCACTGCATTGATCTCTCGATCAACATAGTCCGGGTCAAACGTTGGGGCTATAAAAAAACGACAGAACCTGTCGAGAGCTGGCGAGAGTGCTTTCGGATTGACAGAGAAAAAATAATTGGTATGTTCGGGCGCCGTAAATGCGTTATTAGAGCCCGCTTGATTCGAAATGAACTGTTGGTAGTCCCCGGCATCAGGAAACTTATCCGTACCAAGAAATAGCATGTGTTCGAGGAAGTGCGCGAGGCCAGGAAAATCCTCTGGATCATAATTTGTTCCAGTATGGACGTCCATTGAGGCGGCGGCTTTGTCAGTGCTTGGGTCTGAGATTAATAGAACTTCAAGCTCATTCGCAAGAGTCAGATATCGATAGTCGCGATCACTCAAACCCGGAGTTTCAATTGTGGCGTTTGAAAGTGTTGGGAGGAGCGTAAGCACCAAAGCGATCAGTCGCATATCACCACCAATACCGGTTCCAGTTCTCAGGGTTCGCCCAAAACTTTGGGTTATTCCAAACGCGGACGTGATTGTAGCTCGCGAGGGAGTAGTGAAAACTGGACAATGAAAAAGTTTTTTCCTGGCACTTCTCACCGCATTTAAAAGCTAAAGCGTAAAGTGCCTCTGGGGCCAGCTTATTACTGGCGAAACATAGGATATCAGCGATAAGTAGGTTGCGTAGCTGTCCCGCGACCAACAGGTCTTTTTGCGTTATCAGGGGCTGAGCGACGAGGGCTGCTTGTGGCATTTCATGACTCGAGCAAATCTCAGCGGGATCAAGGACAGCCACCTGGCTGGCAGCATGGGCTTTATAGTCGCCAACCACGGACGGGGAACTCGTGCCAATGACCCACAGCCGCTTCGGTTGAACGGCCTCGAGCCAGGGAGCAATGATCGAGTCTGGAGATAGCGTCCTCAATGCGCCTCCGGGTCACGTGTAAAGCACGGCGCATCTGGGTTTGAAAATGCTGGAGCAAACGTATAGCCACCATAGTTAAAACCATAAAGATCATCAGCCGACTGAGCATCTGTTTCAACAATGAATCGCGCCATTAAACCGCGGGCCCGTTTGGCGTAGAAACTTATGATCTTGTAGTCCCCATTCTTCAGGTCTTTAAAGACAGGAGAGATCACTGGAGCCTCTATTGATTTCAGGTCTACCGCTGCGGAATACTCGTTACTAGCTAGATTAATAAGAGGACGCCCAATAAGGAGGTCGTTCAATGCACTGGTCACATTTGCCTTCCAGAACTCGTGCAGTGATTGAATGGTTTTGCCTTTCAACTTAGTTCCCATCTCAAGTCTATAGGGACGCAACGCATCAAAAGGCCTCAACAGCCCATAGAGACCCGATAATATACGCACGCGGTCCGCAAGTCTTGCTAGCGCTCCGGCGTCGAGTGTTTGCACGTCAAGACCTCGGTAGACGTCACCGTCGAAAGCGAAGATCGCTGGTAGTAACCCATCAACCTCATGATTCGGCCTCCATTCCTCGAAACGCGCGGCGTTCAGAGCCGACAGCTTGTCCGATAATTTCATCAGACTTACAAGCTCTGATGGACTGAACCCTCGCATCATTTCTGCGAGTTTTGTTGCTTGGTCGAGGAACTGTGGTGTCGTCGTATCTGAATAATCGACACTCAGATTGGTATTCAGTGATTTGGCTGGCGATAAAATTGCTAACATTGGTCCCTCTTTTCCTTGCGTCGGTCCGGATGAAACTGGACACTATCTTTAGATGTAATATTTGGACAAATGGACTGTGATCCAAGTCACCCCTGAAATTGCGGCCGGACAATTTTTCGACGAGCTAATAAAAGCAGACGGTCGAGCGAGACCCGGCGCGGACAGTTTACTGAATTTTTTGAAAGACCTCTCACCTTGTGTACTTTCTGAAAAAAGAATGGCGCTGGAGGCTGCCATCAAAAGCCAAGGCATATCCTTTTTGGTCTATTCTGATTCGATGAATATCGATCGATCGTGGCCCTTGGATTTAGTTCCGAGGGTAATGCGTGCGTCAGAATGGCTTCATACCGAAAGGGGTCTAAAGCAGCGTCTTGAAGCGCTCAACCTATTTCTAAACGATGTATATAACGATCAGCTGGTTATCAGAGATGGGATCGTTCCAGAAGAGCTCGTTACAGCGAGCCCTCATTTTATCGAGCTAGCCTGCGGCGTCCGTCCGCCGTTTGATACGTGGGCTCATATCTGTGGATCTGACCTCGTGAGGGATCACACGGGTAAATTATTCGTCCTTGAAGACAATCTCCGTGTACCTAGCGGGGTTTCTTACATGCTTGAAAACCGGTCGGTTATGAAACAGGTATATCCTGAGCTATTTCGTAACCACCAAATCCTGCCAGTCAGTCAATACGCGTCTGATCTTCTTGATATGTTGAATGCGTTATCGCCTAGGCCGGTTGATCACCCCGTGATCGTTGTATTGACTCCAGGCATATATAACTCTGCCTATTTTGAACATAGCTATCTAGCGCAGCAGGTTGGCGCCGAGCTCGTACAAGGATCAGATTTGTTCGTTGACACTGACGACTGTGTTTACATGAAAGCGGTGGAGGGTGTTAGTCGTGTAGATGTGATCTATCGGCGTATCGATGATACGTTTCTAGATCCCGAATCGCTGAATCCAGACTCTGTATTAGGGGTACCGGGACTTTTGCGAGCATGGCGGGCGGGCAAGGTTGCCATCGCGAACGCACCAGGAAGCGGTGTTGCGGATGACAAGGTGCTCTATGCGTACGTACCTGAAATCATCCGATACTACTTGGGTGAAGAACCTCTGTTGCAAAACGTACCGACCTACCTTTGTTCAGATCCGGAACAGCGAGCCTATGTTCTTGATCATATTGATGAATTGGTCGTAAAACCAGCTGATGCATCGGGTGGTTATGGAATCGTTGTCGGGCCGCATGCGACGGATGAGGATTTGGTATCTCGTCGGGCAGAGATTCTCGAGAATCCGCGAGTCTGGATTGCGCAGCCGACGCTAGCCATTTCGACTACCTTAACTGTGACTGATGCTGGTGATCTGGCGCCGCGCCACGTCGATTTAAGGCCTTTCGTGCTTCAAAGCTCGGATCAGTGGTGCTCGACGGGTGGACTATGCAGGGTCGCACTCAAAGAGGGCTCATTGGTGGTGAACTCGTCACAGGGTGGTGGGTCGAAGGACTTTTGGGTGGTTGCGGATGAGGGTCTCGTCTGATGCTCTCGAGAGTGGCTGAACATCTTTATTGGCTAGCACGTTACATTGAGCGTGCTGAAGCCACTGCCCGGCTAGCTATCGCCGCATCGGACACAATCCTAGATTTGCCGGACGGCGTTCCTTATGACTGGGAGTCCCTGATGCAAGTGTTTGGGTCCGGTGATTCTGGTCCGGGCATTTCTGAGGCTGAGGTCATGGAACAGCTAGTTCTGAGTTTGGAGCATCCGGGCTCAATACGCGCCTCCATTGCATCAGCCAGAGAAAACGCGCGGGTCACTCGTGACCTGATTCCTAAGGACGCTTGGATTGCTTTGAACGAGTTACACGGGCTCATTGAACGGCAATCATTCGCAGGATTTGATCGATCCACCCGGATCCGGTTGCTCAAGCAAGTGATCTCGAGTTGTCGACTTTGGCATGGGTGCTTGGTGGCAAGTCAGGCGCTAGATCTTGGCTCATTATTTTTGCGTCTCGGTGATCGTTTGGAACATGCTGATATGGTATCCCGATTGGTTGACCCGCGCGTCACACAGATGGTTCCTGGTGTTTCCACCCGCTGGAGTAGCTATGAGTCCATTGGGTGGCAAAATTTATTGTTAGCTCTCGGCGGTGTCGAGCTATACCGTCACAGTGCGCGGAATCGAATGCGCGGTATTGATGTTTTGGATTTTGTGTTGCGAGATAACAACTTTCCGCAGTCGATGGTGGCAGCGCTTGCACAAGTGGACCGCTTGTTGAGTCAATTACCGCATCGACGTGTCTCCACAGACCTGTTGGATTGTATTTTTGATGGTCTAAAAAAGATGGACTTTAAACGTTTGACTCCAGACCTACTCACACAAGATATGGACTGGATTCAACAGGGACTGGTTACATTGCATGGAAACATCAGTTCGGAATATTTCTTTTTCCAATCGAACAATCGCTAATCCGTGGGTTTGCAGGGGGGAATGTTGTATTCTTCAGGCATCCTTGGGAATGAGCTTCTAATTTGACTGATTTGGTTGCAAATACGAAACATTTGTCTGCTTCGTCGAGGCAGTGTCTTAGTGTGCGTGGGCTGACAAAATATTTTGGCGATTTTGCTGCGAATAGCGCTGTCGATTTGTCTGTCGATGAGGGAGAGATCCATGCGCTGCTCGGTGAGAATGGCGCGGGTAAATCTACTCTCGTTAAAATGGTTTACGGGGTTTTGAGACCTGATTATGGTTATATGGGCCTTAACTCAGAACCATATTCGCCCGATGACCCAAGTGATGCTAAGCGTGCCGGTGTTGGCATGGTTTTTCAACACTTTGCGGTTTTCGACGCTCTGACTGTTCTTGAAAATATTGCACTCGGTTTGGAAGGGCGGTATCCCGGTCCGGAACTAGCGGCTGACGTTATACAACTGTGCGAGCGTTACGGGTTACATGTTGAATTAGGGCGTCGGATTCATGATCTCGGTGCTGGAGAAAGGCAGCGTGTGGAAATCATCCGGGCCCTGATGCAAAATCCGCGTTTATTGATCCTCGATGAGCCCACCTCGGTATTGACGCCACAAGAGACAGAACAACTGTTTACAACACTCGATCGACTCTCTGATGAAGGACGTTCAATTATCTACATCTCACACAAACTCGAGGAGGTAAGAGTGTTGTGTGATCGAGCTACGTTGATGCGTGCGGGTAAAATTATAGATGTAGTCGATCCGAGGCAAGAGAGCACTCGCTCCCTGGGTGAAAAAATGATCGGTGAGCGTTTGAGGGATACAAAACGCGTCAAAGTTAAAAAATCATCGGATTCAAAAGCTCGTCTCACAGTGCGAGTGGGTGATGTATATCCCGATTCTAGTGAAAGTGTTGTGCTGAGTGATCTGTATCTATCGGTTGCCCCTGGCTCGATCCTCGGTATATCTGGCGTCTCTGGTAACGGTCAAGATATGCTGTTTGATGTTCTCTCCGGGGAGGTGACTTTACCCAATCCCGATAGCATTATGCTTGACGATACGCCGATCGCACGCATGGACGTTGAGCAGCGCAGAATTCTGGGCCTGTTGGGCGCTCCGGAGAATCGTCTGGGACATGCAGCTGTCCCTGACTTAACACTTTGGGAAAACATTATTCTTACTGCTCGGCATACTCGCGGTATCTTGAAAAATAAGTATTTGATTAGTGGTCCGGCGGCCAAGGGATTTGCTGATGAAGTGATTCAAACGTTCGATGTGAGAACGTCGTCCGTCAATGCAAAGGCTTCTAGCTTGTCTGGTGGTAACTTGCAGAAGTTTCTTATCGGACGTGAGTTACTGGGTAACCCAAAGGTTTTCATAGTGTCGAATCCAACCTGGGGAGTCGATGCGAAAGCACAGCTCTTTATTCACCAAATGCTTATTAAGATGGCTGACGCTGGTGCCTCGATTGTTATGATAAGTCAGGATATTGACGAGTTGTTGTCTGTCAGCGACCGTATTTGCGCGATTTGTCATGGTCGTTTGAGCCGAACTTATCCAACTGAAGAGACAACCCCCGATTATTTAGGCGCACTGATGCTTGGTCAGGAAGTTGAATCGTGATCTTCGTTGAGGCTCGTTCCGAGACACATTGGTACCACGAATGGATTGCTGTATTTGTTGCCTTGAGTCTGACCGTGGTCACGGCNTCAATTCTTCTTGCGGCTGTGGGACTTGAACCAGTTTCGAGCCTCCAGCGGATCTTCATAAGGCCCCTTAACTCGGTNTACGGAGTGAGTGAACTGGTAGCGAAAGCTACTCCACTCATTACGATTGGCGTTGCCTTGGCGCTTGGTTTCCGAGCGGGTGTTTGGAACATCGGAGCTGAGGGTCAACTGGTGATGGGAGGGCTGTGTGGCGGCGCTGTGGCTCTTGCTTTTTGGGGAATTGATGGGTTTTGGGTTATGCCGCTCGTATTGCTGGGTGGAAGCCTCGGTGGCTTGCTGTGGGGTGCGATTCCGGCATTTTTAAAGGTTCGATTTAATGCGAACGAGATATTGGTGTCGTTGATGCTGACTTATGTCGCGATTCTGTTGCTCAGCGTGATGGTGCATGGACCTCTTCGAGATCCAGATGGGTTTAATTTCCCTGAAAGTAGGCTGCTCCATGAGGCAGCGACCTTACCAAAACTATTTCCCGCAGGTAGAGGTCACTTCGGATTTATCTTTGCAATTTTCTTTGCATTACTTGGGACATGGATCGTCAAGCGCTGGCACTTGGGATTCGAAATGCGAGTTACAGGCCTCTCTCTGAATGCCGCAAGGTTCGCCGGTTACCGTCGTGACCGAACGGTTTGGATGGCGTTACTCATTGGTGGTGCTGTTAGCGGATTTGCGGGCGTAGTTGAGGTCACCGGAAACATCGGACAACTGGTCCCGAATATTTCGCCTTCTTACGGATTTACAGCGATCATTGTGGCGTTTCTTGCGAGACTTCATCCAATGGCAGTAATTCCAGCGGGTCTCTTAGTGGCTTTATCCTATTTGGCTGGGGAGGCTGCACAGTTGTCACTAGGTATTCCTGCTGCCAGCACACAAGTATTTCAGGGATTGTTATTGTTTTTCTTACTCGGAACATCATTGCTGGTGAATTATCGCGTTCGGTTTGGGCGGGCAACCTAATGGATTACGGATTACTGTCATCGATCCTGCACGCGATATTGGTCGCCTCTACGCCTCTAGTATTTGCTGGTTTGGGTGCATTGATTCAAGAACGGGCCGGTGTTTTGAATCTGGGTATTGAGGGCCTGATGATCGTCGGAGCTTTGGCCGGTTTTGCGACAGCTCTCTCGGGCTTTCCACTGTTAATTTCTATCTTGGCGGCGGCTCTAGCGGGTGCTTTGCTGGCATCGATTTTTGCTCTCCTCGTGTTGAGATTGTATGCAAATCCAGTTGCCACTGGGCTTGCCTTGACGCTTTTTGGTCTTGGCTTGAGTGCGCTGGCGGGTGCCCAATATGTTGGTCAGGCTGCACCCCAAGTCGATGCATGGAATATTCCGGGACTGAGCCATTTACCAATAGTAGGGCATGCGCTCTTCTCTCACGATCCACTTGTCTATTTGTCCATTTCTCTAGCTATTTTAATGTGGTGGTTTATTACAAAATCGCGCGCGGGTTTGATCCTTCGGGCAGTTGGTGAGAACCACTCCGCAGCCCATGCCCTTGGATTTTCGGTGACGAGAATTCGGTTTTTAGCCATAATCACTGGTGGTGCGCTTGGCGGGATTGGCGGTTCGTACCTAACGCTTGTCCAGACGCCACTGTTTGTAGAGGGTATGACAGCAGGTCGGGGGTGGATTGCACTGGCGCTTGTGGTGTTTGCTTCTTGGCGTCCGCTACGAGTGATTGTTGGGGCCTATCTTTTTGGTAGCGTCTCTATTATCCAGTTACACGGTCAGGCGCTTGGTGTTTCCGTGGCCTCTCAGTGGTTGTCAATGTTGCCATATATCGTCACTATTGGGGCCCTAGTAATTATCGCTGGACGAGGAAATTTTTCGCACAAGGCTCCTGGATCTTTGGGAGTCACTTTTAGAGAGAGTAAATGAGGAACGGTGGAACTACCCATGAAGAAATCAAATCTGGTAATTGGTCTATTGGTACTTGTGGCTGTGATTGCGGCCGTAGTGTCTTTTGAACCTAGTGAAACGAAAAAGACGGCGGCAGTCTCGGGCAAGGTTAAAATTGGCTTTGTATATGTAGGACCTGTTGCCGATGCAGGTTGGACATATGAGCACGACCGAGGTCGTCTTGCAGTTGAGGCTGAGTACGGTGGTAAGGTTGAAACGGTCTTCGTTGAGAGTGTGTCTGAGGGCCCCGACGCTGAGCGTGTAATCGCTCAAATGGCATCAGATGGGGCAAATGCGGTATTTACAACTTCATTTGGATACATGAATCCAACCATAAAAGTGGCGCAGCAGTTTCCGGATGTGAGGTTCGAGCATGCGACCGGGTATAAGCGTGCTGATAATGTTGCAACGTATTCTTCGCGCTTTTATGAGGGTCGTCACGTACTTGGCCTGATCGCAGGAAAAATGACTAAGTCGAATACGATCGGTTATATTGCATCGTTTCCTATCCCGGAGGTTGTGCGCGGGATTAATGCGGCATACTTGGCAGCCAAGAATGTTAATCCTGAAGTTAAGTTTAAAGTGATTTGGGTCTCCACTTGGTTTGATCCAGGTAAGGAGGCCGACGCGGCGAAGGCACTGATTGACCAAGGCGCTGATATTTTAATGCAGCACACTGACTCCGCTGCTCCGATGAAGATCGCTGAAGAACGAGGCATCTATGCGTTTGGCCAGGCGTCAGATCAGGCAGCTTATGGACCAAATGCGCAATTGACGGCCATTATTGATGATTGGGCCCCCTATTACGTGAGAAGAGTGGGTGATTTGATGAATGGAACTTGGTCGTCCACAGACACTTGGGGAGGCTTTGACACTGGAATGGTTGCTTTGGCTCCATATGGTAAGGCTGTTCCAGATGACGTCAAAGTCATGGCTGAGGAAGCTAGAAAGGCGATCACCGAGGGCCGACTGCACGCATTCACAGGGCCGGTCAATAAGCAGGACGGTTCGCCATGGCTAAAGGCCGGTGAGACCGCGGACGATGGTACCTTGCTTGGAATGAACTTTTATGTGGAAGGCATTGAGGGCTCGCTACCATAAATGGAGTAATACAGCTCAGATTACACATTGGCTGTATACTTTTTATCGAACCGGAGAGTTATCCGGTTCGTCACACTCCAGATCATCAAAGCTTCGGAACATAATACTACCAGAGCAGCGAACATGAGATCGGTCTGACCCCGAGCGTTGGCGTGCAACATCAGATAACCCAGCCCGCTCGATGACCCAACCCACTCCCCCACTATGGCGCCTATGGGCGCGACCGATGCAGCTACCCGAACACCAGATAGGGTATAGGGAATTGCAAGCGGAAGTCGCACATAGAAAAATAACTTTACTCTGCGGGGCCGAAGCGTTTGAAAAGTAACGTCCCAACTTGCCGGTAGAGCTCTGAATCCGGATAGGGTGCTAGCTGTCACTGGAAAAAAGACGATTAAGGTAGTCATAGCGAGTTTGGATGCGAATCCATAACCGAGCCATAGCATAAGAATTGGCGCGATCGCGAATACCGGCAGGGCTTGACTGATGATTAACGTCGGCATAGTGATTGATTGAAGTCGTTTGGAATCTCCGATCAGACATGCGACGGTGAATCCCATTATGGAACCTAAAAATAGACCACAGATAATTTCCAGCGCAGTAGTGGCCGCGTGAACACTGATCAAGGTGAACCTATCGAATAAGACAGTGGCGACCCGATCAGGTGCGGGGAGTATAAAGTGCGGGATATCGAACAGAACAACGATTGACCACCAGACCGCGATTAATAGCGTCACGGGCAAAAAGTAGCCAAGGATCCGGTTCATAAGTCACCATCCAGGGCCTGAATCAGAGCGTGATCGTTTTGGAAGTCAGCGAGATCGAATGGTCCTCTGAGCCCACGCGATGTGAGAACCACAGCAATATCCAACCAGCCTAGTGCGTCTCTGGGGTCGTGTGTAACCATGATCACTGTTTTGTTTGCGAACAATTTTTTACACAGCTTTGTCATTTGAATCTTGGTCGATCTATCGAGAGCTGCAAAGGGCTCGTCTAGTAATAGAAGATCAGCGTCCTCGAGTAGTGCCCGTGCGAGCGCGACTCGGGACCTCTCGCCACCACTGAGATGACTCGTCTTGTGGTACTGAAAACCGCAAAGTTCTACATCTTCCAGTAGTTGATGGGCGAGCTCCAAATGTTTTGAGACGATCGTCTCTCCTCGTAACGTAAACCCTAGAAGTACGTTGTCGAGAACGCTGACCCAAGGAAGCAGTGCTGGCTGTTGGGATAGATAAGCTACTCGCTGAGTCTGACACTGAATTGATAACGACCCTTGGATAATTGTATTCAAAAGAGTTGATTTTCCGGACCCAGATTTTCCGAGGAGAGCGATCTGTTGCCCACGATGTATAGCCCATGAAATCGTTGTGAGCGGATCCTGTCCGGGGAATCCAAGAGTGAGTTGGTCTATGGACAGTACTGTTTCGTTTACTTGGACTTCTTTGATTGCTTTTGTCACAGTATTTTGAAGATGCTCGGGTGGTCGAAAACGGGTACTCTTAGATTAAACGACCTTGGTGATATTTGTCGCGTTAGATTGATGGCGTCATTAGGTGCACGGAAATGGTTTATGGTGACAGAAGAAGACCTACGCAGTGATATCAGATTCTACTTCGATGGCCAGGTAAGAATACTGGACGATGTACGCGCGACGGATATGGTCATGCCTTGGCTCCGATCTGAAGCAATGCGCACCGGCACTAAAGAGGGCTGTAATGAGGGTGACTGCGGTGCCTGTACTTGCCTGGTCGGCTCTATTTCCGAGTCCGGTAATCTTCAGTTCAGCGTAATTAATACATGTATTTATCCGCTCGCATATCTCGATGGGGCGTGGCTGATCTCTGTAGAGACTCTCAGCAGGTCAGGGTCATTATGTTCAGCCCAAAGCGGAATGCTGCCTCTTAACGCGTCACAGTGTGGATTTTGTACGCCTGGTTTTGTGATGGCGATGGTTTACGCTCAGATCACAAAAAAAGACCAAACACCAGAACAGGCGTTGGCTGGGAACCTATGTCGATGTACTGGTTATGGTGGTCTGATTGAGGCAACTCGAATTGCACAAAGCCAGCCTCTCGATAGAGCCTTTGTCGATGAGATCGAGGGGGCTACGGCGGTCCTAAGACAATTGTCTCGAGGCGGATTTTCCATTATCAACCACAACTCGAGGATTGACGCACCAAAAACGCTCGAAAATCTGCTGGATCTTAGAAAAAATTTTTCATCCGCTACACTTGTTTCTGGGGCCACCGATTTTGGGCTGTGGATAACAAAGCGCTTAGATAGGCCGTCCCACGTCATCCTCACAAAATTTTGTGAGCAGCTTCTTTTGAGAGAAATACGGTCCGACATTATAGAAATCGGTGCCGCGGTAACGATCGAAGATTTAGAAAATAGTCTGGTATCCGAATATCCCGAGCTTCAGGAATGGTTTCAAAGATTTGGGGGGCCGCAGGTTCGCTGCAGCGGAACGCTCGGTGGCAATATCGCCAACGGTTCGCCGATAGGTGACTCGGCCCCAGTTCTGATTGCTCTTGGCGCCTCATTGACGATACATTCGTGCCGCGGCCGTCGAGTTATCCCGATAGAAAATTTTTTCATTGAGTATGGAAAGCAAGACCTTCTTCGTGACGAGGTGTTGGTCTCCATTCTAATTCCCAGACGAACACACATCAGGCGTCTTGCGGTTGAAAAAATCAGCAAGAGATACGATCAGGACATTAGCATCGTTCTAGCAGCGATGGCTGAGATTTCTGGTGATAAGCCTAGTTATCGATTCGCTTTTGGAGGAATGGCGGGCACACCAAAACTCGCCGAGAAAACAATGGAGTCTCTCAATCCCGATGATCTAACCTCTGACTTCACTCCGCTGTCAGATCACAGAGCAGAGGCCTGGTATCGACTCGCTGTATCGAAAAATTTAGTGCGTGACTTTTTGGATGGGGATACTTCTCGTGAATGATCTGACGAAGCCATGGGGCACCTCTGTAATTGGGGCGCCAGAATCTCACGACAGTAACCTAGAGCACTTAACCGGCGAGGCGGTGTACTGCGACGACATACCAGAGCCAAGTGGTTGTCTGCACGGTGCTCTAGTTCTGGGCCCGGCAACATCTAGTCGGGATTTAAGCATCAACGCGCCCGATTCAATGCAACTCGAGGGCCTATGCTTGGGCCATCACCGGTTTCTGAGCGCCGCAGATATTCCTGGTGAGAATAATGCAGGGCCTGTTGTACATGATGAACCGCTTCTGCCCTCCAATGAGACAAGTTACCCGCACCAGCCGGTGGGGATCGTTCTGTGTTCGGATAGAGACGAGGCGCGTCGGATTGCACGAGAGTATCAGGTCAGTGGACGGCCGTTGGAGCCGACAGTTTCGACCATCGCCGAGGCGGTAGGGGCAGGGCAGGTCCTCCACGAACCACTGATTCTAAACAATCATTTTTCTGAATCATCGTTCCTTCACTGCGACCATATCACCGAGTGTGGCATGTCGGTCGGTGGGCAGGATCATGTCTATCTGGAGGGCCAAGTAGCTCTGGCGATGCCCTCATCGGACGGTATCCACGTGGTAAGTTCAACCCAACACCCGACAGAGGTTCAGGATCTGATTGCCAACCTACTTGGCGTCGGTGCAGCGAATGTGACCGTCGAGATCCGGCGGATGGGTGGGGCATTTGGTGGGAAAGAGAGCCAGGCCGCGCACTACGCAATGTTAGCCGCATTAGGCGCTCACGTGACAGGTAGACCCGTCAAGGTCCGGCTGGACCGAGATGACGACATGCGTGTGACAGGAAAGAGGCACGATTTCTTGGTGAACTATAGGGTCGGGCACGATGCCGAGGGCCTTATTAAGGCCGCAGCCATTGAGCTGAACTCTCGGTGTGGTTGGAGTTCCGATCTTAGTCGATCTGTAAACGATCGGGCCCTATTTCATGCTGAAAATGCGTACTTTATTCCGTCTGTCAAGATTGTCTCGAACCGATTTAAGACCAATACTGTGTCGAATACTGCGTTTAGAGGTTTCGGCGGTCCACAGGGAATGATCGGTATCGAGCGTTGTATAGACGTAATCGCTAGGGTTACGGGCAGGGATCCACTTGATATTCGGTTGCTCAACCTATACGGGACGTCTGGTTTAGAGACACCTTACGGTATGTCCATTGATGAGGGTATTCTTCCAAAAATAATTAGGAATCTTGCGGAGGCATCGGACTACCGTATTCGTAGGGAAGAAATTAATCTCACGAACGGTCAATCAAAACGTATCAAGAGAGGGATCGCCCTCACACCCGTAAAGTTCGGTATCTCGTTCACTGCTAGCTTTTTGAATCAAGCCGGCGCATTACTCAACGTCTACAAAGATGGTTCGGTCTCCCTGAATCATGGTGGAACTGAAATGGGTCAGGGGCTGCATACAAAAATCAGACAAGTTGTCGCAGATCATTTGGGCATAGACCAGGAAACAATACAGGTCACGGCTACTAGGACCGATAAGGTTCCTAACAC
>PBDH01000010.1 GCA_002717305.1 Gammaproteobacteria bacterium | reverse complement strand
TTATAGCTCTAATTTCCTGTTCTGTTGCAAAGGTAAGCGGATTCTTTACCATTGGATGGTTCTCTGCTTTGACCTCATTCAGTGTATGGTCACCACGAAGGATAAGTGCTACAAAATCTGATTCGCATAGATCGGAGGCACATACGATTAACGTTTTGACGGTTCTCTGTACGTTGATTTCGAAATCGTCGACCAGCGCTGCGATAGTTTTTTGAGTCGGTGTTTCGACTTTCCGCATTTGCTCGTCGGGGTTCTGGCGAGATCCTGAGGCGACGCATTCTGCTTTTTCGATATTAGCAGCGTAGTCTGATCCATCCGAAAAGATGATGTTATCTTCGCCCGAGTCAGCGAGCACATGGAATTCCTGTGATCCACTGCCGCCGATAGCGCCTGAATCAGCCAGAACAGCACGATAATCTAAACCGAAGCGGTCGAAGATACGACAATAGGCGTCATACATAGCTTGATAGCTTTGTTGCATACTGTCCTCATTATAATCAAAGGAATAAGCGTCTTTCATGATGAACTCGCGTGAGCGCATCACGCCGAAGCGAGGGCGAACCTCGTCCCGGAATTTTGTTTGCACCTGATACAAGTTAAGAGGTAGTTGTTTATATGAACTGACCTCGCGTCGGATGATGTCGGTGATGACTTCCTCATGTGTAGGCCCCAAACAAAAATCCCGCTCATGTCGGTCCTTGAGGCGTAAAAGTTCTGGCCCAAATTGGCTCCAGCGACCAGACTCTTGCCACAACTCAGCTGGCTGCACACCAGACATCAAAACCTCTTGAGCACCCGCCCGGTCCATTTCTTCTCGTACGATCCGCTCGACTTTTTTCAGTACGCGAAGCCCGAGCGGTAACCATGTATACAGCCCCGCGGCAAGCTGCCGGATCATTCCCGCGCGTAGCATCAGCTTGTGGCTGATGAGGACAGTATCGACAGGGTCTTCTTTGAGTGTAGGAAGTAATATTTCGGAGGTCCGCATAACACATCCACTTGTTCTAATTCGTAAAGTGCTCAGTATAACGGGGTTCAGCCTTCAGAAGTGGAAGCAAACCTAGTTTGTTTGGAACATATTTCGCCGGCCTCTCACATATCTTAGAGCTTGGTAGGATAGAAAAACTTGGTTCGCGGATATCCTAGAGTGAGATTTTCTCATTTAGCGCTTTGAAGGGCGTATGACCATCGCAGATCTCAAAATACCGATCGACGTGATTACTCTCGCTGATAAGGAACTTCCTGATTGCCAGCTCAAATTCAGAATGTTTTACCCAGTGCAGGCTGCGGGTTTTAACCGGCCTGAATCCTCGTGCAATTTTGTGCTCTCCTTGCGCACCAGGGTCGAAACGTTCGATCCCTTGCTCAATAGCGTCCTCAATCCACTGGTGAAAACAGGTTTCAAAGTGCAGACAATCGACGTCGTAAAGGGCCCCCCAGTAGCGACCGTAAAAATTCTTTGTATCTCTTAAGCAAAATGACATTGCGATACGTTTGCCTTGGTGGATTGCAAACGCAACCCGAATCGCATCAGGAATTCGGTCGATCGCGTATTCGAAGAAGGTACGGTTCAGGTATCCAAGATTGCCCCTTAACCGGTAGGTCGTTTGATAGCACCGAAATAGGGTGTCGATCGCCTGATCATTCAATTCGTACCCACTCAGTCGCTCGAACACAATACCCTGATCAGAAACACGTCTTCGTTCTCTTCTAACCTCTTTTCTGCGTTTTGAATTGAACGTAGCGAGATGTTCATCAAAGGTCTCAAATCCATCATTAAACCAGTGAAACTGTACACCGGAGCGTTCGAGCCAGGATCCTTCGGAGCTCAGGAGTTGAAAGCTGCGCTCGTCAGGAAAAAGGATGTGCCAACTTGATACTCGTTCGGCTAGCTCGTTTTTGAGTGCTTTAATTAGTTGCTCCGTAATTTTAAGGTAATCCTCGCCATCTTTCAGTAAAATGCGGGGCCCGGTAGCTGGCGTAAACGGAACAGCTGTGATGCACTTCGGATAGTAGTTGATACCGTTCCGATGATAGGCGTCAGCCCATGCCCAATCAAAAACGTATTCGCCGTAAGAATCAGATTTGAGGTAGCAGACTATAGCGCCGATGAGGTCGTTGCCCCTTTTCATCGACGCATAAAGCGGCTGCCATCCAGTGCCCTCACCAACGCTCTTAGAATCCTCTAGGGATGATAGGAAGCCGTGTAGAAGGCCCGGATAACGAGAGGGATTTAGGGCGTCCCACTCGTCTGGTTTGAAGGCGTGTATCGACGGATGTAGTCCTATTTGCATCATGCCCTCGGTCGTCAGGGCGTCCCTGCTTTTTTGAAGGCTTTTAGCGTCAGTGCAAAGAGCCGCTTTTTATCACGTTTTTGAAGTTTCACTAGCTGATAGTTCAGCGATGGAGCCAGCCAAAACTCGAAGGAACGTTCTGGCGCTGGATTATCCTCCGTGAGAATAAATTTTCGCGCTTTGATTCTTCCGTAAGGGGTATCTAATATTTCGAGATTACCCTGCGAAATAGTGTAGATTTTGATTTCGTTACCATCAAGCATATTTACGGTTTTCGGCAAATCTTTCTCGTTAATCAGTAAGTGGGCTAGTTGTAGCCGAAACCCGAGAGGGTCGAGTGCGTTTGTCGGGATAGGCAATTCATCACGCCCAGGCTCGTGTAACCACGTAAGCATTCCTGTATTCCAGTTAAACCGGAAGTGGCGCCCTTTGGTACGACCGAGGATGTTTTGGGTATAGCTATAGTCCAGTGGTCTCCATCCACTTTCCGGACGATAAAGTAGATTGGTTGTCTCGTTTGCAGAACCGATACTGGCTTTGGCGTCTAGAATAATTTGATAGCGATCGCCATTTTTTTTAAGTGTTTCAGTTGCTTCGGCCTCAAGCGTCAAGCCTGCGCTCCATAGCATGTCGTATTTCGCTTCATAGCCTTGTGCTAGGGCAGGCAGACAAGTAAGACAGGCCAGTAAAAATAAAAATTTCAACATTTAATCAACCCTAAAGAGAGATCGCGAATCACTGAAGGATACAGTCTATGTTCGGCATCGAGTACCTTCGCCTTGAGCGTTTCTTCCGTGTCCTCGGCCGATATGGGAACTTCAACTTGTCGGATTATATCGCCCGCGTCGAGTTCTGGGGTGACCCAATGCACAGTTGCTCCAGCATTTTTTTCGCCAGCCCCCAAAGCACGCTTATGCGTGTTCAATCCCTTGTATTTAGGTAGTAGCGATGGGTGCATGTTTATCAACCGTTTTTCGTAATGAGTCACAAAGCCGCTCGTAAGGATGCGCATGAAACCGGCTAATACGACGAGATTGGGCTCGTAGACATCGATAAACTGTATCAATGCGTGATCGAAAGCGGACCGATTAGAGAAGTCCCGGTGCGATAAAATTTTGGTTGGTATCCCAGCATTTCCTGCTCGTTCGAGTCCTAGAGCAGCTGCTGCATTTGAAATGACGGCAACGATTCTTGCGTCCCCAAGCAAACCATCCGCCTGCCAATCGATTAGAGCTTGTAAATTCGTTCCTTCGCCCGATATCAGACAAACGACACGCATTAAGTAAAGGCCCCGGTGAAAACGACAGGTTCAGATGCACGTTGGATTAATTCCCCGATAACGAGTGGATGTTCGCCGGTTTTTGTTAGTATCCGCGTGACGCTTGTCACGTGTTCTGGGGGACAGAATAAGATGAAACCAATACCGCAGTTGAAGGTGCGAAGCATTTCTTCTGTTTCAACATCGCCTTCTGCTTTAAGCCACTCAAAAATTGCGGGACGTCCCCACGAGTCGAGGTCAATTGATGCTGTGAGATTGCCGTCAAAAGAGCGCGGCAAATTTTCTTGGAATCCACCCCCCGTGATATGCACTGCACCAGATACGTGGCCGGATGCCATCGCACTAAGGGCCGCTTTTACGTAGATCCTTGTAGGCCTCATGACTGCATCAATGAGCAGTTCGCCAGACGCAAGTTCTTCGGTATCAGGATTGATACCAGCATTTGTAATAACCCTACGAATCAGAGCATAGCCATTGCTATGTGGTCCAGATGAAGGCAGTCCGATTATGATATCGCCTGCCCCCACGCGGCTACCGTCGAGAATATTTGACTCTTCAGCCACGCCGACACAGAAACCTGCAAGATCATAATCATCTTTTTGGTACATGCCAGGCATTTCAGCTGTTTCGCCCCCGGCCAGTGCACAGCCAGCGAGCTTACACCCATCTGCGATTGAGGCTATCACCACCTCAGCGACGTCAACGTCTAGTTGGCCGGTTGCGTAATAATCAAGAAAAAATAGGGGTTCAGCATTGGAGACGATCAAATCGTTTACACACATCGCGACCAAATCTTCACCAATTTGACTGTGACGGTTGTACTGGATTGCGAGCTTCAATTTAGTGCCAACGCCATCAGTACTCGAAACCAGTATAGGTTTACTATATCTCTCTGGAATTTTAAAGAATGCCCCGAACCCACCAAGGGCGCTTAATGATTCTTTACGGGCTGTTCTTTTTGCGTGTGGTTTGATTCGTTCGATGAGTGCGTTACCCGCATTGATATCGACACCAGCGTCTCGGTATGTGAGACCTTTCTGACGATTGTGAGTCATTGATTTGATGGCTTCCTGCGTAAATAGTTAGGGAAGTGTATCATCTGGCGAGACAACAGAACCAATGTGAGGTCCCATGCTTGCCCGATTATTTTTGATACTTACATGCTTACTTTCGACCAGTGTGACGGCGTTGGAATACCGCGTTGATGTGGGGGAACCTTCTCTTTTCGATGTTGAAAATTCTATCGAAAACGTAATTATCGGTGCGGCAGAAAAAATGACTGGTGTTCCCCAGTCGCAGATGATGGGCCAGGCTCCTGATCTATTTAGTCTATCTGAGGCTTTGGTTAACTCCTATGGTTATGATGGTAATTTCTTCATCGTTGATATTGATGTTATTGGATTGAAAACGAGGCTTGAGACTGCCGGTATTGATTTATGGGAGTCCGAACGCCCCGAGTTTTTGATTTGGGCAACAGAAGAGCGAGGACTTGAAAGGTTAATGATCGGCCAGGAGCCTAATCGAATTGTTGAACGTCTTATGGCCGCTAGTGGGAGATTTGGTGTGCCGATGCGACGGCCATTGATGGATCTTGAAGATACGCTGGCTCTGTCTCCAGCCGAGATATGGGGAGAATTTGCAGGGGCGGTAAATAATGCATCTTCCCGTTATGGTATAGAGCATGTCTTAGTCATTGGCGATCGACCTGAGCGCCAATCGATGAAATATTGGTTTTTCGAATCGAATGGAGAGTTTCGTTCGGGTGAGGTATCGGGCGCAGATGCCGATGGGCGGTCGGACAAGCTAATTTCCGTAGTCATGCAATACGCCAGATCAATTTCCGATAACGGCCGCAAAATACCAGCAGTCGTGGCTAGGCCGGCGGAATCTTCGGTTTTATTTCAGCCCCAAATTCAGGACGTCACCGGTCAATGGGCAGTGCGGGTAGAATACACAGATGTGATTCGACTGATGGAGCTGATTGATCATATTGAAGCGTCTGAATCTGTAACGATTCACGCTACTGAGATACGAGCCAATGACGCGACAATTGTTCTGAAAACAGATTTGTCACTTGGTGTGACCGATCAATTGGTTTCTGACTTCTCAGCTGTTCAATTTATTTCACCGCTGGTCTATTCGCTCAAGTGATTCAATACAGACCAATACAAGAAATACTCAAGCTTGAAAGGCCAGCGGGCTATTCCTTCGACTGTTGGATCGAGACCGATCAACATCGCATGATTCTTAATTATATGGGTGAAGCGGTAACTGAAGGGCCGGCTGAGCTCTGGATACACGGTCCGCTTGGTGTGGGCAAAACACATCTCGCATTATTTGTCGCTGAGCATCTTGGGTGCAGTTACTATGATTGCGGAGATATCGACCCCGCGAAAGCAAGTGAATTACTTGAATGGCTTGATATTGATAAGGGTCTTATTCTCGATCGAATTGATTTTTGGCTGAATGATACGGAAGCTGAGTCTGCATTGTTTTCTTGGTGGAAGCGAAAACGCAACGCATTGGTCTTAGTGTCGGAGCAGTCACCGCATGTCGACCACCACTTTAATTTGCCAGACCTGAGAAGCCGAGCACGCGCGAGCATGGTCCTGCGGATAGAAGGCCTTGATGATGAGGGAATAAATGAATTGTTTCACTGTCATTTGCGTAATTTACAGATTGAATTGGCGCCTGACGTGTTGCGATTTTTGGCACCTCGTCTTCCAAGAAATCCATCCCGACTGATGAGTTTGGTTCACTCAATCGATCAGGAAAGCTTGAGAGATCAAAGAAAAATAACGATCCCTTGGTTGAAGCGATTTCTTTCTCCAAAGCAATAAAATACTGACATTATCTTCAGTGTTTTCTGCTGACAGCATGCACGAACATGGTTACTCTAGTATGAAATGACAGACACACGAGAAGGGTATTTGGATGGATGACAATCGTCGTAAAGCGCTCGATGCAGCGTTAAGTCAGATCGAACGCCAGTTTGGCAAAGGCGCAGTAATGCGTATGGGAGACGCACCACGTGAGGTGATTCCCGCGATCTCTACAGGATCCCTAGGGCTTGATATTGCATTAGGGATCGGTGGTCTCCCAAAAGGACGAATTGTTGAGATTTATGGCCCAGAATCTTCAGGTAAAACAACATTGACGTTGCAGACGATTGCGGAGTGTCAAAAAGCTGGTGGCACCGCGGCGTTCATCGATGCTGAGCACGCGCTTGATCCTGTATACGCTGGAAAATTGGGAGTAAACGTCGATGATTTACTTGTGTCTCAGCCTGATACTGGTGAGCAGGCGCTTGAAATTGCTGACATGCTTGTTCGGTCTGGGAGCGTTGATATCCTGGTGATTGACTCAGTTGCAGCCCTGACTCCGCGAGCAGAGATCGAGGGCGACATGGGCGACACACATGTGGGACTTCAGGCTCGTCTCATGAGTCAAGCGCTCCGAAAAATTACAGGTAACGTCAAGCGGTCAAATTGTTTGGTCGTGTTCATCAACCAGATACGGATGAAAATAGGCGTCATGTTTGGGAACCCCGAGACAACTACCGGGGGTAATGCCTTGAAATTCTATAGTTCCGTTCGACTGGATATTCGGCGAATTGGAAGTGTGAAGCAGGGCGATGAGGTAATTGGGAATGAAACTCGTGTAAAAGTTGTAAAAAATAAGGTATCTCCACCGTTCCGTCAGGCTGAGTTTCAGGTAATGTACGGCCACGGGATATATCGCATGGGGGAGTTGCTCGATTTGGGCGTACAGGAAGGTCTGATTGAGAAGTCAGGTGCGTGGTACTCCTACGATGGACAACGTATCGGGCAGGGGAAAGCAAACGCCGCTCAGTTCTTTGATGGAAACCAAGTGATGGCGGATGAGATCGAGACAGTGCTCCGCACTCGATTGCTCGTGGCGGCGGCGAATACAGGTGAGGTTACGGAAGACGTTACGGAGGTGCCGCCGGAGGAGTGACGATTTGAAACGGCATTGAATCGGTGGGCACTTTTTTAATAGCGGATCCTGTCAGCTGGGTACTTGCTCTCCTTGGGGTTCTAATCGTCGGCGTTTCGAAGGGTGGCTTTGGAGGCAGTCTAGGCGTCGTGGGTGTCCCTTTTTTAGCAGTTGCGATCCCGATTAACCAGGCAGCTGCGATTATGCTGATTTGTCTAATCATCATGGATGTTACTGGTATTTGTGGCTGGAAAGGTTCTTGGTGTCGGCTTCAATTGGCTCGTTTACTGCCCGCTGCCGGACTTGGTGTTTGTCTGGGGGCAATTAGTTTTCACGCTCTATCGGAGAGCGCGCTCAAGGTAATGATTGGTCTCATTGGTCTCGTATTTGCAGTCCAGTGGTGGATCAAACATCTAAATATCGTCGAGGAGTCCGAGCAGGTAATTCCTAGTAACTGGCACACTAGATTTTGGGGCATGGTAGCTGGATTTACCAGTTTTAGTGTGCACGCAGGAGGGCCGCCGCTTCAGGTTGCTTTGCTCCCTCAGAGGCTAGAGCCTGCTGTGTACGCAGCAACAACGGTAGTATTCTTCGCGTTTGTCAATATTATGAAAGTTCTTCCCTATTACTGGTTAGACCAATTTTCAGCGAAAGTACTATGGACTTCACTCGTGTTCGTACCGTTGTGTCCACTCGCAGTATCGCTTGGAATATTTATGAATAAGAGGGTCTCGTCGCTTTGGTTTTATAGAGTTTGTTATTTCGGTTTGGTCATTTCTAGTGGCCGTCTATTGATAATTGGTACGACGACTTAGTCGAAATGAGAAAGGCCGTTGGTGATAACGTTTAAATGTAGGAATTAAAAAGTCGAAACAATCCAACCATAAAAAAGCGATTGCGTAGAGACCCTAGGGTTAGTTGCTATGTTAGTAATTGGTTTCCAAGCTAAAAGGATGTTGTTTAATGAGCGAAATTAGGATGTGTGTGCGGTAACCCCTTAGACGATTGAGGGGGTAGTGCACTGAACTTCTATAATTCCGTTAGAGTAAATATATGCCAAATTGGAGGTGTAAACTAGGCCGACGAGATCGATATAATCCTCCATAACATTTTTTGTTCAAAGTATTAGGGCTAAAGGAGCGTGCTGTGGCTCTGAGAAATCGACTTCGGAAAAAAATTAAATAGGCTGAAGGTATTCCTTTTAGTTGGTGAACGTCTCGACTGAATTTTCAACATACCCCTAAGGACATTTTTGCGATTTAATCTCAGAGTTGTTTCCTTAGGTCGGAATAATCAACGATTTTCGTTGCAAACGCGTGAATCGCAGAAGCCGTAGAATCAAAAAACTATCGAAATCGAAGATTTGATCTGCGGAGTTGGTCTACCGAGGTGTAACCCATTAATTTCATGTCACGTTCCAATTCATTTCTATATTGGTTGAGTGCGCGTTCGACGCCTGCCTGCCCGGCTGCCGCTAAAGCATATAAATATAATCTACCGCCTGCACATGCTTTCGCCCCGATAGATAGAGCTTTGAGTACATGAGTGCCTCGCTGGATGCCCCCTTCGCAAATCACCTCGATTTTATCGCCAACCGCATCTACAATCTCAGCGAGTTGATCAAAGGGTGCGCGCCCTCCATCAAGCTGACGCCCACCGTGGTTGGACACCATTATTCCTGAACATCCGATATCAACTGCCTTTTTTGCGTCCTCGACACTCATTATACCTTTCAATGCAAAATGACCACCCCACTTCGCGCACAAGCGCTCTGCGTCATTCCAATTCATCGACTGATCAAGCATAGTTGAAAAATATTGACCTATGGATGTATTTACGCTCGTGCCTTCTGAAACGTATTCCTCCAAATGAGGCAGTCTAAATTTCGGTTTCGTTAAATAATTAATACCCCACATTGGATGGGTTGCAAAACTCAGCATGCTGGCGAGTGTAAGCTTGGGCGGGATAGTGAATCCAGTCCTTAAATCACGCTCCCGATTGCCTCCGGTAATCGTATCAACAGTGAGCGCTAAAACATCAAACTTTGCGGCCTTAGCTCTCTCTAACAGATTATCATTAAGTCCACGATCTTTGTGGAAGTAGAATTGAAACATTTTAGGTGTGTCTACGAGTTTCTCTATTTCTTCCACACTCACGGTAGATAATGATGATATACCAAACATGGTGTCGTGTTTTGCTGCTGCCTTTGCAACGGCTCTTTCGCCTTCGTGATGAAATAGGCGCTGAATAGCTACTGGCGAGCAGTAGAGAGGCATGCTCAATTTTTTCCCAAACAGCGTTGTTGATAAATCTACGTCTTCAACGCCAGCCAGTACGTTTGGGACTAGGTCTACGTCGTCGAATGCAGAGGTGTTTCTAGCTTTTGTAAGCTCATCATCCGCGGCGCCGTCTATATAATGAAATACGGGTGCGGGTAACCGCCGCTTTGCTAACTGCCTAAAATCTTTAAAATTGTGACAACTCTTTAAACTCATAATAAACTTTATCTCCAGCTTGGTATAACAGAGTAATACAATCCAAAGATCTCGCCAACGCGTGGTTATCTAATTAATACTGTTTTGCCTGGCTCATCTACCAAAAATGATTTTTCTACGGTCGGGATTGCAATCGTAATCATATGTCNTAGAGGCAGAACAAAAAGCGTAACCGTNTGTATAAATAAGTAGCGAGGCCAACTTTATTNATGTTTAACGACGAAGATCACCGAAATGAGTTGCGGAAACAACTTATCTCCATCGTGGGCCGACGATTCGTAATCACGGAAGAGAAAAAAATGAAGCCATTTACTCAAGGTTGGCGTCTTGGTGGGGGCCCGGCAGCTGCTGTAGTGAGGCCTGCTACTCTTTTGGAGATGTGGAACGTCTTGAAACTCTGCGTGGAGGAAGATCTCGCTATTCTTGTACAGGCAACTAATACAGGGTTAACCGGAGGTTCCACCCCTAACGGCTTTGATTATGATCGACCAATAGTGATAATCAATACACTTCGACTAGATAATATCCAACTGATTGACGACTCGAAACAATTCATCGCGTTTGCGGGTGCAACCCTTTTTCAACTAGAAGACATCTTGTACGAGGAAGGCAGAGAACCGCACTCGGTTTTAGGATCCTCATGTATTGGCGCTTCGATCGTTGGCGGTGTATGTAATAACTCAGGAGGAGCGTTGCTCCAACGTGGTCCCGCTTATACAGAGCTCGCTTTATACGCCAAGATAAATACGGAGGGTATTCTAGAGCTTGTCAATGAACTCGAAGTGGATTTGGGTGACAGCCCGGAAGAGATTCTCCAAACTCTTCAAAATAAGCGCTATACCAAGCAACAAGTGAGGGCCACTGATAAACTCGCGTCCGACCGAACCTATAAGAAAACGGTTCGCGAGGTTGATGCTAAGACCCCATCGAGATTTAATCATGATCCTTCTAGGCTTTACGGTGCCTCTGGCTGCGCAGGTAAAATTGCAGTTTTTGCGGTCAGGATCGACTCATATAAACGTCCAGAGAATAAAAGAGTTTTTTATGTCGGTGTGAACGATACTCAATTACTTGAAACCATGAGGCGAGAGATTTTAGGAAACTTCAGACAACTACCGGTGTCTGGAGAATATGTACATCGACGAGTCTATGATGTGACTAAGAAATACGGGAAAGATAATTTTTTTATAATCAATACGGTTGGAAGTAAACACATCCAAAAATTATTCAATTTAAAAACTTTATTGGATAGATGGGCCGCAAAGATAGACTTTTTACCTACGAATTTTTCAGATAAGTTGATGCAGAAAATAAGCCGCCTTCTTCCAAATCAAATTCCATCAAGTTTGGAAAAATATCGCGAGGAGTATGAGCACCACTGGATTTTGGAAATGTCTGACGAGGGTATTGATGAGGCAAGAGATTATTTAATCTCTTTTTTCAAAAATCACGACGGTGGCTTCATAGAATGCTCAGAAAAAGAGGGCGATAGAGCCATGCTTTTGAGATTCCTCGCCGCTGGAGCGATATCAAGGTACCACATTTGTGAAGAGGAAAAATTAGGGGATATGATATCCATAGATGTCGCACTCAGGAGGAACGAGTGGGAATGGTTCAAAAATTCGATTGATGACGATGTTTCAGTTGTTGACAAGTTTTGTTATGGACATTTCTTTTGCCACGTTCTGCATCAAAATTATATTCTCAAGAAGGGTGTCGATGCGCGTGCTGTGAAAAAAGTTATTCTTGATGAGTTGGTTGCTCGAGGAGCTGAATATCCGGCCGAGCACAATGTAGGGCACGAATATAGAGCGAGAGATGCGTTACATCAGCATTATTTAGATTTAGACCCAACTAATACCTTTAATCCAGGAATTGGCCAGACCAGTAAAAATAAGAATTGGACGTGATCCTCACGTACTAGTGAGACACCGAAATGAATATCGAGAAATTTTTGCTCGCGAGAACCGAATATTTCTGTCCTTTTGGGGTTTTACTATGACGGTTCTCTGCTGGCTCAACAGCTTAATCTCTTCCACAAAAAATAAAATTTACACTTGTAAGCTTATCTAATTTTTAACGCATTAAAATCACTTTGCCGATTGCTTTACCTGACTCGAGGTAGGCATGGGCATCTGCCACGTCCTCGATCTCGAACTGTTGCTGGTCTATCAGAGGTCGAAGTTCGCCGGCCTCAGCTAGTTCTCTCAATTTCTCGAGTCTCGGTTTGATACTATGGCGGTTAATTGGATTCGCGACCTGACCGACCAAGAAAACTACATGAAGGGTAAGGCCTCTTGCGTGCATTGGTGAAAGATCATGCGTAGACCGCGCTGCGATATTGACAATGGTTCCCCCATAACGAGCCGCTTGAAAGCTGGCGTCTAAGTTATCTCCGCCTACAGTGTCAAAGACAATATCGTAGCCATTACCACCAGTATATTTTTTGACGTAATCGTCAACTGAAAGGCCTCGGTATAAAATCGTTTCGGCTGCTCCCAGTTCCAGTGCATATTGCGCTTTCTGCGCATTACTTACAGTCGTCTGAACGTTGGCGCCCAGGTGCCTTGCGATTTGAATACCAACATGACCAACGCCGCCCCCACCCGCGTGCACTAGGACATTGTCACCCGCCTGAACTCGTGCCCGATCTGCTAGCGCAAACCAAGCTGTAAGAGAAACAAGTGGAAGTGCAGCTGCCTCAATAAATGAGAGATTTTTTGGCTTTTTTGTGATTAGTTGCGCGTCTGTGAGTAATCTTTCGGCAAGTGCTCCAGAGGGTAGCCCGTTAAAACCGCCCGCGCATCCCCAAACTTCATCGCCAATCTGGAGATGGCTAACACCTTGTCCGACCTCGCTTACGATCCCGGAAACATCGCTGTGAAGTATGGCGGGAAATGGAGGTGTCGCTGGAGGTACCATACCCGACCGAATTTTAATGTCGATTGGATTAACACTCGACGCTTTTACATCAATAATGACTTCGCCACGACCAGCCTTGGGTTCAGGCATGTCATGTTCAGAAAACACTTCTGGGCCACCAAAGCCCGAGATGGTAATCACTTTCATAAATTTTTCATCCAGTTTTGTTTTCACGAGGTGGTAAACTTCGACTATGGCTATCGAATCAATTGAGATCAATCTCCAAACGCAAAATTGTCGAGTTTTTAAGACCGATGGTTTTTACGATTATCCCTGCTCGACCGCTTTGAATGGGCCGGGAGAGCAAGAGGGTTCTGGATGTACGCCTCGCGGTGAACACAGGATTCGCGCGATCATTGGGCGCGGGGAGCCAAGGAATACGATTTTTGTTGGTCGACGGTCAACAGGTAAGGTATGGACCCAAGAATTACACGAAAAATATCCTGATCGTGACTGGATTCTTGGACGCATATTGTGGCTTTGCGGCAATCAGAGGGGCGTTAATCGTGGCGGGCAGGTAGATAGCCAGCGGCGATATATCTACATGCATGGAGCGCCGCCGGTTGAGCCAATGGGGGTACCTATGTCTCATGGATGCATTCGACTGCGCTCCGCAGATGTTTGTGAACTGGCTGACCACATGACGCCAGGTACTTTAGTTTCAATTTCGGAATTCTGACATGCTTGAGCTTTTCATCGAATCTATCCTATCGCTCCTTAAGGACCCACTGACTCAAATTGGGATGTCGCCGATTGGCGTGCTTCGGGGCGTTGAACTGTTCGCCATTGTTTTGTTAACTGTTTTTGGCGCTTATTTTATGCGTCGATTTGTCAGTGGCCTAAAACTGCGAGCTGAGAAAACAGCGTCTAGGTGGGACGACACCTTTTTTGCTTCGCTTCAGGGTCCTGCAAGAACATTAGTCTGGGTTGTGGGTCTCACCTTTGCATTTGAACGCGCATCAATCGGATTGGATATTGAGGCTGTATTTGGTCCACTGCGCTCGGCGTTGGTGATTGCGACCCTCACCTGGGGATTGATTCGTTTTATTGATCGTGTTCAGCGACGGATGATTCATGATCCACAAGCTGATGATTTGGATCTGACGACGGTAGAAGCTATTGGGCGACTGATCCGAATCACAGTACTGATAACAGGTGGCCTGATTATTCTTCAGACACTAGGATTTTCGGTGTCCGGAGTATTAGCTTTCGGTGGCCTGGGTGGCATCGCCGTTGGCTTTGCCGCAAAGGATTTGTTAACCAATTTTTTTGGCGGACTGATGATTTTTCTTGACCGACCTTTCGGTGTCGGGGATTGGATCCTGTCACCGGATCGTGATATCGAGGGGACTGTCGAATCATTGGGTTGGAGGCTTACCACCATCCGGACGTTTGACAAGCGTCCCCTCTATGTCCCAAACGCAACCTTTTTATCCATCGCAGTCGAGAATCCGTCACGAATGTCACATCGTCGTATCTATGAGACTATCGGTGTGCGTTATGACGATGCTGAACAGATCCGTCAGATCATTGAACAGGTAAAATCGATGCTCGAGCAACACCCCGACATTGATAATTCACAGACTCTGATAGTCAATTTCAATCAGTTCGGGCCTAGTTCTCTCGATTTTTTCATCTACTGTTTTACCAAGACCACGGTCTGGGCTGAATATCATACAGTTAAAGAGGACGTACTCTTGACGACGTACGAGGTGATTACTGAACTTGGGGCAGAGGTGGCGTTTCCGACCCAGACGCTGCACCTGCAGGTTGAGCCTGAGGATCTGCCGGCTCGACCGGCTCTGCAGCGATTATAACGCCGAATGCTGGATGATCCAGATAATGAACATCTTTCGACGACATCTTTCTGAACTCTCGTAGGATGTACACCTCATCAATAGTTGTTCCGTCAGGTGCTTGTCGAATCCCTGAACGCGTCGCCCTCAAATCGGTATCCACCTCAATGAACCGGTCAATTGACAACCGCAGATAACCTATGAGGCTGAGACCATCTCCGCTCACGCCAGAGATCCGGAACCAGGGGTTTGATTGCTGTTTTTTGGTTAATGGATGAATCCAGCGCTTATGGAATAGAACTTGACCGTCGAGTTGTGTCCGGATGCGAAGAGCAGAGTTTCTAAGTATATGGCCTGAGTCAGGGAGCGGAACAAGGTTGTTAAAGCCTGAATCTAGAGCGACTTGTAAGTCGAAGCTTTGGGGTGCTTCGGGCTCTGTCGCTGGGAAAACCTCGGTTATGGACTGTACCGGCTCTGGGCGTGAAAATATCAATACTTCAAGGGCATAGGGTCTTACTTCAGCATAGACAAAAGACGTGGTGAGGGTCGTGATTAAAAAACTGAGGATCCATTTTGTCATTTGGTCAGGGGCCTCTTTAATGCATAGAGAACTTCGTAAATAAAACCAAATCGCGCCTCTGTTCCGACTGTTTCCCGGAAAATTTTCAATGCAGTAGCACCATCAAGTTTATATTCATCCGGCTGGGACTGTACCAGACTGATGAGTATCATTGGATCGACTTTTGTCTTTTCTCGAAATTCGATTCGGCCAGACTGAGGACCGAGGGTGATTTGATGGATGCCAAGAGATTCAGCAACTAGACGGATTTTTGCTTGTTCGAATAGATTTTTTACTTTTGTTGGAAGCAAGCCAAACCGATCAATCATCTCGATCTCGATTTCCGAGAGTTGCTCAGCCGACGTCGCCGAACTGATTCGTTTGTAGAGCTGAAGCCGCAATGGCACATCATTGAGATAGTCATTTGGAATCAAAGCAGGGATTTTCAGGTCTACCTCGGCGTGCGCTGATTCTGTCTGGTCAAAATCGGGTGCGCGCCCCTCCCGAATCGCCGTCACTGCCTCATCGAGCATTTCCATGTAAAGAGAAAAGCCGATAGTTTGCATGTTACCCGACTGATCCTCTCCCAAAAGCTCCCCCGCGCCGCGGATCTCCAGGTCATGCGCCGCTAACTGGAATCCCGCGCCCAAGTCACTGGCCGCCTCGATCGCTTCTAAACGCTTCATGGCATCAGTAGTTATAGAGCGCGGGTCTGGTGTCAAGAGATAGGCATATGCCTGATGATGTGACCGACCAACTCGACCCCTTAATTGATGTAGTTGCGCCAAACCGAACTGATCGGCCCGCTCAATTAAGATGGTGTTTGCAGATGGGATATCGATGCCGGTCTCGATTATGGTAGAGCACACAAGAACGTTGTATTTTTTGTGATAGAAATCCGTCATCACATCCTCAAGATCACGCTCTCGCATTTGGCCATGGGCCACAACGACACGAGCTTCGGGGAGGAGCTGCCGGATATTGTCAGCCGAACGCTCGATGCTCTTGACCTCATTGTGCAGGTAATACACCTGACCACCTCGGAGCAGTTCTCGCAGGATCGCCTCTTTCACAAGCGGTTGATCCTTTTGTTTGATAAATGTTTTGATTGATAAACGTCTTGCCGGCGGCGTTGCGATGACCGAGAGATCTCGAATTCCTGCCATTGATAGATTTAATGTCCTTGGGATAGGTGTTGCTGTTAGCGTCAGGACATCCACATCGGACCGATATTTTTTTAATCGCTCTTTCTGCGCCACTCCAAAACGGTGCTCCTCATCGATGATCAGAAGACCAAGATTTGGTAGTTTCAGGTTACCGGACAAAAGTTTGTGGGTACCGACGACAATATCGATCCGGCCATTGTTTGCGAGCTCGATTATGGCCTTGGTCTCTTTTATGGATTTGAATCTGCTCAGGACTTCAATAGTTACAGGCCAATCGGCAAAACGGTCTCTGAATGATTCAAAGTGTTGCTGAGCGAGAAGTGTTGTCGGGACCAAAACACACACTTGCGTTCCACTGCAAATCGATGCGAACGCTGCCCTCATTGCAACCTCTGTCTTACCAAATCCAACATCGCCACAAACAAGGCGATCCATGGGCCTAGGCGCTCTAAGATCGGCGAGAACTGCTTCGATAGAGGTCTCTTGATCAGGTGTTAATTCAAAAGGAAAACCGTCAGAGAAACGGCCGTATTGGGTCTCATCGATTCGATGTGCGTAGCCTTCTTTGGCCGCTCGTCTGGCATAGATGTCTAAGAGATCGGCCGCCTTATCGCGAACCTCTTCAGCCGCTTTCCGCTTGGCTTTTTTCCAGCGATCGGTTCCAAGTTTGTGCGCTGAAACTGCGTCTGGGTTACCACCTGCGTATCGGCTCAATACCCCGAGATTAGTAACTGGGATATACAGCTTCGCATCGCCCTGATACTCAACGACTACAAATTCATTAATGTCCTCACCGAGGACGATGGTCTCGAGGCCTATGTAACGCCCGACACCATGGTCAATATGGACAATCGGGTCACCTTCTGAGATCTCAGAAAGGTCGCGTACAATAAGATCGGTTGCGATCTCATGCTGTTTTCTTCGGCGTCTCTGAGGTACGCGGCGACCAAACAGTTGACTCTCCGGGACAATCGCAAATTCATCGACGACAAGACCCTGATCGAGAAGGCCAAGCGTAATCACACAGTTTCGTGTTTCTGGTGAGAGATCACTGACCCGTTTTACTGGTTCTGGTCTTATGCCGTGTCTGGCCAAAAGCTCCAAAAGCGCTTCACGTCGGCCGGCTGACTCAGCGACGAAGCAAACTAATTTACCGCTGTCGATGAACGTTCTGATTTTCGCGGCTGGATCGCCTGATTTAGCCTCAAAAGCAATATCCGGGAGGGACCGAATCCGCGGATGCTTGGAATCGGCATCCTCCATCTCAATCGAGGCAAAGCTTTTTAGTTCAGCGAGTAACTCTTCGGTACGAAAGAACAGTTTTTTTGGCTCAAGAATTGGTCTCAAGCGATCATGACGTAGGCTTTCATAACGTGTCGACACATCACTCCAAAATTGTTCAAGCGCACCATGAATTTCCCCCACCCGGATGGTCTGCGTATCCGCTGGTAAATAGTCAAACAGCGATGCCATTTGGTTAAAGAACAGAGGGGCGTAGTATTCGACTCCTGGAGGCGCAAGTCCTGACGATACGTCCTTATAGATTGAGCACTCCCTTGGGTTACCCTCGAAGGTCTCGTGCCAGTTTCGTCTGAAACAGGCGATTCCAGACTCTGTTAGGGGAATCTCGCGTGCCGGTAGGAGAGTAACTGAATCAACTTTGGTGATGGTCCGTTGGGTGTCGGGATCGAAGGCTCGCAGGCTTTCGATCTCTGTGTCAAAGAGTTCGACGCGTAACGGCTGGTTAGATCCCATCGGGAATACGTCAAGAATCGCACCACGTACCGCAAATTCACCATGCTCTCTTACGGTCTCTACAGCATGATATCCGCTCGCCTCAAGACGCCGTCGTTCTGTGTGTATATCGAACTGGTCGCCAACTTGGAGAACAAAACGCTGACCATCTAGGTGTTCTCGCGGTGGTAGTCGGTGTGCGAGTGTTTGCACGGGCAGGATTAAAAGACCTCGACGCAGATCATCCAATTGGCTTAATGCTTTTAGTCTCTCGGAAGTAATATCCTCGTGAGGGGAAAAGCTGTCATAGGGTAAGGTTTCCCAATCTGGCAAGTGTATGATCGGAATCTCGGCAGGACCATTTGCCTCACCCTCATCATCAAGGTGATGCTCTTGGCCCAAATAAAAATGCAGATCGTTCACCAGGTGCTGGGCGTGTTGTGATTTCTTGACCAACACCAAGACTAGTGAACTCGACCGGGCAGCAATTTCGGCGATTACCAGTGGAATCGCGCTTTTAGGTAAATTTGAGAGCGTTTTATTTGAACTACCGGGCTCCGGTAATAAGTCAATCAGTGGCGGTTCTATTGTCAGCATGTGATGTCGTGGCTTTGTCTGAGACGAGAGTATAGGCGACAATCGATGAATTCGCTTCAAGGAACTTTCGATGACCGTGTTCGTAGCTGACGAGGGACTGCTTGGACTCAGAGAGTTAGTCCCTAGTAGTGTCGGGCTCCGTTGGTATTCGGGTCGGGATATATCGAGATCCCTGTTAGAAGGAGCAGACGCGCTCCTTGTTCGGTCAACTGCGCGGGTCTCGACTCATCATCTACCCGATTCAATCCGCTTTATTGGAACCGCAACAATTGGAACCGACCACCTGCCTCTGACGAGCTTGGCGGCGCGCAATATTTCTGTCGCGTCTGCACCCGGGTGCAATGCCTTTGCCGTTACCGATTATGTGCTTTCCCACATCATTACTTGGGCAAAATCAAGAGGCCGGAGGATCGATAAGCTGACATTGGGTGTGGTTGGCGTCGGCGCCGTGGGTATGTTGTTGAATCAACGAGCGCGAGAACTAGGAATTCAAGTACTGCTATCAGATCAACCCCGATTCGATTCAGGTAACCTTGCAGATCACTTGCCTTTGAAAGATCTCGCTTATCAATCTGACGTGATCTCATTGCATGTTCCGCGGATAACCGAGGGGGCTTATACCACCGAACGGCTGCTGGATGCTGACTTGCTCTCGGGGTTGAAGCAACAGGCGCTTTTGATCAATGCGTCGAGGGGTCTAGTTTTACACGAGCATGATCTGCTTGAGCAGACTCACTTTGATTTGGTGTTGGATGTGTTTCCTGATGAGCCCGTGATTGGTGATGCACTGATTAGTCGGTGTTGGCGAATAACCCCACATATTGCAGGCCATTCTGCTGAAGGGAAATATCGGGGAACAAAACAAATTCTGGCGGAAGCCGCATCGATGTTCGGGTTTGGACTCAATGAAATTGATGACGAGGCATTTTTAGAATCGGTCGCTGGTTTACGTCCGGTCTGTGATACGCAGTTGGACACTATATTAACAGCTTGCCCAATGACTGAAACAGATAAAGCACTGCGAGAGTCAGTATTTCGCGCTTTTGAGTTGGAAAAGCCTAAGCTATTCGATGAGAGTCGGAAATCTTATCTGTTACGAAGAGAGTCAGAGATCTACCCTCTTTGAAAAGTAGTGTTAATCAGATAAAGCCTTCCAGATCGATAGGTCTGTAGACCCAGCCGATCTTTGGAACAACGCAAATCTCCACTCACCCTCGAGGTTCCGTAGCACGGCTGTAGCCACATAGGTGTCAGAATTGTGTTGCCCTCGATATGTGAAGTTACCCCTCATGGTAAAGACCGCGATAGCTATATTTGCATGGAAGTTCAACCGCTCCAACGCAATCAACTCGGAATCATGTACCGTTAAGTCACCGCTTTGGAACATGGCTGAAAAGCCTTCAGCATCGAGAGGATTTCCGCTCGGTCTTACAAATATAAAGTCGTCGGTTCCGTGGTCCAAAAAGAAATCACCAGTTCGTTTGGCCGATGCAAATTCCTGTAAAAGCGATCGGATCTCGGTCTCACTCATAGCACTACCCTTGGTCTTTACATTATTAGACTATTACCGTGAGATAGAGTTCCCAAAACCGATAAGCCAGCCAAAGCCCTCACCTTTGGAACTCATGGCGCGTAGAGGAATGGTATCGGCTCCCCCATAGGTACTACTGTTTTTGATAGGTTAAATTATCTCTGAGGGGTTTTATGCCCTAGATCCGACGGCCGGGTATTTCGGACAACCTTTGGTACTAACCGCGGTTCGCGCATCTCATGTTTTTGGAACCAGACACTAGCTCTATGGTCATCCAAGAACGGGTGCCAGCCACAGAGCACTTTCATCAAAATGCTCGTTTCGGCGATCAGAGTAGCTTTGAACCTGATCCCTACCGATCTGACCCAAAGTGAAATACCGTGCGTCAGGGTGGGCAAAATAAAAGCCACTAACAGAAGATGTGGGCCACATGGCGAGGCTATCAGTAAGAGAGATGCCTGTAGCTGATTCAACATCGAGCAGTGACCACAGCGTTTGTTTCTCTCGATGGTCGGGACAAGAGGGATAGCCGGGAGCTGGTCTGATCCCACGATACTTCTCGCGGATTAGCTCGTCGTTCGAAAATGACTCACTAGTTGCATATCCCCAAAACTCTTTACGGATACGGCGATGCAGATGCTCTGCAAAGCTCTCGGCGAAGCGATCGGCCAGTGCCTTCAGAAGGATCGCCTGATAGTCATCGTGCGCATCCTCGAATGCTTTGACACGACCATCAATACCATGACCGGTAGTGACAGCGAATGCACCAATATAGTCAATTTGGCCGGATTTCTTCGGCGCAATAAAATCACTTAAGCACAGCTGCGGCTTGCCATCAGGCATTGGACGTTGCTGCCGGAGCCAGTGCGTTCGAGTCAACTCAAGCTCGTGATTATTTGGATCCAAAATCACGATGCTGTTCCCGTCTGAGTATGCGGGGAAGCATCCAGCGACGGCATCGGCCCGTAACCAGCCTTCATCAATGATTTCATCAAGCATGACCTGCGCGTCATCATATAGCTTTCGCGCCTCGGGACCTTTTCGTGGATCGTTCAATATATCAGGAAACTTGCCGTTGAATTCCCATGCATTGAAGAAGGGCATCCAGTCGATCGTATCCAACAGTGCGTCCAGTGGATAATCGTTCAGCACAACAGTGCCAGTGGTGTTGGGCCGCGTGATCGTCGTTGAATCAAATGTAAGCTCCGCCCGCCTAGAATCAGCCTCCTCTATTGAGAGTAGTTTTTTCGGCGCCCTCCCAGCATGGGATTTCCTCTTCGTCTCGTGATCGGCCTCTATCTCTTGGTGGTACGTCTCTCGGTCATCGCTCAACAGCTTCGAGGCGACGCCCACGGCGCGTGAGGCATCCTTCACGTAAACGACGGGACCCGAGTATGCAGGATCGATCTTCACCGAGGTGTGTGCGGGCGAGGTGGTCGCGCCACCAATCAGAAGCGGACACGCGAACCCTTGGCGCTCCATTTCTGAGGCTACGGTAACCATTTCATCAAGTGATGGCGTGATGAGGCCCGACAGACCAATGATGTCTGCCTTGTTTTCAATCGCCGCATCGAGGATTGTCTGGGTCGGCACCATCACGCCCAGATCGATGACCTTGAAGTTATTACACTGCAAGACAACGCCGCCGATGTTTTTGCCGATATCGTGTACATCGCCTTTGACGGTCGCCATGATGATGACACCATGTTCCTTACTGGCGTCACCCGCGGCTTCCTTTTCTTCTTCGATAAATGGGATGAGATGTGCGACCGCTTTCTTCATCACCCGCGCAGATTTAACAACTTGCGGTAGGAACATTTTACCCGCGCCAAATAAATCACCGACGGTGTTCATACCCTCCATCAGGGCCCCCTCGATCACCGCCAGCGGACGCGTTACGTTCAGGCGAGCTTCTTCGGTATCTTCGACCACAAATGTATCGATTCCCTTGATGAGTCCGTAGGCCAATCGTTCCTCGCAGGTTCCACTACGCCACTCGGCAACGGTTGTGTCATTCTCTTCTTTGTCGAGGTTATATTTCGGTGCGATATCGACGAGACGCTCTGTCGCATCGCCGCGTCCATTTAGGATAACGTCTTCCACGAGCGCTCGAAGTTCCGTGTCGATGTCTTCATAAATAGCGAGCTGTCCTGCGTTCACGATACCCATCGAGAGGCCTTCACGGATAGCATGGAACAAAAAGACTGAGTGCATTGCTTCCCGAACGGCGTCGTTTCCGCGGAAAGAGAATGAGACGTTGGAGATCCCTCCTGAGATGTAACTGTGCGCGCAATGCTCGGTAATGTCTCTACAGGCATTGATGAAATCTACGGCGTAATTGTTGTGGTCCGGAATCCCCGTCGCTACGGCAAATACATTTGGATCGAACACGATATCCTCGGCAGGAAATCCAACAATCTCGGTGAGCAACTTGTACGAACGTTGGCAGATCTCGAGTTTTCGCTCGCGAGTATCGGCTTGGCCTTTCTCGTCAAAGGCCATGACTACGACAGCGAATCCGTATTGTCGTATCTTTCGGGCTTGTCCTAAGAAAATCTCCTCGCCCTCTTTGAGTGAGATTGAGTTGATTATTCCCTTACCTTGCACGCACTGCATGCCGGCCTCGAGGATCTCCCATTTGGACGAGTCAATCATCACTGGAACCCTCGAGATGTCTGGTTCAGATGCGATCAGATTCAAGAACGTTACCATGGCAGATAGAGAGTCGAGCATCCCCTCGTCCATGTTTATATCGATAACCTGTGCTCCGTTTTCCACCTGCTGACGAGCGACAGCGAGTGCTTCGTCAAACTGGTTGTTGAGGACTAATCGTTTGAAAATTCCAGAGCCCGTAACGTTGGTCCGCTCACCAATATTTACAAAACCGGTCGTGTCATCCGCAATAAACGGCTCAAGTCCAGACAGTCGCATCACAGGCTGGGTCGTTGGTCGTAGCCTTGGTTTTTGAACCGTCACGTTATTTGCGATCAGTCGGATGTGTTCGGGTGTGGTACCACAACAACCGCCAATGATGTTCACGAGACCCGCTTTCGCGTATTCAGCAACAATCTCAGACATCTCAACGGCGTCAAGGTCATACTCACCAAACTGATTAGGTAGACCCGCGTTTGGATGTACTGAAACAAACGTGTCTGCGACACGCGATAGATCGGCTAGGAACGGACGGAGTTCTTTGGGTCCGAGAGCGCAGTTCAAACCGATAGTCAGAGGCCTCGCATGCCGGACTGAAAACCAAAACGCTTCAGTGGTTTGACCGGACAGTGTCCGACCCGAGGCGTCGGTTATTGTGCCGGAGATCATGATACGAATTTGGATCTCGGTCTCGCGTGCGACTTCATCGATCGCGAAGAGCGCCGCTTTAGCGTTCAATGTATCGAAAATAGTCTCGACCAAAATCAGGTCAGCACCACCCTCCAACAGAGAACGTGTCGCATCCATGTATGTCTCGACCAGTTGGTTGAATGTGATATTCCTAGCTCCAGGATCATTAACATCAGGGCTGATAGAGCAGGTCCTGTTCGTTGGCCCCAACACACCCGCGACGAGTACTGGTCGTTCGTAAGAGTCTGCAACCGATCGGGCGAGCTTGGCTGCTTCGTGGTTCAGTTCGCTGACCATGTCCTCCATGCCATAGTCAGCCATCGATGGACGGTTGGAGTTAAAGGTGTTCGTCTCGATGATGCTCGCACCGGCGTCAACATATTCTCTGTGGATAGACGCAATTAGGTCAGGCTGGGTGAGCGTCAGGAGATCGTTATTCCCCTTCAAGTCTTGCGGAAAATCACTAAATCGCTCGCCTCGATAGTCGCTCTCTCCGAAACCTGCGCCTTGGATCATAGTACCCATCCCGCCATCAAGAATAACAATCGATTCAGTCAGGGCGGCCTCGAGCCATTTGACTCGGTCGTCGCGGGTCATGCACGACCTCGGACGCCGAGAGCGTGGCATACCGCAAAACTTAGGTCTGCGCGATTTAGTGTATAAAAATGAAAAACATCTACGCCCTCACGACCTAGGTGTTCTGCTTGTGAGACCGCGGCATGTGCCGCAATTAATTGTCGCGTTGCCGGATCCTCATCCAGCCCTTCAAATTGCGTGGAGAACCATTGGGGGATCGATGCACCGCAGGCACCAGCGAATCGAGTGAGTGTATTAAAGTTCGTGACAGGTAGAATTCCAGGGATCAATTCGACGTTGATTTGTGCGGCAGCTACACGGTCCCTGAACCGAAGGAAAATCTCATTGTCGAAGAAAAACTGGGTAATCGCGTGGCGGCTGCCAGCATCCGCTTTGCGTTTTAGATTCTCAAGGTCGTTATCGGCCGAAATTGCTTGTGGGTGAGTCTCTGGATATGCAGCAACAAACAATTCAAATGGGTGCTTTTCGAGCAATCCTTGCACTAAATCAGATGCGTACGCGTACCCCTCGGGATGGGGAATGTAGTCAGCCTCGGCGCCCCCCTCTGGGTCGCCACGGAGTGCGACGATCTGTCTCACGCCCATGCTCCAATATTCATCCGCAATCGCATCAATTTCCTTTTGTGGTGCACCGACGCAGGTGAGGTGAGGAGCGGGCCTGAGACTTGTCTTGGTCAGGATATCCTTGATCACCTGATGGGTGCGTTCTCGGGTCGATCCATCGGCACCATAGGTTACGGAGACAAACTCGGGACGGAGAGCCTGCAACCGATTTACTGTTTTCCAGAGACTAGCTTCGGCTTCTGGTGTTTTCGGTGGAAAAAATTCAAACGACACACGTGGCGCACCCATCAGCGGTCCTTGCTTTTTTCAGAAACCAAAAGGCTGATGTCTAACACGTCGCCGGGAAGAACGTTTGTTGTGCCAATTTTTAATCCGGCGTCCTCAAGCCAGCAGCAAATGTCTGATATTGCGATACTGACCGTAGGTGGTGTTCTAGCGTTAGCAGCCTCTGTAAAGGCAACCAAGAGAAGTCGCCCGCTGGGTTTCAGCACCCGGGTCGCTTCTTTGATTAGCGCGTCCGGGTTAGAGGCAAAGTAGAGCACCTGATCTATCGTCACGGTGTCGAAATGTCTCGCTGGAAACCGCATTTGGTACATATCTTCCTGGCGCACAGTTAGGTGCGGAAGATCGGCGTCCGCAAGAGCATTCCTTGCGACCATGACCATTTTTTTTGACAGATCTATACCGACACCGCTTTGAGCTAGGGGTCCCGCAATTTTAAGCATTCGGCCGGTTCCGGTCGCTATATCAAGTAGATGACCAACGGCTCGACCAGCTAAGGCCTCTCGTACGGCATCGCTGAACCGCAGCTCATCGCCGTGGTATTCATGCAAGCGTAGCCAGTCAGGGACCTCTGTCTCGACAAATTCTTCAGATAATTTTGCTCTCGCATCACGCAGCTCATTCAATCGCGTTTGGTCAAAATCCATCAAATCATCATCGGCCGGCAAGTGTTCTAAAAGGTCTGAAACTAGCTGCTGGCTTGGGCTATTCTGTGCGATCCGATAGAAAACCCAGTGTTGTTCACGGAAGCTTTCCAAGACTCCGGCGTCCTGAAGCAGTTTTAAATGACGTGATACTCGAGGTTGCGATTGCCCGACAATTCTCATCAGTTCTGATACAGTCAGCTCACCTTGTGCGCACAATCGCGTTAGTCTGAACCGCGTCGGCTCAGAAATCGCTTTTAATGCGTCGATATAATCGTCGTAAGATTTCCACATGACATATATAATAATATAAAGATATCTTTATATTCAAGGGAGAATTGATGTCAGAGCCAACACTTCGGTTTCATACTGTCCCTCTACGCAAGGCGGACGGGGTCTTGGGTGTTGCGGTAATGGACCGTCCAAAAGCTTTGAATGCGCTGGATCACGGCATGATTAGAGAGTTATTAAGAATTATTGAAGCCGTCGAGAATGATACTGCTATCAAGGGGCTCTGGATTGAATCATCTACTGAAAAAGCGTTCTGTGCTGGTGGAGATGTCCGCGATGTCACCAACAACGGCAAGGCTGGTGGTCTGACTGATTTGACGAACTCCGCCGACTATCTAGCGGATGAGTATTTGCTGGATGTGTGGCTCCGCCGCAGCTCCAAACCGATCTTTGCTTGGGGTGATGGTTACATCATGGGTGGAGGCATGGGAGTCTTTCAAGGTGCTGACGTCCGCTTTGTGACCGAGCATTCCAACCTAGCCATGCCGGAAGTACGCATCGGATTTGTGCCAGATTGTGGTGGTAGTTGGTTTTTAAATAGGGTTCCCAATGGGCTTGGGGTATGTCTAGCGATGAGTGGTACCGCAGTCGCCGCTGCAGACAGCTGTTGGTTAAACTTAGCGGACTGGTTATTACCACGTGCTGAAAAAACTGAAGTGTTCGATACTGTACTCAGCCTGAATTACTCCTCGAAAGAAGCTGCGCTGTCAGACATCGGGACGGTCTTGCATCATGCAACGTCAGAATCCCCGCAGAAGGGACCGTGGGAGGAAAACGGGGCCCGCTTGGGAAATAGTGTTAGACATCAGCCGCCAATAAAGGTTTGGTATACGATGCTGGTCTGGAATCGCGAGGTCCCCGAACTATTTGATGGGCTCGACCAGGCAAGTCCTGGGGCTGCCATGGTTGCAGGCTATCAACATCAGCGAGCTAAATATCAGAACCTCACTCAGGCAGTGCTTCAAGAACACGATCTCGCTATGCGCTTGTTGTCTGATGGTGAGTGGTGTGAGGGCGTGCGAGCGCTTCTGGTCGATAAGGACAAGAACCCTAAATGGCGCTTCAAGGTCGTTGAAGAGGTCACACCAGATTGGATTCATGCAATGCTTGCCCCCATAAAAAGAACACACGAGCATCCTTTAGCGGAAAAGTTGTCTGACAAGGGTTTGCTTCACGATCACTATAAAAAGAAGGATTTCAGATGAACGTTTCATTCTTAGGTTTGGGTGTGATGGGCTATCCTATGGCCGGCCACCTCGCAAGAGCCGGTCACAAGGTCACCGTATATAACCGGAGTGGTGCAAAAGCCGAAAAATGGGTGAATGAGTTCGGCGGGGCGTTAGCGGCCACACCAAAGGAGGCAGCCGTTGGACAAGAGATCATATTTGCTTGCGTAGGTAATGATGACGATTTGCGAAGTATCGCGTTGGGAGAGGCGGGAGCATTTGCGGGGATGAGCGAGGGATCGTTGTTTGTTGACCACACGACCGCCAGCGCTGACGTTGCACGTGAGCTATGCGGTACCGCGAAAGCACTCAATGTGGGCTTCTTGGATGCGCCGGTCTCGGGCGGACAACAGGGTGCAGAGAACGGTACCTTGACCGTAATGGTCGGAGGGAGCCAAGCGCATTTCGACCGCGCTTCGCCCGTCATCGACGTGTACGCGCGCGCTTGTACGTTGATGGGTGAGATTGGCGCCGGTCAGCTGACTAAGATGGTGAACCAGATCTGTATTGCCGGCTTGGTTGAAGCATTGTCTGAGGGTCTTTCGTTTGCTCGGGCATCGGGTCTCGACGCTCACAAGGTCATCGACGTTATAAGCAAGGGCGCGGCGCAGTCATGGCAAATGGAAAATCGATACGAGACGATGCTCGCCGACAAATTTGAGCACGGATTTGCGGTTGACTGGATGCGTAAAGACTTATCAATTTGTCTGGCGGAGGCTCGCAAAAATGGCTCGGCCCTGCCAGTTACCGCCGCCGTCGATCAACTCTACGGTGAGGTACAGTCAATGGGTGGGGGACGTTGGGATACCTCGTCCTTGTTTGCACGTCTGGAGGCGATGCGTCAAAGCGGTGGCAGCTGATCCCTACGAGACTCTGATCGCGAGCTTGTCCAACAGAGAGCACTCGCGATTCGAGCTCGATCGAAAACTGCAGAATCGCCACCCCGCCTTGTCTCGTGCCGAGCGCGCAGTCCTGCTGGATAATTTGATCAAACTAAACCTCCAGTCAGACGTGCGTTTTGCAGAGATGCTAATCCGATCTCGTCTGCAGCGAGGTCAGGGCCGTCGGCGAATAGAACAAGAACT
>PBDH01000009.1 GCA_002717305.1 Gammaproteobacteria bacterium | reverse complement strand
GCCGCAAACCCAAACAGGATAACAAAGCCAGTCAATAGCCCCAAAAAGGCAGGCCTACCACTGGGTTCAGGCAAACTGATTGTCAGCAATCCCGCGATGGTATCGACTAGGACGATCTGCAAAAAGTAGCCGACGATAATACCGACACTACTCGCCACACCACCTAGAACCACAAGCTCGGTAGCGAAAATCTTGAAAGTCTCACGACCGCTCAGTCCAAATGTTCGAAATAATGCACTATCAGGGACGTGATCCGAGGCCCACCGGTTGGCGGTCATAGCAATTGCGGCCCCGGACAACAGAACCGTCAAAAGTCCTGCCAACGACAAATAAGTGGTTGCTCGTGTCAATGCATTACCAACCTCGGGACGACCATCCACCACACCATTTAACCGTTGACTGATATCGAGTTCTGGCTCGACGTAGGCTTGAAAACCCTCAATGTCGCCATCGGCAAATAGCGTGATATAACGAACACGACTACCTGGTTGAATGAGTTGAGAAGACTCCAAATCAGCTTGATTCATAAGCAGTCTTGGGGTCAGTGATACAAACGAACCACCTCGGTCTGGTTCAAAAACAAGAATCTTGGTGATTTCGAGCTCGGTTTCACCGACTGAAACCCAATCTCCGACCTCGATATCGAGTTTTGATACCAATTGAGGGTCAGCCCAAGCGGTGCCGGGATCCGGGATTCTCGAGGTCGGATAGCCAATCCCCGCTCGACTGTCGGCGATTTCGAGCTGCCCCTTGAGTGGATACCCATCAGTGATAATCTTTATACCCGTCAGCTCAAAGGTCGAACCACTGCCAATAACCGAGGGAAATTCAATGGTCTCCGTTGCAAGAACGCCCCTTGATTTGGCCTCGACCAGCCACTCGGTCTCAATGGGACGAGGGCTTCTCAACTTTAGGTCGCCGCCGAGCAAAGCGGCCGCATCCGCACGCATAGCCCGATCTATGCGATCGGTGAGTATTTCAGTGGTGGTCATCGCAGCGACAGATACAACAATTGCCAAAGCCAAAAGTGTCAGTTGACCGCTCGAAAACTCGCGCCACAATAGCCGTAATGCAATCACGCAGTAACCTCATTCAATTGTCCATCTTCGAGATGAAATACGCGTCGACACCTACCAGCCAAGCGCTCGTCATGGGTGACGAGAATCAGAGTCGTACCGGTGTCTCGATTTAGATTAAACAATAGTTCAGTGACGGACTCACCGGTTTTACGATCGAGATTACCGGTGGGTTCGTCAGCAAATAAAAGAGCTGGTTCATTGACAAATGCCCGAGCGACAGCGACACGTTGTTGCTCACCACCTGATAACATCCGGGGTCTATGATGAATGCGGGCCTTGAGGCCCACTCTATCGAGCCACCTAATCGAGCGTTTTTTGGATTCGTTTACGGATAGGCCCATCAATTCCAGAGGCAACATTACGTTTTCCAAAGCCGTAAGACCCTGCAGAAGTTGGAAACTTTGAAATACAAACCCAATGCGGCCGCGGCGAATACTCGCACGCTGATCTTCAGTCAGACCGCTGAACGTCTCTCCGTAAAGCAAAATATCGCCAGATCCGGGTACATCGAGACCGGCTAATAGAGACAACAGCGTGCTCTTACCGGAGCCCGATGGGCCGACAATCGCTACACTTTCCCCGGGGTTGATCTTCAGTTCGAGAGACTCTAAAACTGACAGACGAAGACCGATTTGGTCTTCAAATCCGTGTGACACATTACGAACATGAAGGACTGGTTGTGCAGACATTACGCGTCATTTTCCTTTGGTTAACTCTTATTCCCTCCGCCTTCGCCGCACCGACGTTGCTAGTCGTTGGTGACAGTTTAAGTGCGGGTTTCAGACTTGATCCGGGTCGTAGTTGGGTCGATATCCTGGCCAAGAATACCAAGCGGTTACTGGGGACAGATGTCCAAGTTTTAAACGCTTCGATTTCAGGAGAGACCACTGCTGGTGGTCTCTCACGTCTACCTGGCTTGTTGGATCGCCATCAACCCAATTCTGTTCTCATCCTGCTAGGAGCAAACGATGGACTGCGCGGTTTACCATTAGAGACCATGCAAGAGAACTTAAAATCCATGTTCGCTATGGTGGAAGCTAGTGGGGCTCAAGTGCTCTATGCCGGCATTGAACTACCAAGAAACTACGGCGGCCCCTTTACGCGGGCATTTCGGAGCGCTCAGGATTCGGTCGCCATAGAGGCCGGTATCTCCTATTTGCCTTTTTTTTTAGAGCCCGTGGCACTTGATGCGAGTCTTTTTCAAGATGATGGACTGCACCCAACGGCGGACGCACAACCTATCATCGCAGAATACGTTGGTCGGTTCCTTTACAAATCAATGTCGAGATAATTCAACCGAGCCAGATCATCAGCCAACCGGATCAGATACCTATCCGTCATGGCAGAAACATAATCCGTCACTCTCATCAACCGCTGATATTTTGAGTCTTCTGGTTGTGGTCTGAATTTCCCGAGACGGATCAGTGCGTCGTGCGCTTTTGAGCTTACATTGGCCCCACCTCCAACAGAGCTAGAAAGAGCCTCTGCACCGTCAATCAAATGTGACAACACACCACCCAATAAACGATCACATCGGTCTTCATCCCCCTGCTTTGTTAGATCGACATAAATCCGCTCACGGGCCAGGGATTTCGCTCGCTCAATAACTTCGCCGGCGGATGCCCGCCGCCAATCGAGCAGGTCCTCTTCAAATACACCGTTGAGGATCTCGTCATAGTGCGATTGGAATCTTATTTGTGCTTCGTTGACCAAAGCATCGATCGCTGCAGAGCGCAAGAGCTCAAGCTTAGCTTCCGAGTCGTCCAGTAGTTGTTCATATAAATTTCGTCTCGCGCCGCGGTCAACAAGCTCTTTCATAATCGAAGAAACCTCCTCGTAATCAAGATGTCCGAGCTCGACCGCATCTTCCAGATCAATCAATGCATAGCAAATGTCGTCAGCAGCCTCGACCGCATACACAAGCGGATGACGAGCCCAAGCATCAGGCATCTTCTCCACTAGGCCTAGGTGAGATGCTAGCTCCCGCATGAATGGGAGTTCCGCTTGATTAATTCCGTGTTTGCACTCAGTCTGACCAAATACAGAATCGGCAGTAAATGGATATTTTAAGAAGGTACCAAGCGTAGCGGCTGTCAAACGCATTCCCCCGTCAAACCAGTGGCGCTCAAGACAAGTAATAACCCGAAATCCCTGTGCGTTTCCCTCGAAACCCAGGAGATCTGAACGCTCAGCGCGTGTTAATCCCTCCAAATACTCTGGCTTGGATTCAAAGAATTGACGTATAGCCCCTTCTCCCGCATGACCAAATGGTGGGTTACCGATGTCATGCGCCAAGCAGGCAGTCTGAACCAACGCACCAATCCCAAGACCGGAACCCTGGTCAGATAGTAATCCTTGCTCTTGCATCCAACGACCTAGCCGCACGCCCAACGATCGACCGACCGATGCAACCTCCAAGGAGTGGGAGAGACGGGTGTGTACGTGGTCATTATCCGATAATGAATGCACCTGCGTTTTAACTGCCAACCGCCGGAAAGCACCGGAAAAAATTAGCCGATCATGATCGCGTTGCCACTGACTGCGCTCATCTTCTGGCTGCTGCGGTACCCAAACATGATCGCGCTCCATGCGGACGGTTGAAAGTAACGTATTCCAATCCATCATCCGTTAATCAGTCCCTGATGTGGATGTGCATCTTCATCTGTAAGTTTCCGCCGGGGGTACAGATCGAAACGAACCGTTTTACCCGTTACTTGTGATGAGGGCACGCGACCGCCTAAAAAATCAGCCTTGATTGGTCGTTTTACAACAACCCGGGCCGCACCCGAATCCAGAGCAGCATCAATAAGTCGTTCGGGTTTTTCTGCTATCCCTCCGAGAGTATGCAAAACCTGCATTGACAATGAGGGGGCTGATTTACGGTCTTTTGGAAACATTGAGTCAATATAAACGACTCCGTGCGAAACGTGCGACATTAGATCAAGACTGTCCGTACACTCCAATTGCACACGGTCACACCAGCCAACATCGCTGTCCTCAGCACGACGCAACGCGTCTCTCAACAAAGCAGCCACAACCGGCTGCCGCTCGACCGCACACACTGCGCACCCGATATTTGCAAGAACACTCAAATCACCGCCGAGACCCGCGGTTGCATCAAAAATCGCGGGACGTAGTCCCTTGTGGCAACCCATCGCACGGGTCAGTGCTTCACCCGTTATAGCTTTGATACGGCGCGCTTGAGTACCCTCCACAAAATCAACATGAACACTGGAACGGAAATCAAACGCGGCTGACTTCAGCGACAGGCCTTTGTCGTCCCACCAAAAATAATGCCCGAAATCCGGAACATCGACCTGCCAATTGACACTTAGCCAGTGAATCTGGGACATAGCCGTATCTCGGCTCACCACTTGACAGAGTTGATCTACACCAATCCAACTTATCACCAACTCAGATTCCCGTGACGAAGCGCCAGGCATTATTAAACAGTCCCATCCAAGGCGTGATTCTTGATGTGCCTGCCGGTGCGAAGGATAGCTGTGAACGCAATACGACCCGTTCCGGGTGAGGCATCATAATGGTAACTCGTCCATCCTCGTTACAAAGACCAGCAAGCCCCGCTGCCGATCCGTTCGGATTACCGGGATAGCTGGTTTCTGGGTGTCCACCATCGTCGGTATACACGAGACTTGTGAGTCCAGCGTCAGCCAATGCCTGCACCTCTTCAGCATCATGCTCAAATCGCCCTTCTCCGTGGGCGACAGCAATCGGGAAACGTGTGCCCGTTAAATCCTTGAGCAATACTGATCGGCTCTGTGGCAGCGCCGCCAGTGTCAGACGCGCCTCAAATTGCTGAGACTTGTTTGATAGCAAAGGCTTAAAGTGATTCGCACCGGGTATCAACGGCGCCAGCTGGGCCATCATCTGACATCCATTGCAGATACCAAGTGACACGGTATTTTCTTGATGGAAGAAATCAGAGAACATTCTCGATAATTCATCATTGAAGAGGATTGAGCGGGCCCATCCTGATCCAGCTCCAAGGACGTCACCATAACTAAATCCGCCACATGCTGCTAGGGCATCAAAAGACTCCAAGGTCTGTCGACCGCTCATTAGGTCGGACATATGCACATCGATGGCCTCAAATCCACAATAATCGAATGCATAGGCCATTTCTATCTGACCGTTGACTCCTTGCTCACGCAATATTGCAACACGAGGCACCCTGACGTGGCTTCGACGTCTACCAGGGATCTCTAACTTCTTAGGAATCACTGAGGCCGCTAAGCCTTTCGTCTCGTTCTCGATGTTCAGAGACTCTTCCTGCACACAACTCGGATTATCGCGTAATCCTGCCATCGCGAAGCTAACCTCACTCCACGACCGCTCAAGTGCTACGCGACTCTCCTCAAGAATGACGGAGCCATCAGAAATAATCGTCAAAGTCTGTGTGCGGTCAGGTTCACCCAACGCGTGCGCGCGCAGAGCTTTATCCGCGCACTGGTCAAGCACTACCACAACATCTGTGTTTGCGACCTCGAAAACACACCCTGCTTCTTCATTAAACCAGAAAGCTATTGGATCCAATCCTCTAGGAGTTTGTGCTTTCAGACCCATACGAGATGCAAATAGCATCTCTGCGACGGTCGCGAATAGACCACCATCTGAGCGGTCGTGATAGGCCAGTAGTCGGCCGTCGGAATTTAATCGTTGCAGTAGCTCGAAACATGCTCTCAATTCATTGGAAGTAACGTCCGGTGATATATCGCCTAACTGGGACGTTACCTCACATGCGATTGATCCAGCTAACCGATACCGTCCAAGATCAATCGCAATTAATGTTGAATCGAAGCCCCGTAGCAGTGGGGTTTTTGTCTTTTCGATGCCTGTGACGGGGGCAAAACCGGAGCATATCAGAGACATTGGGCTAACTACCTCGTGGACGCCGTCAGAGTCGCTCCAACCTGTCTTCATCGACATCGAATCCTTGCCCACAGGAATACAAATTCCTAGTGCGGGACAGAACTCACCACCTACAGCCCTCACTGCCTCATAAAGCCTAGCATCCTCACCCTCTGTGCCTGCAGCACACATCCAGTTTGCAGAGAGTTTAATCTGACCCAGATCACCAATGGCTGCACCCGCCATATTCAAAACGGTCTCTGCCACAGCCATCCGAGCGGATGCTGCAGCGTTAACAAGGGCCAATGGGGTCCTCTCACCCATTGCCATCGCCTCGCCGGTTACGGAACCGATTGCAGAGTGAGTGACTGCGCAGTCTGCTACTGGCACCTGCCAGGGTCCGATCATCTGATCTCGATGAACCAAGCCAGATACTGTCCGGTCACCAATGGTTATGAGGAATTTTTTAGATGCCACCGTCGGATGCCTTAAAACGCGATGAGCGAGCTCAAGAAATGTAACCTCAGAAAAGTTAGCCGGTACAAGCTCAACTGGGATCGTCGACGCATCACGATGCATTTTGGGTGGCTTACCAAAGAGTACGTCAACTGGAAGGTCAACTGGTGCGATTTTTTCCCCTGTTTTTTCAACAGATAGATGCGGTTCATCGTGCGCGTAACCGACCACCGCGTAGGGACATCGTTCACGCACACAAATAGACTCAAATGTATCCAGCTTATTCAAGTCAATCGCGAGAACATAGCGTTCCTGGGATTCATTACACCACAACGCTAGTGGGGATAGCGATGAATCGGCCGATGGAATCCAATCCATCGAGAAATCAGCGCCTACGCCCCCGTCTTTAACCAATTCGGGTAACGCGTTCGACAGGCCGCCGGCCCCAACATCGTGAATAAAAACAATCGGATTGTCTGGTCCACGTAACCAGCAGCGGTCGATCACCTCTTGGCAACGCCGTTCCATCTCCGGATTCGCACGCTGAACAGACGCGTAATCCAAGTCACTCCCCGAGGTGCCTTCACCGACCGAACTAGCTGCTCCTCCACCCAAGCCGATAAGCATAGCTGGCCCACCCAAGACGACCAAAGGTGTACCGGCAGAAAAGAGTTTTTTGTCAACTTGGCCTTCCGTAACAGATCCAATACCACCTGCAATCATGATTGGTTTCACATAACCACGGCGCCGAGCTCCTAAAGGTGTAGGTTCAGAGGCCTCATAAGCTCTAAAGTAGCCATTCAGGTTCGGTCGGCCAAACTCGTTATTGAAAGCAGCGCCACCGATTGGTGCCTCCAGCATTATCTGCAAGGAAGAGGCCAGACGACTGGGCATCGGAAGATCATGCTCCCACGGCATTTCAAATTCTGGGATCCTGAGATAATTCACACTAAATCCGGTAAGACCCGCCTTGGGCTTGGCGCCACGACCGGTTGCACCCTCATCCCGAATCTCGCCACCAGCACCCGTTGCTGCACCCGGATTCGGAGACACCGCTGTCGGATGGTTGTGAGTTTCCACTTTCATCACCAGATGAACAGGCACGAGAACTGATTCATACCTGTCCGTGAGTGGATTGACGTGGAATCTTTCAGCCAAAGGCCCTTCTACAACAGCCGCGTTGTCGGTGTAGGCAGACAAGACACCACTGGGAGAGATTTTATGTGTATTCCTAATCCATTGAAATAAAGTCTTCGGTTGATCTGCACCATCAAGCGTCCAAGATGCATTGAAAATTTTGTGACGGCAGTGCTCTGAGTTTGCTTGTGCAAACATCATCAACTCTACATCGGTTGGATCCCGGGAAAGTCTCTCGTATGCATCTGAGAGGTAGTCGATCTCTTCCTGAGACAGTGCCAATCCATATTTTTGATTGGCTGCGTTGAGGGTTCTCGACGGTTCAGCTTCGAGACTGACAATACCAAGAGGCTCTGGTGGACTAGGAATAAAAAATGTGTCAGCAGGAAGTGAGTCAAGGACGTCCTCCATCATTGGATCAGAAATGAGTCGGTTTAAGAGGCCCCAGTCGGCCTCTCCGTAATCACCTTCAATCACCACATGCATGCCGCGTTCAATCCTCGAAACGCCCTCGAATCCACAATTTTTTGCAATTTCAGTGGCCTTAGAGCTCCACGGGGAGGTCGTCCCCGAGCGCGGTAATACAACACTGCCCGAACCCACATTCAAGGAATCTGCGTCGAGGAGTTGCTTCAGTTTTGTGGAATCACGGATCTCACCCATAACGAAGAACAGGTAGGTGCCAGTCAAACCCGTAATCTGGATTCCAGCGGCCTGAGCTCTCGCGATAAGTGACCGAATACGAAACGAGGAGAGAGCACGACCTCCCTGCAGAATAAGCATGTCAATCGGTCCTTGATACGATTGAGAAATAAAGGTTCTAGTCTAGCAGAGCCAGCTCCTGCGCCGGAGTTTTCCGTGGATTTTTTTACTCCGAAGCGATCCGATTTGAGACTCGCCGCGATCGAAAAAATTGCCTGAGGAGCGCTGCTGATTCATCAGCCAATAGGCCACCAGCCACTTGGATCTGGTGGTTGTAAAAATCAGTGTTTGCAAGTTGTAATTGAGAGACCAAAACACCTGCCCTCTGCTCTTCCGTAGCATAAAAAACTCTTTCAACTCGCGCATGGATGAGTGCACCAAAACACATAGTACAGGGCTCAAGAGTGACATAAAGCGTGGAGCCTGGCAGCCGATAGTTGTTGATTGAACGGTTGGCCGCACGAATTGCTGCGATTTCGGCGTGATGACTGGCGTCGCAACTCGAGATCGGTGCATTCCAACCCTCACCAAGCAGAATTCCGTCCCGAACCAAAACAGCGCCGACCGGCACTTCCTCGAGTGATGCAGCGTGTTGTGCCAACTCAAGCGCCTGCCTCATCCAAAGCTTATCATCCTTTGTAAATTTAATGGCTGTCATAAGGTTTCCGCGTGCTCGTGTAAGTTGACGAACCATCCCGAATAGGTTCTCCTACAAGGCCTATTGATTCGTGCAGAAGATGGGATGGAAACGTTGTCGACACTATATCCAAAAATCGATCCGGATGGACTACTGGAGTATTCGGTTGTATTCAATGATCGTTCAATAAATCACATGTCCCTAGCCTTTCAAGACACCATGCGCGGACTACATGAGGGTCTTAAATCTGTATATAACGCGTCATCCTGCATATTGATCCCGGGTGGTGGAACCTTTGGTATGGAGGCTATCGCCAGACAATTTGCTAAAAACCAAAAAGTAGTTGTTTTACGCAATGGATGGTTCAGTTTTCGCTGGACCCAGATTTTTGATCAGGGTGTGACACCAACACTTATAGAGGTAGCAAAAGCGCGCGCTGATAGTGATCGATCAGATCAACAGTTTGCGCCAGCGCCTTTGGACGAAATCTGTACTCAAATCCGGTCGTTACAGCCCAATGTTGTTATTGCACCCCACGTAGAGACATCAGCCGGGATGATACTACCTGATGGTTACATCAAACAACTCACCAACGCGGCCCAAGAAGTCGGCGCTATTTTCGTTCTGGACTGTGTTGCAGCCGGCGCGATCTGGATGGATATGGGGGCACTCGGGATTGACGTTCTGATTACCGCCCCACAAAAAGGTTGGACATCGACCCCATGCGCGGGGGTGGTCATGCTCTCCGATCGCGCGCTGGAGCGCATGTCGGTCACTGAGTCAGACAGCTTCGCTCTCGATCTTAAAAAGTGGCACAGCGTTATGGCCGCTTACCTTAATGGAGGTCACACCTATCATGCGACAATGCCGACCGACGGGCTCGCAAAATTTCACGAAACATACCAAGAGATGGAAAACCTTGGATTTGATTTCCTCAAAGCCCGGCAAATTGAGTTAGGGAATGAAACTCGGTCAGTGATAGACGATTATGGGTTTAAGAGTCTTGCCGCCGAGGGATTCAAGTCTCCAACCGTTGTGGTTTCCCACACCGATCGGGCTGATCTCAAAAACGGTAGCGCATTTGCAAGTGTCGGCATGCAGGTCGCAGCTGGCGTTCCGCTCGAGTGTGGAGAATCGCCTAATTTTCAAACCTTCCGTGTTGGATTATTCGGTCTCGACAAACTTTTGAACATCGATCGCACTGTTTCGTATTTAAACGAAGCTTTGAAAAAACTTACTTAACCTTTCTATGCTATGACGGCTATTGTCAAAATTACACCATCGCATCGAAAATCAAACGAGATCAGTAGCCACGCCGAGAGTGCTGCGTGACATTTGTCATGGTCTCACCGAACGGTGCTCGCAGGAACACACAGGATCATCCAGCCATTCCGGTAACTGACGAGGATTTGATTGAAACCGCCCTGTCCCGTTATCACGCAGGAGCCCGCGGCCTCCACGCACACATTCGTGCTTAAAAACAAGCACATCTTCTGGATGTTGAGCGATATGAGACACCGATTTCGAACTAGAACGAATAATTACCAAATTTAGAAGTTCAAGTTACCTCAGAGGCAGCAGGAATTTACGAGTCGGATGCTCAGAACGATTTATTATCGCGAATAAACGCGCCATGGGTTTCCGTCGCAACACGAGAGATTTTGCGTTGTCAGAACCTCGAAAAATTGCAACCATTTTTTTATCGATTACTTAACAAGAGTCGAGCGCAATTTATTTTGTATGACGCGGATGATGTCAAAACACTCGCGTCGCTTATTGATCAGTCGATTGTTCAAACCGAGGTAATTGAAGTGCTGTACGTCCTAGGTCGGTACCCAGCTGATCAGGAGAGCACCCCAGACCAACTTGATCCATTTTTGGATATGAGAGACCGGTTCAAAAAGACCTGTACCCCTACTCGAGAAATGATCTGTGCATTAGGCAAAGGCCAGATCCCTTGCTTACTAAGAGAGGCTTCGGAAAGTATCGATCTCCGTGTCGGGTTCGAAAATGGCNTATNGTTGCCAGATGGAACGATTGCCGAAAACACTGNCNCCCTCGCTAGCGCCCTATNGGAGTCATTGCCGGACCGTGCCGCCTGATACAAACATNATCATGCCGGATCCAATGATCAGGCAACTGCCTACGAGCATCATCGGATTGAGCTGCTCGTCGAAGAACGTGACAGCAAGTCCGAGCGCGAACAATAGACGCGTGTAGCGAAAGGGAGCCACGACGGCTACATCACCACCCCGAGTTGCCATAACGATACAAAAATATGCACCACTACCGGCTACGGCAGAAATCGCCAGAAGACCAATATCGTGAGAAGTAATTACGCCAAATTTTCCGAAGAACGGTATGGTAACGACACCCGCACTTAAAAGAGCAAAGAATGCCCAGAAAGATACAGAGACCGCGGGAATCGATACAGAAATCGAACGAGTGATCGCATCTCTTAACGCGAGAAATACCACTCCTAGTACCGCGGACAGCGCGGCCGGCTTGAAGCCATCGAGGCCTGGCTGGATAACACAGAGAACTCCGACAAATCCAATACTGATCAACAACCACTGCCTAACGCTGACGTCCTGTTTAAGAAACAGTGCCGCGGCCAGAGAGACAGCCAATGGGGTGGCTTGAAGGATCACTGATGAGATCGAGAGTGATGCGTAAACGATGGCGATAACGAAACATATAGCCGAGGCGAGTTCAGAAATTGTTCTGATGATAAACCAGGGCTTCACCACCTCATCGGTCACCAAACGCACACCGGTCTTGAGTGCTGTCATTCCAAACATCAATAGCCCACCGATCCCAATGAGAATCAGTACCTGCGAAATTGGCATCGTGTATGAGAGCTGTTTGATAACTGCGTCTTCGACGGCAAAGCCGGCCATCGCGATAACCATAAACGCGATACAACGAATATTTTCTTCTGAGGTTGCCTGCTTACTCACAAGATTGAATCTGATACCCAGCGACTGGTAGGTGAACCACTACATCACCCACCTCAGGCGCATTGTGATCAATCGACACGCGGATATCATCCAAATAACGAAGTTGACCAATCACAGAAGGATCCGAGGTCTCAGCCTGTGGCCTTATCGAAACTCGCATGCCCTCGTACATAGAGCATCCGATCTGACTTTGAACACCCTTAGATGAGCAGGAAAATGAATCATGAGCGATCGCTAGCGCTGCCTCACCAGCGAGGTTGTCATAGCACTCAGTAGTCTGCTCATGAATCTCTCGTTCAATTCGCTCAATATTCGGGAATTGCTTTAAAAATACTGGGCCGTCCTCCCAACGACCTCTGATAAACCAAGCGATAACGGCAATCGAAATGTCGGCGTATGACAGCGCTCTAGTCGCGAAACCACCAGATCCAGAAAAGCCCTGATCAATTGCTTTTAAATGGGAACTCAGCTGCAAGATAACCCCTGACAGCTGTCCTTTGAGTCCATCCGGTGTCCAGTTTGATCCGAAGTACAACCCAGCCCGGTCTCTGATAAACTCAGGGGGGGCTGTATCAATCGCCGAAGTCAAAATAACTCTCGCCGCGAGGTTGAAGACGGTGCCGTCAATCCAGTCAGTGAACGCATGAATTCTCCCACTCTCAGATTCTGGGATTAGTCGACAATCATCGGTCAGCTCACCTATAGCTCTCGCAATATTTTGTGTATCGCAAAATACATCTGCGCCATGCTGTAGGACGGGTGTTCTCCGATATCCCGCGGTCAGTGGGATCAGGAATGGCTTGGGAGGGATCCTTGGAATCTCAACCGAACTCCATGAAGCGTCGATCAACCCGAGCGCTAAGCGGATTTTATGAGCAAAAGGAGACTGCCAATAATGATGAAGGATAAGTTCTGACATGCTGGTTTACCATTGGTGACTGGGAAAAGCCGGAAATCCATCCGATAAACTCGGAGAGTGAGAAAAGGATCTATAAATCTTTTAAAAACTTTAACAAATCTGATTGAGTCTTTTCACTAGGAAGGTGAAGTCTATCGACTTTCAGATCCCAGTCACCTTCTTTAAATTCCTCCAAGCCTTGCTTAAAGTACGCCTCTTTTTCATCAAAATCGCCAATTTTATACTTTGAATAAGTTACGAATAACCAGGATTTAAAGTTTATATGCTCAACTTTTTTTCCAATCTCGATACACTTTCCAAGGTCGTTTAAATGGAAATAAGCGAGTGTCAGGTCTGTATATCTGTTATCTGAATTCATTTGACCTTGCGGGATAGGATCTAGCGACAGGGCTTTCTCCAACAACTCAACACCCTTCTCCGGTTTTCCTACCCTAGCCAATACCTCCCCATAACCAGCAAGGACACGCGGATCGTTCGGGTTCATATCGTAAGCTTTTCGTCCGTGCTCTTCGGCTAATTGATAGTCGTGCTGGCTCAGATAAACGGCTGACAACATTCTGTGACACTCAAAGTCGTTCGCGTTCAGTTCCAATGCACTAGAAATACTATCCATAGCCTGACCTACAATCCTATCCGGATCACCCTCGAGAAAACCTCGAACAACCCCCTGCCCAATCGTACATGCTTTCCATGCATAGGCTTGCGCGTTTGACGGATCAGCCTCGATCGATAGATCAAAAAATTCAAGCGCTCGGATGTTTGCCTCTTGAGTGAACCTGTGATGCATTTCCTTGCCACGCAATAAAAACTCATAAGATGATATATTTTCTGTCGCCTTGCGCTTGGCTCGCTGTAAACTTGATATCTCGATTTCTCCCAACAGTGATATTGTAATAGTGCGAACTATTTCATCTTGTAAATCGAAAATATCCTCTATTACGCGGTCATACCTATCTCTCCAAATAGCTTTTCCGCTCTCGACTTCACTCAGTTCTAACGAGATTCTAACGCGCTTACCTGAGGATCTAATTCCTCCCGAAATAATGAAGTCTAAATCGTGGGCGGCTGCGAATTCTGATGTCTCTCCCCCTTTATCTCTAAAATCAAAACTAGTTTTGCTAGATACAATTTCAAACTCACGAATCATCGAGAATTCAGTAATCAGGTCCTCGACGATTCCGTCTGCTAGATAGCCGCTGTCTTCGTCTCTTCCATCATTTGTGAACGGAAGTATCGCCAACCTTGGTTTTTTGCTAACGCCCTCCAGCTTACTCTTAGGAGTGTCTCTCGTCGTGGCATGCACCGTTTGTCCATCTACACAACTCTCATTTAATCCCTTAGCAATATAAAAAACCTCAAACTCGTCTGAAATATTTTTCAGAGCACGGGTACCCGCTGGACTAACATTAAATTCCACTCGTTTTTGCACCTGTTCCTGGACGATTCGAGATAAAAGAACTTTACCCGGCTCACATTGTGCTTCCAAACGTGCAGCAATATTCACCCCGCTTCCATATATGTTTTCACCCTCGGTAATCACGTCATCAACGTGAATACCAACGCGCCACTCTAGTTTTGGACCTTCCTCGACAGCTTCATTTCGAGCAGCGAGAGCCTCCTGAAATTTCATAGCGGCGTGAACACACTCAACAGGGCTTCCAAAGTCAGCAATAACTGAGTCCCCCGCTGTATGGAAAATTCTTCCACCGTGCTCTTCGATAATTGGATCAATAATTTCACGACAAGCAGTCAAATTGGCCAGTGTAAGTACTTCCTGAGATTCCATGAACTTGCTGAAGTCCACGCAATCAGTAGCTAAAATAGTAGCTAGCTTTCGATTAATTTTCGGCATTTACTCACTGAGTCCTCGATATCGAACTGATTTGGAATGAAGTGCGTTTATGGTTCACCTTTTTATGTCTCAAGAGTAAGTCAAAGAGTTTATTCTTCAACGTAATCTCAAAGTCTGAGCGTAATACTTACCCTAGATTCTGGGTGTTCTACACTTTTAATTTCTGTTAGGAAAGTAACCCATAGTCGTTTGAGTGGATTTTTAGTCGATCATCAAATGTGAAAGTAATGTGTAAGTTATTAACCCAATTAAATTAATGATTTAAACTAAAAAAACTACTCCCACTCGATTGTTGCTGGTGGTTTAGAACTAACATCATACACAACTCGACTGACGTCCCCGATCTCATTAATGATTCTGCCAGATACACGTTCAACAAATTCGTAAGGTAAACGAGCCCACCGCGCTGTCATGAAGTCGATCGTCTCAACAGCGCGCAGGGCAATAACTGGTGCATATCGTCGCTGATCACCCACTACGCCAACCGAGTTTACTGGCAAAAAAACGGTAAACGCTTGTGAGACCTTGTCGTATAAATCTGCCTTTCTTAGTTCTTCAATGAAGATGTGGTCGGCTTTACGGAGGATATCAGCCGAATGTTTTTCGACCTCGCCCAAAATCCGAACCGCAAGGCCAGGACCCGGGAACGGGTGGCGATATACCATTGACTTCGGCAAGCCAAGCGCCACACCCAAAGTCCTCACCTCATCTTTGAAGAGCTCACGCAAGGGTTCTACGAGCTCCATACGCATCTCTTCTGGCAAACCACCCACATTATGATGACTCTTAATTACATGTGCTTTACCCGAAGCTGCGCCGGCAGATTCAATGACATCTGGATAAATTGTCCCCTGCGCTAAGAAACGAATATCCTTCAATTGCGCTGCCTGCTCTTCGAATACCTGGATGAAGGTCCTGCCAATTATCTTTCGCTTACGTTCCGGATCAGGTTCGCCTTTCAGCGCGGTCAAGAAACGTTCCTCAGCGTTGGCTCGGATCACACGGACCCCTAAATTCTTGGCAAATGTCTCCATCACCTGAGTGCCTTCATTAAGGCGCAAGAGTCCGTTGTCAACGAACACACACACCAATTGGTCACCGATTGCTCTGTGCAACAATGCTGCAACCACCGATGAATCGACACCACCAGACAAGCCTAGAAGAACCTGTCCATCGCCGACCTGTTCACGGGCTTTTGTAATCGCATCATTGATGATGTTTTCAGGGGTCCACTCGCGACCACATCCACAAATAGCGTGTGCAAACTTTGCAAGTAGCTCAGAACCTCCCTCAGTGTGGGTTACCTCCGGATGAAACTGCAGCCCATAGATCGCTCGTTCCTCATCGGCCATGGCGGCGATAGGTGCATGATCACTCGAGCCGATCACTTTGAATCCGGAGGGAAGCTGCGTGACGCGGTCTCCGTGACTCATCCATACAGACAAGGAGCCTTCGTCCGACAACCCAGTCAGTAACGACTCCTCTTTTTCAATAAAAAGATCCGCGTGACCAAACTCTCGTAAGTCACTTGATTCGACACGGCCACCGAGCTCCTTTGCCAAAGCCTGCATACCATAACAAATACCCAACAAAGGAACTTTCAGGTCATACACCTCGTTTGGAATTTTCCAACCGGTCGCGTCTGTAGTGGATTCTGGGCCACCTGATAAAATGACTCCTTTTGGGGCAAAGGCTCGAATCCGTAGCGGGTCCACGTCACATGGTAATATTTCTGAATAAACGCCATGTTCACGCACGCGACGCGCGATTAATTGGGTGTACTGAGAGCCAAAGTCGAGGATCAGCAATCGATCATCGTGAAGACTCATCATTATTCAACTCGGTAGTTCGGCGCTTCTTTGGTAATCGCCACATCGTGTACGTGCGACTCTTTAACACCAGCACCTGAGATTTTTACGAAGCTCGGGGCTGAACGCATCTGTTCAATCGTTGCGCAGCCAGTGTAGCCCATCGCCGCTCGAAGCCCTCCCATCATTTGATGTAGAATTCCAGCAAGTGGACCCTTGCAAGGAACCCGGCCCTCGACACCCTCAGGAACCAACTTCTGAGTACCCGAGTTTATGTCCTGAAAGTATCGATCAGATGAGCCATCGCGCTGAGCCATCGCGCTCAGAGACCCCATACCGCGATATGATTTATAGCAGCGCCCTTGAAACAGCTCAACTTCACCCGGAGCCTCGTCCGCCCCGGCTAATAGTGAACCTACCATGACTGTGGATGCTCCAGCCGAAATCGCTTTAGCGATATCACCTGAATATCGGATTCCTCCGTCGGCAATCAGAGGAATTCCTGACCCTATTAGTGCTGATGCGACGTTGGCAATTGCCGAGACCTGAGGCACACCGACCCCGGCCACGATGCGAGTTGTACAGATCGATCCCGGGCCAATGCCAACCTTCACAGCGTCGGCGCCCACTTCGACGAGCGCTTTCGCAGCCTCACCCGTTGCAATATTGCCACCAATTACTTCCACTCGCGGAAAGTTTTGCTTTATCCACGCAACACGATCCAATACACCTTGAGAGTGACCGTGTGCAGTATCAACCACCAGAATATCAACTCCTGCCTCCACTAGCGCTCGGACGCGGTCCTCGCCCTCAACCCCAGTACCAACGGCCGCTGCGGCTAACAGGCGCTTGGCTGCATCCTTAGCAGCATTCGGGTGGCTTTCCGCCTTCATGATATCTTTCACCGTGACCAGACCCCTCAATCGGAAGTCATCGTCCACGATTAATACCTTCTCGATGCGGTATTTGTGAAGCTTACCCTGAATTTCTTGATGGCCAGCACCCTCAGTAACCGTAACCAAGCGCTCTTTTGGGGTCATGACCTCGCGAACCTGCACATCCAGATCGGGCACAAACCGAATATCTCGACCTGTAACGATTCCCACGAGATTGTCACCCTCGACCACAGGGACACCACTGATATTGTGATGACGGGTGATGCCCAATAGCTCGCGGACCGTTATGTTAGGTGAACAGGTCACAGGATCCTGAATGATCCCCGTCTCAAATTTTTTGACTTTTCGAACTTCTTGCGCCTGTGCCTCGATCGTCATATTTTTGTGCAAAATACCAAGACCACCCTCTTGAGCCATCGCGATCGCCAACGACGCCTCTGTCACTGTATCCATCGCCGCTGATGACAACGGCATGTTAAGCTCGATGTTACGTGTGATTTGGGCTTTAAGGCTGACACTCGCAGGAACAACGTTTGAATAACCCGGAACGAGTAGTACGTCATCGAAGGTCAGAGCATCTTCGGCAATTCGTAACATGAAAAAGTCCTTGAGGGTGGCATACGAATGAGTAGTTTAAGGAGTTAAGGGGTGTCGGAACAAGTGAAGCAGTCTGAAAATGCATATACAGTCTCCGCTCTATCAGCCCTACTGACTAAGGCACTCAATGAATTTTTCCCACAAAACGTAACCCTCGACGCAGAAATAAGTAACTTCAAAACTTATCCGTCAGGCCATTGGTACTTTTCATTAACGGATGGGGATGCCTCCCTGAGCGCAGTCATGTTCAAAGGCGCAAACCGCCTGGTCCGTCTGATTGCCCGGGACGGTCTTAAGGTTCGGGTACGGTGTGAGGTCAACTTTTACCCACCAAATGGTCGCCTACAGCTCATCGTCAAGCACATGGCCGAAGAAGGTGTCGGTGACCAAAAAGCGAAACTGGAAGCTCTCAAGGCTAAGTTGATAGCTGAGGGCCTGGCAGATATTCAATGCAAACAGCCACTACCTGCGATGCCCGGATGTATCGGACTAATCACCTCAGCGAAAGGGGCTGTAGTTAGAGATATGCTGACGATTTTAAATAGGCGATGGCCACTTGCCGGTATACGCTTATATTCAGCTGCTGTTCAGGGAGAGAATGCTTCAAAGGAGCTGGTATCTGCACTCCAACGAGCGACCGCCGAAAGATTGGCTCAAGTTCTGATAATTGGTCGTGGTGGTGGAGCATCCGAGGATCTCAATGCATTCAATGATGAGCGACTTTGTCGATCAGTTGCGGCATGTCCGATCCCAATTATCTCAGCGGTTGGCCACGAGACTGATTCAGGACTGACGGATCTTGTCGCAGATTTACGAGCCGCCACACCATCGCAAGCGGCAGAAATCGCAACACCAGATTTGTCCGAGGTTTTTGAACGGGTAACACAACTCGAAGCTAGGGTCCTGTCGCGAGCCGACACAATTATCTCGCTCGCGCAGCAACGTCTCGAGCTATCAGTGCAAAGGCTGTTAATGAGTGTAAGCCAGCGTACCAATCATTCGAGAGACCGTTTGCGACGGCTCGAGCGCAACCTTGTCCCGCCCTCTGAATATATTCGGCTGAAACGTCATGATGTCGGCCACTTACAAACGCGGCTGTCACGTGCCATCGATCAAGGTATCAAACAGATCACGTCAATGCTCGGACATCTGACTGCGCAGCTTGACTCACTCAGTCCACTCGCGACACTTGGCCGAGGCTACGGAATTTTATTGAAAGGTGATACCGATAGTGATCGATCCATTGGGTCTGTCAACGATGTGGAAGAACAATCACCAGTTGAAATTCGTCTCAAAGATGGCACGCTCAACGCGACTATTGACCAAATTCTCAAGGATCCGTCATGAAATTCTGGTACGCCACTCTCCTGGCCGCAACAATTTCAACCTCTGCCACAGCGGTCGAGGACTTACGGGTGCCGGGAGGAGTCGCGGTCATACCTGTCAAAGCAGATGCGCAACCAAGGTTCAATGGAAAACCCGTACTAACAATTCAAGAAAATGGACAATCTCTTGCAGTAGTCGGCCTAGCGCTGTCAATAGAGCCGGGTGACCACACACTGGAGAGTGATGGTCAGAAAATCTCTTTTAAAGTTTTGCCGAAAAAGTATCTTGAGCAGCGAATATATCTGGACAACAAGCGTCACGTGACGCCCAATACACTGGATCTTGATCGCATCAAGAAAGAATCTCGAAAGCAGCGCAGAGCGCTTGACGCTTTCGGTGGGAAACTTGATTCTGTTCGGATGGTACTCCCGGTCAAAGGTCCGATTTCTGGCCCCTTCGGAAAGCGGCGATTCTTTAATGACCAACCACGGCGCCCGCATTCCGGTACCGATATTGCCGCACCGGCTGGGACACCAATAAAGGTGGCTGCCTCTGGGCGTGTGAGTCTTGTTGGAGACTTTTTTTTTAACGGGCGGCTAGTCGTAGTTGATCACGGAGAGGGTTTAAAGACCATGTATAACCACATGGACCAAATTGTTGTCAAAGAGAAACAAGTCGTTTCCCAAGGCGAGTCAATCGGTACGGTCGGATCAACTGGCCGTTCTACTGGACCCCATCTACA
>PBDH01000008.1 GCA_002717305.1 Gammaproteobacteria bacterium | reverse complement strand
TCCGACATCAAGAGGTCGTGATTTATCACCAAAATATCTGCATCCATCCAAGAATCACGCTCATTGAAGTAGGGGCAGACCTTAAAATGCCGACAGCTTCGACCCTGACATCTTCTGTGGTCTGTGGTGATAGCCGTTTTGACAGAATCCGAGACAGGCTGAGGGATCCGATCCATGTCACCACCCCACTCTCCCTGCGCCCACGCTTTGGACAAGTCGGAAACCACGTCACGATCATCCGAATCCAATACTAGAGTCAACTCATCAGGGTAAATCACGCCACCTTCGGCAATGGTCTCAAGCGACGCCTCCAAGCGGATTGGACAAAGATAACGACGTCGACCTTTAGCCAGTGCGGAGCTGAGCATTAGACCCGTAGATTCGGTAAGCTCTGGGATATCTTTATCGATTAGCTGTGACTGCAACGAGACCGTCGCTGTGGAAATCACTAGCGGCATCTCCCGTTCCATCGCATGTGGGAGAGCCCCAACCAGATAGGCTAACGTTTTACCAGTTCCAGTACCGGCCTCAATAAAACCGATCGGGGGGGCATCCGTATCACCGATTCTTGCTACAATATGGGCCACTTCCGCAATCATTTGTTTTTGGCCAAGCCGGGGCTTGAGATCCTTCGATTCAAGAAAGTCACGATAGAGTGTCTGAATACTGTGTCTGAGGGGGTCTGGGATTTCTGCCACTGGATTACTTTATTGATCGAAAGTCTGAGTTTAGGGGATTTTAATGAATACGTCCGAGATCGCGAGTGAGGCGTGCCGTATTGGTGGTATAAAAGCGCTTCAATTCTTTGAAAATAGACAGCAACTAACTGTCGATCTCAAGGGTCCTCAGGACTACGTCAGTGAGGCGGATCGCTCGGTCGAGAAAACCATCATCTCTCATCTGAAAGCATTTTTCCCGGATGATGGATTCTTGGGGGAAGAATCTGGTGAGACTTACAACGTCCGTCAGTGGGTGATCGACCCGATTGACGGCACGACCAATTTCATTCGTGGCCTACCCTATTTTTGTACAACCCTTGCCTTGGTTGAGAATGAAAAAGTGATTGGAGGCTGGATCTACGATCCAACCCGAGATGAGATGTATGAAGCGTCTCTTGACGGTGGTGCGTTCTGTAACGGTAACAAACTCGCCCCACAGTGGCGCTCCAGCCTTGCCACAGGACTGGTCGGTATTTGCCATAGCTCGAGACTTACCGCCGATGAGCTCTCCGGCCGAATTACTGGGGCATTAGAGTGCGGAGCAATTTTAAGACAACCCGGTGCTGCCGCTCTGATGTTGTGCGATCTTGCGAGTGGACGCCTCGACGTCCTATTTGATCAACATCTTAAGCCTTGGGACTCAATAGCCGGCCTTTTGATTGCACACGAGGCTGGAGCAGTTACCAGTGACTATTTGGCTAACCGAGAATGGCGGAGCCAACCACAAATCACCTTTGCCTCAGGGCCTGAGATTTATAAGGAAGTCCTGAAATTGTGGCCGGAGACTCGGGATATTCAGTTACTCGAAAAACAATTGACCTAGAAACCGACCGGTAAGAACACAAAAGAGGCGGCACCCCGCGCCACTGCGTTTAGCGCTCTCTGGTCCTTCTTCGCCAACGCTTTAGAGAGTGCATCCTGTAGCCCGATCATTTCACCCATCAGCTGTGAATACGATGCATTAAGAATGCCGTCTTGAATACCATCCGCATATAGATATGGCTCTTTAGAACTATTGCGCTGGGTCCTGAGTAAGTATGCGGCGGTCTCAACGTTTCGGGCTGAATTGTAAATAAACTGAGCTGACGGAAAATCGTCAAGCAGCAGAAATTCTCGGCTATGATCAAACGCATGATTCACCATCGATTGGAGACCTGCGACGAATGCATATGCACGATCTCCGGTAAAATCCTCGTGGAATGCCATCCGCACTAGCGCATCGGGCTTCGGCCCACCAAACTCCTGCAGGTCAAGCTTGGATGCTTTCAGTTGCGCGACACGGGTCTCTACACTCGATGTTTCCGGCAATTGAATCGGGTTACGGCGGTAAAGCTTTACAAGCAGGAGGCTAAGGCTCTGATCCAGCTCGGAGCGCACCGCCTCAACGAAAAAAGCTGTGTCGCTCTTAACCAAATCTCGTACCTGCGGCGGTGCTTTGACTGGCACCATACAGCCGACCATTAACAGCCCTGAAATTACGCCAATCGCCCGCCTTACTATACAGCTAGCTCTGCTAATAACGCGTTCACCCTTTTAAGGTAACCAGGCGCATCATCAAGCTTCCCCTCGGCTCCGAGTTGCGCGTGATCAAAAACTAATCGAGCCAATTCCCTGAACTGGCTCTCATCTTTCTCTGATCCTAACCGCTTTAAGAGTCCGTGGTCTGTATTAACCTCGAGGATCGGCTTAGATATGGGCATCGCCTGACCAGCCGCCTCCATGATTTGACGCATCTGCGGCCCCATATCATGCTCGGCCAAAATCAATACAGCTGCCGAATCAGTTAGTCGTATAGACGGTTTAACGTCCTCAACTTGTTCTGAAAGCGATTCCTTCATCCGCTTGATGAGATCCTTCTGTTTTTTTGTTTCTTTCTTTTTTCCTTTTTTCTCGTCTTTATCCTCACCCGGCAGTTCGAGCCCATCACGAGTGACATCGATGAACTTATGATCTTTGTATTCCTGCAGGTGGCCCATCAACCATTCGTCAATCCGATCAGACAACAAGAGTACTTCGATCTCACGTTTTTTGAACGTCTCCAAGTACGGAGATCCAAGGGCATTCGTGTGTGATTCGGACACCAGGAAGTAAATATCCGTTTGCCCCTCAACCATCCGAGTAAGGTAATCCTCGACCCCGACCTCCTGTGTGGTTGTACTCGTGTGTGTGGACGCAAATCGCAATAACTTGGTAATCCGCTCTCTGTTCTGGTGATCCTCTGCCGGGCCCTCTTTTAGGCACTCACCGAAGGTATTCCAGAACTTCTGGTACTTCTCAGAATCATCTTTGGCCAGCTTCGCAAGCATATCCAACGCGCGTCTAGTAACGGCCGACTTCATAGCCTCAACGCGTGCATCTTTTTGCAGGATTTCACGCGACACGTTCAAGCTCAGATCCGACGAATCTACAACCCCACGGATAAAGCGCAAATAGAGTGGTAAGAACTCTTCCGCGCGATCCATTATGAACACGCGTTGCACATACAGCTTCAAGCCCCGTGGACTTTCCCTATTCCAGAGATCAAAAGGTGCCCGGGTCGGCACATAGAGAAGTCCCGTGTACTCGCTCTTGCCTTCCACCTTGTGATGACTCCATGTCATGGGGTCTTCAAAGTCGTGGGCGACGTGCTTGTAAAACTCGTTGTACTCGTCGTCCGTGATGTCTGATCGAGGCCGTGTCCAGAGGGCGGTGGCTTGGTTTACTTGATCCCACTCCGGCTTCGCCTCGGAGTCGTCATCTTTCTCAACCTCATTTCTTAAGTACACAGGAATCGAGACATGGTCAGAGTATTTAGTCACCAAATGACGGATGCGATAGGTCTCACCGAATTCTTTGGCATCTTCTTTAAGTGTCAGCCGAATTTCGGTCCCGCGGTCTGATTTCTCAATAGATTTTATGGTGTACTGCCCGTCGCCGTCTGACGACCACTCCACTGCATCTGCCTCATCATTGCCTGCTCTACGGGTACGGACGATTACACGGTCCGCGACAATGAAAGCTGAGTAGAAGCCCACACCGAATTGCCCGATCAGATTTGCATCCTGTTGCGAGTCACCCGATAAGCTCTTTAAAAATTCTGCTGTCCCCGATTTCGCGATCGTTCCAAGGTTTTGTACTACATCTTCACGGGTCATACCGATCCCGTTATCAGAAATCACTAGTTCTTTCGTCTCGGGATCAACTGATATGCGAACGCTCATATCAGACTCTGACTCCATAAGATCGGGGGTATCCAATGCCAAGAATCTAAGCTTGTCGCAGGCATCGTTGGCGTTGGAGACTAGTTCCCTAAGGAAAATTTCGCGGTTTGAGTATAAGGAATGCACCATCAAGTGCAGCAGTTGTTTGACTTCCGTTTGGAATCCCAAGGTTTCTTCGTTTGCAGTCATCGTTCTAATCACTGTTGGTGTGTTTATACAATCACTCGATAAGTTGGGATTAAATTCGAAATTCCAAGCATAAAAACCCCCGTAGGAAACACCCACCGGGGGTTTTTAATTTAACTAAACCGAGGGGCAGTTTGGCTACCAGCCGGTAGCTTCTTTTAATGCCTCGCCGATCTCGGCAAGGTTTCGGGTCACTTTCACACCCGCAGCCTCCAATGCCTTAAATTTTTCATCCGCCGTTCCCTTTCCGCCGGAAATTATTGCGCCAGCATGGCCCATCCGTTTCCCTGGGGGAGCAGTCGCGCCAGCGATGTAGCTTACGACCGGCTTTGTCACGTGTTTCTTTATGAACGCGGCGGCTTCCTCTTCTGCGGTTCCGCCTATCTCACCAATCATAACGATCGCCTCGGTCTCAGAATCCTCTTCGAATAGAGCCAAGATATCGATGAAATTTGAGCCGGGGATTGGGTCGCCACCGATGCCGACACAGGTACTCTGCCCGAACCCGGCATCTGTTGTCTGCTTTACCGCCTCATAGGTCAATGTTCCAGACCGGGAAACGATCCCGACATGGCCTTTCTTGTGGATATGGCCGGGCATGATACCGATCTTGCACTCGTCGGGCGTGATCACACCAGGGCAATTAGGTCCAATCAGAACAACCCCCGCGTTGTCGCACGCAATTTTACACTTCAGCATATCGAGTGTGGGAACCCCCTCAGTGACACAGACGATCATCTGGATACCCGCGCCGACGGCCTCCATGATAGAGTCCATAACGAACGGAGCTGGAACGTAAATCACTGACGCGTCGGCGCCGGTCGCTTCGACCGCATCGGCAACCGTATCAAAAACAGGCAAACCTAGGTGTTCGGTCCCACCTTTACCCGGCGTCACCCCACCCACCATCTGGGTCCCGTACGCGATGGCTTGTTCCGAATGGAACGTACCATTCTTTCCCGTGAACCCTTGGCAGATAACCCTTGTGTCTTTGTGGATAAGGATGCTCATGAACCGCCTCCCGCAGCAGCGACAACCCTCTTAGCGGCGTCTGCCAGACTCGATCCGGCGATAATGTTTAAGTCAGATTGACCCAAGATCTCTGCTCCCTTATCCGCGTTCGTTCCCTCGAGACGGACGACAACTGGTACCTCAACACCCACCTCCTCGACAGCGCCGATAATTCCTTCAGCGATCATGTCACAACGGACAATTCCGCCGAAGATATTTACAAACACCGCGTTAACGTTTGAGTCAGACAGGATCAGCTTGAACGCCTCGGCGACCCGTTCCTTGGTAGCTCCTCCGCCAACGTCCAAGAAGTTTGCGGGCGCGCCACCGTAGAGCTTGACTGTATCCATCGTGCCCATCGCCAGACCAGCTCCGTTCACCATACACCCGATGTTGCCATCCAGTGCTACATAGTTAAGGTCCCACTTGGCGGCGATCGCTTCGCGTTCATCTTCTTGAGAGGGATCGCGCATAGCGGATAGATCAGCGTGGCGATACATAGCGTTCGAATCAATCACAACCTTTGCATCAAGGCAAAGCAGGTTCCCATCTTCAGTTATTACCAAAGGGTTGACCTCAATCAGCGACACGTCCTTGTCTTCAAAAAGCTTAGCTAACCCTAAGAAGATTTGGGTGAACTGCTTTATCTGAGCTGGGTCTAAGCCCAGCTTAAAAGCCATCTGCCTCGCCTGATTTGGCTGAGGGCCGACCAACGGATCGATGGCAGCTTTCAAAATTTTCTTAGGGGTTTCCTGGGCAACCTTCTCGATCTCGACCCCGCCCTCTGTAGAAGCCATGAAGACAATACGGCGCGTCGAGCGATCAATAACCGCACCGAGGTATAGCTCGCTGGCGATACCCACGCAGGCCTCTATCAAAATTTTCGAGACAGGCTGTCCGTTTGCGTCTGTTTGATAGGTCACGAGACGGCTACCAATGTGGCGGTTACAGAACTCGCTGATCTCGGCTTCAGTTTTTACCAACTTGACGCCACCCGCCTTGCCCCGACCACCCGCGTGCACTTGAGCTTTTATTACCCACGCGTCACCACCGATTTGCTTTGCTGCAGCGAGTACTTCTTCCTTGGTATCACACGCTACGCCGGTCGACACCGGGAGCCCATACTCGCTAAACAAAGTCTTACCTTGGTATTCGTGAAGATTCATATCCCTAACATCACTTATTTATCAGTCCTAAAGAACACCGACTCATAGTCAGCAATCGTAAAGTTTACGCCCAAAGGTGACGGGTGCATTAGCTTTCATCAGGCGCGCTTGCGTTTATTGGCGATATGAATCGCATGTCCCTGAACAGCCAATGCCGCCTCATGCAGGGCCTCAGACACCGTTGGATGAGCAAACATAGTCATCGCAATATCCTCTGCAGACGAACCAAACTCCATGGCGATAACCGCTTGCGCTATCATGTCGCCAGCTGTTGGCCCGACAATGTGAACGCCTAAAATGCGGTCGGTCTCCTTGTCCGCAATCATTTTCACCATGCCTGCTGTTTCATTTGCGGCCATGGCTCGACCCGATGCCGCGAATGGGAAAACACCAGTATTGTAACTCACGCCCTCTTGTTTCAGTTGCTCCTCTGTCTTACCAACCCAGGCAACCTCGGGGTGCGTATAAATTACTGATGGTACTGTGTCATAGTTCACCTGCGCGTGTTTGCCGGCGATACGCTCTGCGACCATCACACCCTCTTCTGACCCCTTGTGCGCTAGCATCGCGCCACGAACTACGTCCCCAACGGCATAGACGCCCGGTACCGCCGTCTCACAGGCCTCATTCACTTCGATAAAACCTCGCTCGTCCTGAGTGACCCCACAGCCATCTGCCAACAGGCCGTCAGTGAACGGCTTACGGCCTACAGCGACGATGAGCTTGTCAAATGTAGCGGTTTGCGGGCCATCTTTAGTCTCGAAAGTAACTTCTATCTCTTTACCGTTGACGTCCGTCCCCTTCACTAGGGTGCTTGTCAGGATATTCAGACCCTGTTTCGCAAAAATCTTCCGAGACTCTTTAGCGATCTGCTGATCAGCAATTGCCAGAAAATCATCGAGTGCCTCGAAGATCGTGACGTCTGATCCAAGACGGTTCCAGACAGATCCTAGTTCAAGCCCGATCACGCCACCCCCAATAACCCCCAGTTTTTTTGGCACACTCTTGAATTCCAACGCCCCCGTCGAGTCAACGATCAGATCGTCTCTTAGAGGAGCCGGCGGAATATTCACTGGGACGGATCCCGTCGCAATGATCACATACGTAGCAAGAAGCACCTCAGACTTGCCACCGTGGTCAGTGAACTCGACTTGCTTGTTCGGTAGTAACTTACCTGTGCCCGCCAGATGCTCCACGCCGTTAGTCTTAAAGAGACCACCGATACCACCGGTCAGGTTCCCAACGATCGTATCTTTGCGCTTTAGCATTGCTGCGACATCAAGCTTTGGCTTACCAACGCTTACGCCATGTAATGCTAAATCGTGAGCGGCTTCTTCGTATTTATGTGATGACTCGAGGAGCGCTTTTGAGGGGATACAGCCGACGTTCAGGCAGGTACCGCCGAGGGAGGGCTTACCATCTTTGCCGATCCATTTCTCGATACACACCGTTTTAAAACCAAGTTGTGCCGATCGGATCGCAGCAACGTAACCACCAGGACCTGCTCCTATTACCACGACATCATATTGTTGACTCATTACTTCCTCCGATTACACCTCTAGCAGCATACGTGCCGGATCCTCCAGTATATCTTTGATCGCGACCAAAAACTGAACAGCGTCTTTACCATCAATCATTCGATGATCGTATGACAGTGCCAGATACATCATCGGCCGAATGACCACCTGACCGTCAACTGCCATCGGACGCTCTTGGATCTTATGCATGCCAAGTATCGCAGTCTGTGGTGGGTTGAGGATCGGCGTAGACAGTAATGAACCAAATACACCACCGTTAGTTATGGTAAAAGTGCCACCAGTCATGTCCTCGATCGCGAGCTTGCCATCTTTCGCAACGTTCGCATACTCTCGAATACCGCCCTCAACCTCAGCGATCGACATCCTGTCGCAATCTCGCAAAACCGGTACGACCAAGCCACGCTCGGTCGATACGGCGACTCCAATGTCATAGAACCCGTGATACACAATATCGTTACCATCAATCGATGCGTTTACGGCTGGAAAGCGCTTCAATGCCTCAGCCGCCGCTTTTACGAAAAAGCCCATAAAACCCAGCCGCGTACCATTGTGCGTCTTTTCAAATAATTCTTTATATTGTTTACGGAGTTCCATCAGCGGGCCCATGTTGACTTCATTAAAAGTGGTCAACATGGCTGCGTTATGCTGCGCATCTAGCAGACGTTTCGCTATGGTCACGCGTAGGCGTGTCATCGGAACACGCTTCTCAACACGCTCACCAGTGATTGCGGGTGCTGAAGTTTTGGTAGCAGCAGGCGGAATATCCGGACCTATGGGAATCGCTAACGCGTTCTGAACATCTTCTTTCAAAATGCGACCGCCTTTGCCCGTGCCCTTAACCGTCGCCAACTCAATATTATTTTCCTCTGCTAACTTCTTGGCAGCCGGATTAGTCGCAACCGATCTATCAGCTGTAGCTGAAGCCACGGGCGTCGATTCATCAGGTTTAGCTCCACTGGCTACAGCTTTTGAATCTATCTTGCCGATAAGTTCTTGAGATAGAACGGTCTCACCGTCCTGTTTTAGGATATCGGTCAACACACCGTCTTCGGTGGCAACAACTTCCAAAACAGTCTTGTCGGTCTCAATATCGACGACAAGCTCATCCCGAGCAACTGCCTCGCCGACCCGCTTATGCCATGTCGCTATGGAGCCCTCTTCGACCGATTCCGGGAATTGCGGGACTTTTATTTCGATTGCCATTATTTTTCCTTAACGGATTCCTGTGGTGACGATTACCCTTCGAGTGCCTCTTGTATCAACGTTTTTTGTTGAGCGACATGTAAAGCCATGAACCCAGCCGCCGGCGTCGCCGCCGCTGCCCGCCCCGCGTAGCGCAGGAATTTGTTTGGCGAGTGGCGCCACATTGCATTCAGCATATGCTGTTGACTCTGGAACCAGGCACCCTGATTCATCGGCTCTTCTTGGCACCATACCATCTCTACCATATTTGCGTAGGGAGCTAATGCCTCCACAAGATCATCCTCCGGAAACGGATAAAGTTGTTCAACTCGCAAGATAGCCCGGTCGTCGGTGCCACTCTCCGACCGATATGCGTCGAGGTCGTAGTATACCTTCCCAGAGCAGAGGATAACTTTTTTGACTTTTTTAGGATCAAGCCCGGAGGTATCTTGAATAACCGTTTGAAACTTTCCACTGGCCAACTCGTCCAACGTTGAAACCGCCTCTTTCTTACGCAGAAGCGATTTCGGGCTCATGACAATTAGTGGTTTACGAAGAGGTCGAATCGCTTGGCGCCGAAGCATATGAAATACCTGAGCGGGCGTCGAGGGAACACATACCTGCACATTATGTTCAGCACACAACTGGAGAAATCGTTCCAGTCGAGCAGAGCTGTGCTCTGGTCCCTGGCCCTCATACCCGTGTGGTAACAACAGAGTCAGACCGCACAGACGACTCCACTTCACCTCGCCCGAAGTAATAAATTGATCAACCACGACCTGCGCCCCGTTTGCAAAGTCACCAAACTGTGCTTCCCAGATCGTTAGCCGACGCGGTTCTGTCGTTGCATAACCATACTCAAACGCGAGAACTGCCTCCTCGGATAAAAGTGAATCATACAAGTCGATGCGAGGCTGCTCTGGCGAGATATGTTGCAAGGGCGTGTAGGACTCTCCGGTCTTCTGGTCGTGCAAGGTCGCCTGCCGATGTGAAAACGTTCCACGACTAACGTCCTGACCCGTGAATCGAACTCCGATGTTCTGATCTAACAAGGTTGCGTATGCGAGTGTTTCAGCGAACCCCCAGTTGCATGGTAACGCACCTGCCGCCATCTTCCGGCGGTCTCCATAAGTTTTCTCCACCTGCCTTTGCATGACAAAGCCTGAGGGCAATGTATTGATCTGTTGCCCAAGCTCTTTAAGACGTTTCATAGGAAAACTAGTGTCATGATTGGCGGTCCACTCATGTCCGAGGTACGGTGTCCAATCGACAAAAAGCTTACTGTCAGGCTCTCGAACGAGACTCTTCAGCACCGGCTGACCCACCTCGAGTGCTGCTCGGTAGGCCTCCTCCATTGCTTTCGTATCTGCTTCATCCAGCACACCAGCCGCGACCAACTGTTCTGCGTACGAAACTCGTGTTGTTTTCTGTTGCTTGATTTGAGCGTACATTAACGGCTGAGTTGTGCTCGGCTCGTCCGCCTCGTTGTGTCCACGACGGCGATAGCAAATTAAATCGATCACGATATCTTTCTTAAACTCATAGCGATAATCCATCGCCAGCTGCGTCACAAAATTAACTGCCTCGATGTCATCCGCGTTCACATGAAAGATGGGCGCCTGAACCATTTTGGCCACATCGGTACAATATTCAGTTGACCGTGAGTCCTCGCGAAGCGAGGTTGTAAAGCCGACTTGATTGTTGACAACTACGTGAACGGTACCGCCAGTCTTGTACGCGCGGGTCTGAGACATCTGGAATGTTTCCATTACAACACCTTGGCCCGCAAAGGCAGCATCGCCATGTATTGAGATTGGAACTACGCGGTCACCTGACGGGTCGCCGCGACGATCTTGACGAGCACGGACACTTCCCTCGACAACTGGTGACGCGATTTCCAGATGCGATGGATTGAACGCCATTGCTAGGTGTATCTCTCCTCCAGGCGTAGAAACATTCGAACTGAATCCTTGGTGATATTTCACATCTCCGTGATTGTCAAAAGTTGTTTTGCCATCGAATTCATCAAACAAATCTTGTGGGTTTTTGCCAAGTGTGTTGACGAGTAGGTTCAATCTGCCACGGTGGGCCATGCCAATGACAATCTCTTTTGCTCCGTGCGAGCCGGCGCGCTGAATCAATTCATCGACGCATGGTACCAAGGACTCAGCTCCTTCCAAGCCAAAACGCTTCGTTCCCGGATACCGTGATTGCAAATATCTTTCGAGACCTTCTGCTGCGGTCAATCGTTCGAGCAGATGTATCTTAGTGTCATCTGGGTAGTCTGGTTTTCCTGTCACCCCTTCTAGCCGATTTTGAAGCCACAGCCGCTCTTCGGTATCTACAATGTGCATGTACTCGGCCCCTATCGCTCCACAATAGGTCTTAGCAAGTGCGGCGATGATGTCTTTAAGTCTTGCTTCTGGCATGCCCAGGTTTTGGATACCTATCTGAAACACAGTGTCGAGGTCTGCGGCTGACAGGTCATGGAATCCTAGCTCTAGATCGGGTACCCGCTGGCGCTGCATCAGGCCCAGTGGATCGAGGGCTGCACGCTGATGGCCACGGATACGATAAGCAGTGATCAGCCGCTGGACATAGACCTGCTTACGGTCAAAGTCAGAGGACACTGAACTGGAACCGGCTGACACTACACGACCACGATCTTTTCCTAAAAGGAGAAATTGTTCTTGAATAGTCGAGTGCGGCACCTCGCCTGCAATCACCCCCTCAACACGAGGCAGAGAGTCGAAGTACTGCCGCCATTCATTTGTAACGCTGTTAGAGTCGACTAGATAAAGCTCATAAAGCTCGTCGAGGTAATCAAGATTGCTGCCCGCGAGATGCGAAGTCTTCAGGCTTTTCTCCATGGGACCATCAGACATTGTGCTCTACCCTCTACCAGAACTCATTTTTACGTCCTTGAGTGTGATCATTCAGGCCCTGCTTCTCCATAAAAGCATTCACTATAGACGCCCTCTAGCGCCCTTCAGTGCAAACGTATTCAGCAAACCATTCCCGGACCCGTCAAAGACATCCTCAAGGCGACACTTACCAACACATACGTTTATTGACACAGGCCCATCAAAGTCCTAAGTGGCTCGCGATAACAGCATATCGCGAATGTGTCCGATCGCCTTCGTCGGGTTAAGACCTTTGGGACAGACAGACACACAGTTCATTATTCCACGGCACCGAAACACGCTGAATGGGTCATCTAATTCCGCCAACCGCTCCTCCGTGGCTTCATCGCGACTATCTGCAAGGAACCGGTACGCCTGGAGTAGTCCAGATGGGCCGACAAATTTATCAGGGTTCCACCAAAACGATGGACAACTTGTTGAGCAGCAGGCGCACAAGATACATTCATAAAGGCCGTCGAGCTTCGCTCGATCCTCTGGCGATTGTAACCGCTCGTGATTCCCTGTCTGGGATGAATTCTGCAAATATGGCTTAATACGTTGATATTGCTTATAAAAGACTCCCATATCAACGACCAGGTCGCGAATCACTGGCAAGCCAGGCAGTGGACGAACAACCAACTTTCCATTTGCTGCAACATCCGATAACGGCGTTATACACGCAAGACCATTCTTGCCGTTCATGTTTACGCCATCGGACCCACAAACACCCTCTCGACAAGAGCGTCTAAAGGACAACGACTGATCTTTCTCCTTGATAAGATTAAGCACATCCAAAACCATCAGATCTTTTCCCTCTAGGAGAGAAACTTCGACATCTTGCATGTATGGCTCACGGTCCGTTTCAGGGTTATAGCGATAGACGCTGACTAACATATGGTACCCCTTAATACGTGCGCTCTTTTGGCTCAAATGTCTCTACAGTCTTCGGACTGAAGTTGACCTCACGCCTAGTCAGTTTTTGTGATCGTGGATGATACAACGAATGACACAACCAATTCTTATCATCGCGCTCCGGAAAATCACGCCGCGAATGTGCGCCACGACTCTCTGTCCGCTCATCCGCAGAGATAGCCGTAGCTTCAGCCACCTCAAAAAGATTTTGTAGTTCAAGTGCCTCCAATCGGGCCGTATTGAACGCTTTTGACTTGTCGCCAATCGCTATGTCAGCGATACGTTCCCGCATCGAATCTAACTCTTCACGACCTTTCTTCATGTATTCACCATCTCGAAATACACCAAAATAATTCTGCATACAGCTCTGAAGCTCCCTCTTGAGCGTGGCAGTATCTTCGCCAGTGTCATTATCGTCCAATGCTCTGAGACGTCCGACCGCACGATCAATGTCATCTGAAGAAGCGATCGTGTGCTCGATACCTTGCTGAAGTTGTTCCTCGATGAAAATCCCTGCAGCCCGACCGAAAACTACCAGATCGAGCAAGGAGTTGCCTCCCAGACGATTAGCTCCGTGAACCGAAACGCAGGCGGCCTCCCCACAAGCGTACAGGCCAGGAATAACTGTGTCTCTACCATCAACCTGCGTAATTGCCTGGCCATTAACATTTGTCGGGATGCCCCCCATCATGTAATGGCAAGTCGGAACGACAGGGATCGGCATAACTGCTGGATCTACGTGCGCAAAAGTTTTCGACAGTTCGGTTATGCCCGGCAATCGGCTGTGCACGATTTCCTTGCCCAGATGATCTAACTTCAAATAAACATGATCACCATTCTCACCACAGCCTCTGCCTTCTAGAATTTCTGTCATCATTGAACGTGCGACGACATCACGACCAGCGAGGTCCTTCGCGTTTGGAGCGTAGCGTTCCATGAAGCGTTCGCCGTCCTTGTTGACCAGATATCCGCCCTCACCGCGGCAACCCTCCGTCACCAAGGTACCTGCACCATGAATTCCGGTGGGATGGAACTGCCACATCTCCATATCTTGCATTGCATATCCGGCGCGCAATGCCATACCAATTCCGTCACCTGTATTGATGTGAGCGTTTGTAGTCGATGCATATATTCGCCCAGCGCCGCCTGTAGCTAAAACAGTTGCTTTTGATTCAACAAAAACAACGTCACCGGTCTCAATCTCAATTGCGATAACACCAACCACGTCACCATCATCGGTACGGACCAGATCGACAGCGAACCACTCGTTGAGAAACGTTGTCTCGTTTTTTAGATTCGCTTGGTACAGCGTGTGCAGTAGGGCGTGACCAGTCCGATCAGCCGCTGCACAGGTCCTCGCAGCCTGCCCACCATTTCCATAATCTTTTGATTGACCACCAAACGGCCGCTGATAGATTCTTCCGTTCTCGAACCGCGAAAATGGAAGACCCATGTGTTCTAACTCGAATACTGCCTCAGGACCCACGGAGCACATGTATTCGATAGCATCCTGGTCGCCAATATAATCGGACCCTTTAACTGTGTCATACATGTGCCAACGCCAATCATCCTTTGGATCAGCGCTCGCTATGGCACAAGTGATTCCGCCTTGCGCCGAAACAGTATGAGAGCGTGTAGGAAATACTTTACTCAGACAAGCAGTCTTAAAACCAGATTGCGCCATCTGCAGTGACGCGCGCATACCCGCGCCACCTCCGCCTATAACAACTGCATCAAAAGATACTTTGCGAAGAGTTGTCATTAATTAAAACCCCCAAAGAATACTAACACCCCAGACAACGTAGACGAATAGAGAGACCCCCACAAATCCGAGAAATACGACACGGATAACCCCTTTTCTTAGATAGTCCGTCGCGACTGTCCAAAGCCCAATCCAAGCGTGGCTGGCCAACGCCAAAATCGTCAAGAGCGTAAATATCCTCATCCATGTCTGGCCGATGAATCCCTGCCACTGCGCGAACGTAAGCTCCATACCGTTTACGACAAGCCACACGACCATCACTATGGTATAGGCCGCAAGGATTAACGCGCTAAAGCGTTGAACGATCCAGTCCGCCACCCCGCTTCGGCTGTAATTTAGAAAATTTGCTACCAAACCCAAACCCCCGCAAGGACTATCAGCACAAGAGCAACTGTAATTGAGGCTTTTGCAAATAGAGGGCCCGATTCTAGAGTCTCACCATAACCCATATCCATGAACAGGTGCTTCACACCGGCGACAAAATGATAGGCCAAAGACGCCAAAATACCCCAGACGACAAAGGCCACAAATCCATTGTCAAGGAGAACAAGTACGTCGGCAAATCCTGCTTCATTTTTAAGGGAGAGACTTAGGAGAGCCAAAAAAATAAAGCTACCGAAAAATAAGATGACACCACACACCCTATGAAGAATGGATGCGATAGCCGTTATAGGAAACCTAAACGTCGTCAGGTCAAGGTTAACCGGACGCTCGCTCGACATAGCCATATCCCTGCAATCCTTTTCACACCGGCGTTCAACGTTAGTCGTAGTATAGTCCCGTAATCATCCCGTTACAAAGGGTAACGTGCACTTCTTCGTGACTAATTCCACGTCCTGCGATTGACACCTGAACCGCCCTCATTATAGTGGGCCACGCTTCCGTGAAACATGTGCACCGCACAATGACTTAAGAAGTGGGTCTAACTCGCGGATTTACAACCAAAGGAGTTAAAAAAATGGCTGAAAAAAATGCCACACTGACTCTCCCAACCGGCGAAGTTATCGACCTACCTGTCCTCAAGGGATCATATGGACCTGATGTTATCGATGTTTCTGGATTATTAAATGCGGGCTATTTCACCTACGATCCCGGCTTTATGTCTACAGCCGCAACCGAATCTAAAATTACCTTCATCGATGGGAATCAGGGGGTGCTGCTTCACCGTGGATATTCGATCGAAGAACTGGCGGAACACTCCGATTTTTTAGAGACCTGCTTTCTTCTTTGGTACGGCTTCCTACCCGCCAAACAAGAAAAAATAGAATTTGTGAGCAACATCACTAGACATACGATGGTCCACGAATCCCTTGCCCACTTCTTTGATGGGTTCCACCACAATGCCCATCCGATGGCAATGATGTGCGGCGCTGTCGGTGCATTGTCGGCTTTTTATCATGATGTAATGGATATTCGGTCCGAGCGTGACCGTGAAATCGCGGCCCACAGATTGGTGGCCAAGATGCCGACGCTCGCCGCGATGTGCTACAAACATTCGCTCGGCCAACCATTTATGTATCCGCGGAACGACCTCTCATACGCGGCAAATTTTTTATACATGATGTTCGGGACACCCTGCGAGGAATACCGAATCAGTAAGGCAGTAGAGAGTGCGATGGATAAGATTTTTCTTCTTCACGCCGATCACGAACAGAACGCATCGACGTCTACGGTGCGATTAGCAGGCTCGACGGGGGCTAATCCTTTTGCCTGCATCTCTAGCGGTATTGCCGCACTTTGGGGTCCCGCGCATGGAGGGGCTAATGAGGCTGTTTTAGTAATGCTCGAGGAAATTGGCTCGGTTGAAAACATTCCAATGTTCATTGACAAAGCGAAAGATCCAGATGATCCATTTAAGCTGATGGGCTTTGGGCACCGTGTCTACAAAAATTTTGATCCACGCGCTAAAGTTATAAAAGCCTCTTGCGATGCAGTATTGGCTGAGCTGGGAGTCACCGATCCTCGTCTCGCTGTCGCGATGGAGTTAGAGCGGATTGCGTTATCCGATCCGTACTTCGCGGATCGTAAACTGTTCCCAAACGTTGATTTCTATTCAGGAATTATCTTAAGTGCTATAGGGATTCCAACTAGTATGTTTACAGTAATTTTTGCTGTCGCACGTACCATAGGGTGGATGTCTCATTGGGACGAGATGAGCTCAGAGTCCTATAAAATCGGTCGCCCACGGCAACTCTATACCGGTGAACCTCCACGGTCCTATAAGTTATAACTAAATCCCCGCGCGGATCGCCATGGTTACTCCTAAATTTGGAGCAGGCAAGAAGCCGGGTTAATTAATGCGCTAGGCGAATCCCTCCCTTAGAGTACCCAAGCGGGTGTTTAGAAGGATCGAATCATATGGCTCTGGCTCACCAACACCCCAGACAGGATTCGGCCATGCTGCATCCTCGGGGAATCGAGCGATACTGTGAATGTGCAGCTGCCTCACCTGGTTCCCAAGCGCTGCAATATTAAGTTTGTGTGGTGAAAATTGATCGCGCATGATCCGCGCCACGTGATCGATTTCTTGCCAGACCGTGGATCGAAGTTCAGGACTCAGGTCGATGAGTTCTACTGCATGCGGTACTCGGGGTATGATCAGCAACCACGGCCAGCGTTGGTCATCGACGAGCCTTAGGTCGCAGACTGACAGCGAGATTATCGGATAACTGGTCTGCTTTAATTGGGCATCTATTTCAAACGTTACGGCGTCCATGTGACAGCCCTCTCACTATTAATCCTCCCTTAAAGAGTGCCCATCGAGCCAACGCAGCTCGTTATCCAAGCCTATCTCTTTTTTCCAAATCGGAACCCGAACCTTCAGTAGATCAATCGCGTCTGAGACCGCGCCTAAGGCATCTTTCCTGTGTGTACTGCTCGCAGCAATCAAAACACTTGCTTCACCCACTCGGACTATTCCTCGTGAGTGAATGATAGCGACTTTGACAGGGTAGTCTGCGCAGATATCACAACACAACTCAGCGAGAGCTTTTAATGCAAGCTCAGGGTGCACATCATAGTCCACAGCGGCCGCTGCTAAACCCTCGTTATGATTCCTCACGACTCCGAAGAACTGCGCCACTGCACCATGAGCAGGGTCTGCCACGAGAAAGTCAAACTCCGCTGGTTGACAAGGACCATCTGTCAATCCGCATTTCCAACAGTCGCCGGCAATCTCAGAGAATAGATCCATCTCAGCCACCCGCAACTGGAGGAAGCAGGCTAACTGTTGAGCTTTCGATGACGATATGGTCCTTCAGTAGCTCATCACCTTCAGCAAATATGGATCGACTTAGCACAGCGTCCAAGTCTGGACGATTCAACCTGATCAGGTGCGCCGAGACTGCATTACGAATCGCTAGCACTGACCTATTTTCAACATCGACGTCGAAGTGATCCCCTAGCTCACGGAAAACGCCGAGGCATTGAACGCTGACTATAATCAAAGGCGCCCCTTCCGGCCCTGTTTCTCTACCATCATGATCGCCTTCGGGAGGCCTTCGATGAAAATGCCGAAACACTCTTTTACCGCCTGTAAACTTCCAGGAAGTGTTATCACGAGCGCCCTACCGATCAGCCCTCCGCCCATCCTCGATAGCCACGCGGTCTTTGTGTAGACCGCACTTTCAGAGCGTAGCCACTCACCTAACCCAGGTAGTTCGGGATTCAGATGGTCTGCCAAGGCCAGCGGTGTTACGTCACGTGGTCCAGGACCTGTGCCGCCTGTGCAGAAAATAACGTGGGGATCATGGGCCTCTGTTACATCCGTTACCGTCTTTTGAATCAATTCATAGTCGTCTGGGATCACCTGATAGGCACAAACATTAGCCCCCTCGGAAGATAACGAATCAACCAGGTATTGTCCGGATTCATCGTCGTAAGTACCATCAGAGGCGCGGTCGCTCATGACTAAAACAGCAATCTTTCGACCCGCCAGCGGTGTCTGGGTTGGCAGCCGGTCAAGAACCCACTGAGGAGTCGTTGCGTCCGGATTGATCCAGACCCCTGACTTGCCCCCTGTCTTAGTTAGCAACTCCAGATCACTTATTCGTAGCACTGGATCGGTGCCCTTGCACAAATCCCAAATGCAGAGAAGCGCTGCGTTCACTCCGGCCAACGCCTCCATTTCGACACCAGTCTTCGCATGCGCCGACGCCTCACAGAAAACACGAACAGAATGAGTCTCATGATCGAGCTCGAAAGAAACCAAAACTTGCTCCAGTGGCAACGGGTGGCACATCGGTAATAGATTTGCACACTGCTTCGCGCCCCCTAACCCTGCGATTTCAGCGATCGGAAAACAGTCACCTTTCGGTAACGTTTTATCGCACACTTTTATAAAGGCATTCGGACCTAAATAAATTGTGCCTGCCGCGACCGCCCTGCGCGCAGTATGGCGTTTTCCACCCACGTCGATCATCGAAAAATTTGAGATGAGCTCAGTTGTAGGCAAACTAGCCCCCTATGGACGCAAAATGAGGCGTTGCTCCGGTGTGGCGATCATGCAGGCCATGACCAGCGACCTTTAGATCCAACAACTCGCACACTGTATCTTTAAGGGTTTCTTTGTCTGAATCGAGCTGCAAGAGAGGTCTGAGATCGTGTCCACCGTCGCCGAATAGGCAAAGATGTAAGCCTCCTTTTGCGGACACACGCAAACGGTTACAGGTCGTGCAAAAATCTCTGGAGTATGGAGCTATCAAGCCAACGCTTCCTTCCTGGTTGGGATGCTTCCAGACCCTCGCAGGACCGCCAAGTACGTCACGGGCTGTTTCGCTCCAACCACTATCAACAAGTTTTTTTACGAGCACGTCACCTGACAAATGGTACTTATCAAAATATGCCCGATTCTCACCCGTCTCCATGAGTTCGATGAATCGCAGGTTTACGCCCCCACAAGCCCATTGGATGAACGCATCAAGCTCGGAATCGTTAAGATCTTTAAGAAGAACTGCGTTGACTTTAACCGGAGCAAAACCAATCTCTCGGCACAGGTTTAGTCCATCCATTACTTCTTCGAATCGATTTTTCCCTGTGATCAATTCAAAACGCTCTGGTGTCAATCCATCGATAGAGATATTGATGGCGTTAACGCCAGCATCGTAGAAGCTTTGGGCCCTCTGAGGTAACTTATATCCATTCGTTGTCATGGCCACGGTCTCGATGCCAGGGGTCTGGGAAACCACTCTCGCTATATCAAGGAAGTCCTTTCGTAGCGTCGGCTCCCCGCCTGTCAGACGAACTTTTCTTGTGCCTAATTCTGCGAAACCGGCGATCAGTCGACGAATTTCGTCCACCCCCAAAAACCCACCCGCGTCACCCTTGTATCCGTCGGGCAGACAATAAGAGCATTTGAAGTTACACACGTCGGTCACAGAAAGACGCAAGTATGGAAAACTACGCCCGAAACGATCTATCAAAAATTTATCCACCGCTCTCCAGCCTTGAACAACGATCAGCCTTTACTATGTTTGGAGAATGTCACAACCCGTTATATTCGTCAAAATATATCGGGTAGTCCGTCTTGATGCAAGGGATAAAAATTGACCATATCTCTAGCCTGTGCAGAGCCCTCATGCTCACTCATCACGACCCAGCCATTCATCTCAAGTAATGGTCGAGTTTGAAATGATTCTTGACCGTCGAGGGCATAGACCGATGCTTTATCATCAGCACGAACACAGCAGGCTTTCAAAAAAATAGCAATGCCTTCCGGTTTGTCGATGCAGGTCTCTAAGGGCAACTTCATAGATACCTCCTGTTTCTGCTGCTGCATAACTGACAGAGCAAAGTGTACGTAAAAACGGCAATTCACAACCGTCGATACCGGATTACCGGGCAACCCGAAGTAGAGGGCCCCATTCGGTAGTATTGCGAATAACAGCGGCTTACCTGGTTTTTGTTTCACTTTGTGGAAAACAATCTGAGCCCCAACGGCGTCAAGTGCGGGCTTCACAAAATCATAGCTACCCATTGACACGGCGCCGGACGAAATTACCAAATCGAGAGACGCTTCCATGGCATGTTCTAAAAAGCTGACCATCTCATCGAGCGTGTCCCCGACACGCTCGTTGACAGCAACTTCGCACCCAAAAGATTGCATCATAGCATTCATGAATGGCCGGTTTGAGTCATAAATCTGCCCAGAACCTGGACGCCCTGAGGTAATGTCAACAAGCTCTTCGCCGGTTGAACAGATGCCAACACGAGGCCGCATATGAACTGTTACCTCAACGACCCCACTCGATGCTAACGCTTGCACATGCTCTGGGACGATACGGCGTCCTGGTCTAAGAATCACCGACCCCGCTTCGATATCAGAGCCCTCGGGTCGGATCCATGCACAAGTATCCGGCGTCGCCTTAACTTTGAAAGTAGTTTCATCTGAAAATTCAATATCCTCAATCATGACGACAGCCACACCCCAATCAGGTACCGGTGCCCCGGTCATGATGCGGGCCGCCATCCCAACCAAGCCATGCGCCATCTCGGTGGAGTCACCGGCCCTCAGTTCGCCGGCAAGGGTGATTGTGTCACCCCGCTTTGCTGCATCGATACCCGTCGATGACAGAACAACACCATCGCGAGCTGAGTTGTTAAAAGACGGGATCGACAACTGAGCCACCGCCGGTTCGGCAAGCACCTGCCCCACAGCGTCAGGAAGAGGCACAGTCGATGTTTTTATCGGACGCTGAGAAGCGCATTCCTCGATAGCTTCAAAGGCCTCTTCCATAGAAATAAGTTGCCGCATAAAACCTCTCGCGATCAATCTACCTTAACGGGCGTTGGCTCGGTTAGTTCGAGTTCGTAGCCCGCCGCAGACCATCCGTCTGTGCCCGTCGGGGACCAGTAAACTCGAGCATACCCGGCCCGGGCTAAATGCTGGACGGCGTTCCACCCCATCCAGCAATCAGTCACGCAATAAATAAGCACTGGTCGATCTTTAACACCGCCAGTCGCCTCTGCAACCGTATCTAAAAAATATTTGAGCATGTCGGCAGACGGTCGTCCGTATCCGACGTTGGGGAGCCACATACTTCCAGGGATATTATACCGTGACTCATAATCTGACCATGAGCCGTCCAATTCGTCATATCGGACGCCTGATATTGATAATACGTCTATTAAAACAACATCCGATTCATCGATCAGTTTTTTGACATCCTCCGTATCGACGACGATACCGCCGGGAACGCTATCGGGAACTAGTTCAGTATAATGATGAATTCTTAGACCTGTTTTCGGATCGAAATTACCTTCGGAAGCGCTAGCTATCAAAACGATGGTAGAGAAATAAATCACTACGAAGTTGGCCTTATTCCGGGTCATAAACATTATTTAATCTCGGAATAAAAAGTGGCTAGGTTAGCTATGTCTTGATCGCTTAGTGCTGCAGCCATGTTATACATAATCGCTGCCTGGTAGCCTTTGCGCTCTCGCGACTTATAGGCTTTGAGGGCCCCCTTGAGATAGGCAGCGTTTTGCCCTGCGAGACTAGGATAATTCGGAACAGTCGCTATACCATTTCGTCCGTGACACCCGGCGCACATGACCGCCTTAGCCTTACCAGCGGCGGCGTCGCCCGCGGCCACTACACCGGTGCTCAGCGAAGCCCCAAGGGCGGCCACTATCAACTTGTTCATTCCTCTAGCCTCTATCTCTGGAGTTGATGGGGACGCCTGATACACACGACCGCTGCAAGCACAAACTGCTAATTGATAATAGTACTTCATTTTTTATTCGATAAAATCCACAATCTGATCTGATACATAAATAACAAAACCCTTAGCAATGACAGGTTTAAGACCTCAGGGGAACACCATGAAAATATTGAAACTCGTCCTTTTTCTCTGCATTACCGCTTTCCTCAATGTCACGACCGTCTCCGCCCAGACTTTAATTAGTCATAAGGGATTAGCCGGCGACTTTTATGAGGCTGACGGCGAGGTGGCTGTTATCCTGTTGCACGGCACCCTCGCGCACAACCGTATGGAGATCATAAAAACACTTGCGGCCCTCTTATCTGAAGACTACGGGTATCCAGTCTTGACACCGAACCTCTCGTTGAATGACAAAAATCGAATGGGTGACAACATACAAACGTCAACCAAAAGCTACGCCACTTTGACGGCTTGCGACATAGACCATACCCATAAATACGAGGACGCGTTGACTGAGTTAGGGGTGTGGGTTGAGTATCTAAAGGCAGAGGGTTTTAAAAAGATCATCGTGGCGGGGCACTCCCGCGGTGGTAGACAGGTGTCTGCGTTTCTGGCAAGACATTTTTCAGATCCAGCAATAGCCGGGGGCGTCTTAATCGCATCGGGTATGTCGCGCAATGAGAGAAACATTGAAAATTATAGGAAAGATACTGGATTAGATTTAAGAAAACTTCTGAGTAAATTTTCCAAACTACCGGACAATGAGTACGTTAACGTTCCCAAATTTATCTACTGCGAAAAACCACGCGTAACCGCCGGGGCGTTCATCTCAGAATACGCGGATAATCCCTCACACAGCACCCCTTATAACGTTGCAAAAATACAGAACATGCCGATCCTGGTGATTGGCGGATCAGAAGATACAGTGGTACCAAATATTGAAGCTGACTTTGAAACCATTTCTGGTCAGAGTAACCTCAAGGTTGAGATTATAGAGGGAGCGGATCACTTCTTCCGTGACCTCTACGCGGACGATGTCGCCACGATGATCGTCGATCTCATCGAGAGCATATGATATCTCAGTTGATAACGGTGATTGGATTCATCGCTATGAGCTTCTCTGCGGACGCTAGCTCAATCTCGGAGGAGCCTAAATTTTCTCAACCTGACTCGCGCTCGTGGGTTGTTATGGTCACACAACCGGACTGCTCCTTTTGCGTCAGACTTGAAAAAGAAATCCTGCAACCCTTACGTGCCTCCGGGGAATTCAGAGGAAAAATCCGATTCACCACCGTAGATATCGGTATCGCTACACCCCTAACTGATTTTGACGGCACAAAGACGACGACCGTGGCGTTTGCTAGCCGTTACGAAGGGTTTGGAACGCCCACCTTACTTTTCTTGAGTCCCCGGGGCGACCCATTGGCGCCGCCCAAATATGGGGTACCCGATATTGTTGACTTCTATGCATATGAAATCGAAGAAACGATCAGGAACCTGCCGCCTGCTAATTAAAATAAAAGTAAGTCACACGCTCTAGTACCCAGAACGCTCCAACTACCGCAATCAATGCAGACCCGGGAATGGTGATAACACGGCGGTATTTCGAAGGATCATTAAACCAAATGGTAATCGCTAGATAGGCACCCACTAAGAGAGCCAGCTGACCAAACTCGACGCCGAGATTAAACCATAACAGGGCCGCTAAATAGAGATCTTCCGGCAGCCCAAACTCAGTCAAGAACGACGCAAACCCCAGCCCGTGCAGCAAACCAAATCCAAATACAACCGGCAGCCGGTAACGACTCAGTCGATCAGTCAGCAAATTTTCGACAGCCACATAGACGATCGAGAGGGCAATCATCGGCTCAATCAAGATTGAGGGTAATGAAATTAAACCGTATGCACCTGAAGAAAGGGTTATCGAGTGTGCAACCGTAAACATTGTGACTTGCAGGATCAGCTGCCTCAGTCGCATCGAAATCAAAAATATTCCGAGAACGAAAAGTATGTGGTCCAACCCACCGGGCACGATATGCGAAAAACCAATCACTATATATGTAACAGCGACAGACCAGAATGTTGGTTTCGTGTAGACCTCAGTCAGAGAAAATGGTCTCGACGGTTCGTCTTGTTTGATCCACTGGTAAACGGACCAATGGTACTCGCCGCTGGACTCGTTAACTTGTCGGACTCGGACGGCCTGATCGCCAAAACGCGGTGGGTAGTACCATCGCAAGGATGTGGCACCGTTCGGGATTTCGCCCACCAGTTCAATGACACTGGTCCGCGGTACTTTGGTGTACCCCCGTGGTGGTATATCTACTACACTCACTGAAAGAGGTATTTTTCTGCCATCGACCGTTAAGGAAATACCGTCCAGTAGCTCTGCATGAAACTCCTCGAATACTGGCTTCAGCTCGTCCGGTCCAAGCTCTCTGTACCCATCATATTCTTCAGAACTTGGTGCGTCTTGCGTGTTCCGGTACTGTCCATTAATCCCGGTCAATAAAGCCTCCACACTGGTCCGGATCTGCACAACCGTTGATCCATCAGAGAATACGCTTACTTCAACTAATGCAGGCTTCACAACATCTGCATTAGCTGGTAGAGATAAGGGGAAAACCGTGAAAAATAACAAAAGTTTTTGAATGATCTTTTGCAAACGACATACACTCGAGCGTTAAAGGAAACTAGACCGGATGCTAGCATAGCGATTCGGCCCTTCAAGTAATTGGTTAACACGACCGCAGGGACAAGCATGAATACTCTCAATCGCCGTCAATTTATGAAACTCATGGCAGCCGCGGCAGCGGCTGGATCGATTCCACTTATCTCTAGCTCACGCGCCCTCGCAAACAAGTCCGCCCCCCCAGGATTTTATGACAAACCCATGAATGGTGACGCACGTATCCTCCATGTGACAGATGTGCACGGTCAACTACTCCCGGTCTACTTCCGAGAGCCTAATGTTAACCTAGGAGTGGGTGACGCGTATGGTCGCTTCCCACACATCGTTGGCAAAAAATTCCTGGACGCGAATAGGTTCGAGCCGGGAACACCTGAAGAATACGCATTCACGTATCTCAACTTTTCAAAACATGCAGAGCAACTGGGTCGTACCGGTGGTTTTGCGCATGTGAAAACCCTACTGGATCATCTACGGGACCAGGCTGGGGGACGGCGGAACACCCTCACCGTGGATGGTGGAGATCTTTGGCAGGGCTCTGCAACATCTCTGTGGACTCGCGGTGTTGATATGGTTGAAGCCTCAAATATTCTCGGCATTGACGTTATGGTCGGACATTGGGAATTCACCTACCGTGAAGATGAGGTGCTATCTAATGTCTCCCTATTCAAAGGCGACTTTATTGGCCAAAACGTACGCGTATTGGAGGACTCTCTGTTCGGTGATGATTATCCAGCACTGGTAGAGCGATTCGATGGGCGTGGACTGTACGATGAAGACACCGGACACGCGTTCCAGCCCTACGTCATAAAAGAAATCAATGGTGCCCGGATAGCTGTCCTAGGGCAGGCGTTTCCCCGTACAGCAAATGCTAACCCGAGAGAGTTTTTCCCCGACTGGTCGTTTGGTATTCGAGAAGATGATATGGCTGAACTCGTTGAACAAATTCGTGGTGACGAGTCACCCGACGCGGTCGTGTTAGTGTCACATAACGGAATGGATGTGGACATAAAGATGGCCGAAAGGGTCCCGGGCCTAAATGCTGTGTTCGGTGGACACACCCACGATGGGTGCCCACTCCCCGTAAAGGTCAAGAATCCCTCTGGACACGATTGCTGGGTCACCAACGCTGGTTCCAATGGAAAGTTTCTTGGCTGCATGGACTTTAGGTTTGGTGATGGCCGGCTTGAGGGGCTTTCATATCAGATGTTTCCCGTGATCAGTGGTTGGCTCGAGGCAGACAAAGAGATGCAGTCATACATCTCACAAATGCGTCAGACTATATACACTGATACAATCATTCAGAGTCGTCGTAAGGACGCATACTTCACACCGCGCTGGGTCGGTAAGACCTACGACGAGATTCTCACTGAGAAGCTCGGCAAAGCCGATCGTCTGCTCTACCGCCGTGGGAATTTCATGGGTACCTGGGATCAGGTGATCTGTAATGCGCTGCGCTGGGAGTATGACGCTGACGTCGCCATGTCGGCAGGTGTTCGCTGGGGTACGACTACGCTTGAGGGCGACTGGATAACCATGGATGACGTTATGAGCCAGGTCGCCACAACCTATTCTGAGACCTATGTGTCCGAGCTGACGGGTGAGCAACTACTTCAAACTCTGGAGGCCGTGGCGGACAACCTGTTTGATCCAGATCCCTATCTCCAATCTGGCGGAGACATGGTCCGGATTGGAGGTATGGACTACACCATTTCGCCCAAAAAGGGGTTAGGCGAACGAATTTCTGAGGCTCGACTCGATAACGGGGAGGCCATTGATCCCGAAAAAGTATACAAAGTGACTGGCTGGGCTACCGTAAATCGGACCCCCGAGGGACGACTGATCTGGGACGTGATTCGGGACTACATCCTCAAGAATAAGGGAACCGATGAAGTCTTACGATTAAGCAAAGTGAACAACCCGAAAGTCATCGGAATGAATCAGAATCCGGGCATCGCTGACTATCCGGGCGAGACGGGCTAGTCGCAAATACGNGTCGCCAGACCTGACGATAATCGGCGTCTCNTTACGCGCTACGTATTTAGTCNCCCGTGTANTCTGATACCCCATTGACCTATTAAANCCCGANGATAAAAAAAGCGACCCGAGGGCCGCTTTTCTTTTTCCAGTAGTTAACTACTTAGGAACCCTCATCTGCCAGGTTTCCGACTCGATCTTCGCTTGGAGACGAGTCGCCTCAACGAGATCCATCGCCTGATGTGCGAGCTTACGAGCCGCCTTGTCGTCACCAGCCTTTAGGGCCTTCTTCGCCGCTTTAATAGCCTTGACGGTGGTTGTCCACTGATAACTGCTTTCCTTTGCCAATTTTTTGTAAGCAGCAGTCGCGGCCTCGATATGCTCCGCTGTAGTGCCGCTGCCAGCAAAAGAAACTGGGGCAATAAGCGCCAGTCCCAAGGCAATTGTTTTCAATCCATTTCTCATGACAATTCCTTACTTCCGCGCGCCCGGGCCGTTAAACGTCAGACCGTTAGACATATAAGTTACGAAATATTCAAGGTTCCTATACTCCTCACCCTGCGCTTTATAGGGATTTGCACGGATATTTTTGTGACATCCACCAAAGCGGCGATGCAGCGTTCCCATCGATTGCCACTTCGAACGGTACACCGGCCAATGAGTTCCATGACCAAATCCAGGTGACGTAGTATCAGCACGATATAAATTACCCGCTGTCAACATATGACAATCAGCGCACGCGAAGTTCAACTGCCCGCGCTTCGTATAAAAGTGCTCCTTTCCGTTCTCATAAGCAGCGAGCGCCCGTGGGTCATCTGATGGGATTTTTACGTCTACTTCTTGGCCTCGAGAATTAAAAGACATGTACGCCGTTACTTCAGTGATCTTCCCTTTTTTGTACTTCAATGGCTTCTCACCGTTCGCGGTCATGCATTCGTTGATTGCGAGCTCCATCGTCACAACCATTCCACGATCACTATCCCACTTAGGATACTGATTACGCACAGCACCATCTGGCCCAAAGCAGTCAGCTAGCGACTTGCCATTCGCGAATGTCTTATTATAAAACTCTTCGCCGGTTTCAATAGCGAGTTCGTAGGGTGGAAATTCTTCGATCGCTTCCCATTGCTCACGAGCAGTAGGAAGAATCGAATAGACTCCGTTAGCAAAATCCTCGGTAGGCGTGTCGGGGAACCTATTCTCGTAGTATTTTTTAAAAGCGACCTGATCTTCTACCGGCCCAGCCGAAACACTGAAAGCGATGCCCAGGCTGAGTGTGCCGACCAAAGCCGAACTTATTACTTTTTTCATTTCACTGTCTCCTCTCAGCTATTTAACCTTCGTCTCGGCGGAATCGGATTTACCCTTACTGTCCTTCCAAGAAATCTTCACGGTGTCCCCTTTTTTGCCCTCAAATTTAAAGGCGAGATATGGGTCCTTGGAGATCGACGTATTGAACGCCGCCGCGAAAACGACCTTCCCACCCGACTCAGCGGTAACATCAGTAATCCAGTGCTCTGGAATTTTCTTACCGTCCTTGCCCTTGCGCAAGCCTGTTTCCATTTTGTGCTTCATCAGCGTCTTCACATCGACGCTTCCGTTCCGCTCTTTTGCTTTGATACGAATTGATGACATATCTAAATCCCCCTTTTTAACCGCCGCAGCCGCCGATTGTNACCTTCACCTCTTTAGACGCCGTGTAGAGNTTCCCATCNGCACTAACCACCGCCATCACCTGGGTTGTTTTACCCATGCGGACACGCGTCTTTACCGTAGACTGAGTCCCAGCTGGGATGTCTGCCACTATTGCTAGCGGGTTTGGGTTCTCTTTCACCATGAACGCAATACGGTCTGCCTTCAGTGAGGTCGATATCTCTATCGGTACGACCGCCCCGTTCTCCGCGATATCTGGAGCCTTTAGCTTAATTTCACCGCTGGGTGCGGTCGTGCTGGACCCGAACAACTCGTTCAAAGAGTCGTCCATCTTTGGATTCTTAAACGCCTTCGCGTTGTACCCGGCGAAAACCATACGCGGGAACGCAACAGCTGCTGCTGCAGCGGCCATGATTGCACCCGCTGCCTTTAAAATGCTACGACGATTCATCGCATCTCTCCTATTATGAGTCTAAAGTGAATACAGATAATCAACGACCGCATCGATCTCTGCCTCAGTCAAAATTTTATTGCGACCGAATGGAGGCATATTTGTCAGCGGGTTTCGTTTAGTAGGGTCCCAGATTTGCTGACGTAACATGGCTCTATCCGGGTAACGAGCCTTCATCGCCATGAGCGGCGGGCCCGAGTTTCCTGTTTGTTGTCCATCATCCATCATGTGGCAAGTCAGACAATTACCTTTTTTTCGACTCCACGCAATTTCCTTGCCCTGCTTCACAGCGTCAGCAATCGCCAAAGGCGACACGAGAGCGGATATAAGCACGGCCGATAGGAGCTCCTTCCTCATAATAGTTACCTCTCCGTAGAACGAGTTAGAACAGAGCCTAGCGACTCGATTCAACCATAAACGCTACTGCGTTTATCACATCGTCGTTCGATAACGACATATTGCCACCTTTCGCGGGCATAACTCCGTCTGCGCCCTGATAGCCATTAATCGCGTGACCGTTCAGGGTATCCATTCCCTGGTCTATGCGACTTACCCAAGCAGTCTTGTCACCCGTCTTGGGAGCGCCTGCGATCCCAGAATTGTGACAAGCCTGACAAGCTTTATCGTACACGCCCTTTCCAACGGTTGCCTTATCTGACAGTACGATTTTAGTATTATTCATTACCTTGCTCATTCCCGACTCGCTTGCCGCGGAGGGATTCCCTTCATAGTGATTCGCAGCAACGCCAGAGTCCTCCTTAAAGTGACCCGTCGGCGTCAATCCATTAATCGTCGTAACGATTTCAAAAGTCTTGGGATCTGCACAATTTTTGAAACAACGCTCGTTCTTTGCGTCAGGACGATTGTCTACATAAAAATTTTCTTCATTCGGCATCTTCACTCGAGCAAAGGTCTCCCTATTAGCAACGAACTCATCGTCGACGATATCGTTGAGATATAGAACGTATGCTGAAATTGCATAGGTCTCTTCGTCAGTCAGCGATTGCGGAGCGGTGTATGGCATCGCTCGGTGGATGTAGTCCCATAAAGTCGAAGCGTATGGCCAGTATGACCCCACGGTTTTTTCTGGATGAAGTGTATCGAGCGTGCCGTCGCCACCAGCGAGGACGGGCCAGCGGCCCTCGCCCTCCCCAAATAGGCCATGGCAACTCGCACACTTAGCCTCATATAAACCCTCGCCTTGCGCTACCGAGCCTTCCCCATCAGGTAGACCGGTCCCATCCGGACGGATATCAATATCCCACCCGGCGATCATTTCAGGAGTCGCCGTAGAACCTATACCAAGTGGGCCCGCTGAGGCGACCGCAGAAAACGTAATTACCAGAACAAGAGGGATTGACTTAAGAGATCTGAACATTAAAAACGTCTCCGTTTTCCATAACGTTCCACGTATGTATTGAGTTCTTGTGATATATCGACCAACCACCACGCTCATCACGCAACTGCTTCAATGTTGGCTGCACGTAGCCTGTTTCATCAATCGCGCGGGACTGTAATAGCCACGGCTGCCCATTCCAGGTGGTCCTGTAGCTGAACTGCGTTAGCGCTTTCGATAACACGAGCCCTTTGAGCTCGGTACGCTCCCAGTTCACACCACCGTCGAATGAGATATCTACGGCCCTAATCTTTCCACGACCCGACCATGCAAATCCGCGGATCTCTACGAATCCTGGTTGCTTAAGAGGTTTCTCTGGACATGGCGATGTGATGACAGAGTTTGCCTCTTGCACCCACGAGAACCGGCGCGCGCGTCCGTCCGGCATCAGATCCGTATATTTCGACGTCTCTTCGCGGTGGTGCCAGGGCTGATCGCCTATCTCTAGCCGGCGAAGCCACTTCACAGAGGTGTTCCCCTCCCAGCCCGGATTCAGCATCCGTAGGGGGTAGCCCTGTTCAGGGCGAAGCGCCTCACCGTTCTGGCCCCAAGCGATAATGGTATCATCGAGCGCCTTCTCCAGCGGAATCGAGCGTGACATNCCCGCCGCATCCGCTCCCTCCGCAAGGATCCATTTTCCTTCCGGTTTGACACCGACTTCGTCGAGGAGAGTCGAGAGCTTAATGCCTGTCCACTCGCAGCACGCCAACATACCGTGGGTAAATTGTANCGCTTCCATCTGGGCCCCACGCCACTCCATTCCGCCATTTGCCGGGCACTCTATAAACCGAATCTCTGAGACCGAAGGGAACCGTCTCAAATCTTCCATGGTCAGAACCAACGGGCGCTCAACCAGTCCATGGATGATCAGCCGATGTTGATCAGGGTCAACATTTGGGATACCACCGTGGTAGCGCTCAAACACCAATCCGCTGGGTGTGATTATCCCCTCAAGATCCTGCAGAGGTGTCATTGAGATCGATGATGCGGCATCTACGGTCAACCAGGGAACTGTCCTGCGCTGGAGGTCTTCAAACTCCGAGGGCTCACCATAGGGCTTCGAGACAACGCCGGGGCCGAGATGGCTNTGCCATTTCGGAAGGTTCGGAGGAAGATTCGAGGATGCGGTAGCTTTTGGAATGATTTGTACACTAGCAAGACCCGCCACTGCCGCAACACCACCTTTGAGGAAGTTGCGACGATCGAGNCCCTTCATTCCTCGCGCCTCGGTCGCGATCGCTTCCATCAGCTTCGGAAGAGACGGCTCATAGATTTTCCCCATCAACGTATCCCTGTATTGATCTAAGGTTATATCTAATTTGAATATAGCAACCTAAACGNTGTGAATCGAGAGGCAATAGCCAAAAGTCGAATCCCCTTTAGACATTGCGCGAGAACTTTAAAGATAATTACGCCGCTCATGAAATCTTGGGAAATCGCTCGCCCGAGTCCTGGGGAATGCACTGGAGGCTGTAACGCATATCAAAATCGGAAGACATCTCGAAAGCTGCCTGGTTGCACTCGTCGAGGGTGTCAAACTTCATGCCAGTATCAATGGGATCAAAAGTCCCGGGTATGAAATACACCAACACAAAAATCATCTTCATNAAAAGATGATACTTATTTATTCATCCAAGCAACATCAAATACGCNGCCGTGCGACTAATTTCTGAGTCGGTATCCTGTCTTGAACATGTAACCGATGATGCTAACAAATAACCCAGCAAACAATATCACCGCCAAAAACGAGAGTTGTATCGGGACCTCTGAGACACCAAAAAATGCCCACCGAAATCCAGATATGAGATACATCGCGGGGTTGAACATACTCACAACTTGCCAAGTCGATGGGAGCATATCGATAGAATAAAAACTTCCGCCTAGAAAAACTAAGGGGGTAATGATGAGGGTCGGCACAAAATTAAGTTGCTCAAAGTTTTTNGCCCATAAACCCAAGATGAACCCTAGAAGAGAAAAGCAAAATGCCGTCATAATCAAAAATAAAACCGCTAAAATGAGATGCTCTATGTTGAGAGACACAAATAAAAAAGATACCGCAAGGATAATGAAACCAACNACGACTGACTTTGTCGCGGAAGCACCAACGTAACCTGCGACCATCTCGAATGGCGAAATCGGNGCAGATAAATGTTNATAAATCGTGCCCAGAAATGTGGGGAAGTAGATTCCGAACGACGCATTTGCAACAGATTGAGTCATTACGGTCAACATAATNAGGCCCGGCACGATAAACGCACCGTAAGAGACGTCGCCAACTGGAAGCATCCGATTGCCAATGGCAGATCCAAACACCACAAAGTAAAGAATGGTTGATATGACCGGGGACGCGAATGACTGGAGGGGCGTCCGGAACGTTCGAGCCATTTCAAAAACATAGATCGCTTTGATTGCATATAAGTTCAAGATTGACCCTCCATGACTAGCTCGATGAAGATATCCTCAAGTGAGCTTTGCTCCGTGTGGACATCATTTATCTGGATCTGTTCCGAGCGTATGGCCAACAAAATTTCTGATATTCTTGAATCAGATAAGTCAACATTATAGTTATAAATCAATCTTTTGCCTCTATTTTCTAGAATNATTCCTAGTTCTGTCAGGGTTGCTGGTAATCCCGATAATGGTTTNTCTAGATCGATAGAAAGCTGCTTTTTACCCAAACGCTCCATTAATACACTCTTATCCTCGATCAACAAGATCTTGCCTCCGTCGATCACCGCTATCCGATCCGCTATCTCTTCAGCTTCCTCGATATAGTGTGTGGTTAGCACGACTGTCACACCGCTTGCTTTTAGATCTTTTATGAGCCGCCACATATCGCGCCTCAGGTCAACATCGACCCCAGCTGTTGGCTCGTCCAAGAACAAAATCTTTGGCTCATGACTGAGTGCCTTTGCGATTAAGACACGGCGCTTCATCCCACCGGACAACTCTCGTATGGGTGAAGCTCGCTTATCCCACAATGATAAATTCTCAAGGATGGTCTTGATCAGTTCCGGATCCGGGGACTTACCGAAGAGCCCCCTCGACAGCGTCACAGTCCCCAAAACTGTCTCGAAGGGCTCGAGAACGAGCTCTTGAGGCACCAAACCAATTAACGAGCGGGCCTTGCGATAGTCTGTCTCGATATCAAGACCATCGACAAGGACATTCCCAGCAGTAAGAGTGGTTAGCCCACAAATTATAGAGATGAGAGTCGTCTTGCCGGCACCGTTAGGACCAAGCAAAGCGATGATCTCACCCGCAGTTATGTTGACCGAAAGATCGGCGAGCGCCACTTTTCCGTCTGCATATTTCTTAGTAACGTTTCGGACTTCTATTATTGAAGACATCCCTAGGGTATCCGTCTGACCTTTCAAACAATTAATCTTGATCAATGGAGCCTATTTACTTTATTTACAGGTGGCCTGATTCTCTTGCAGGGAAAATTCGTCCCTAAGGTTAGGAAAGTTTCGTCAAGTGCGACTTGGCGTTCTAAGTGCAATCGCGTTGCTCAGCAATGCAAAAACTAATCGCTCTCTCCATCGATGAAGTGGGGTTTCCGTTGTCGATTCACCTCTCATTTACGCAAGGCAAGAGGCACCAGTCCTTTGTATCCTTTTTTTTCCGGAATCGGTAAAAAAAACCCAACAAATAAGACAACAGTCGGGTTAGTAAAATCTCAACCAGTTAAATCCTCGACGAATCGATAGATACCCCCAAATTTAGCTTTATGCGTATGTTCAGAGCGCACCCAACGAAAAAAAAATTTATTAGTCCGAAGAGTTTCGATACTTCCGTTATTTAAAAAAGCCGATCGCACAAACCAAAATTGCCTAGCGATCTATATTGAAAATAAAATTGCAGATAACGTTTTTTATGCTATACGTATTGCAAAATAAAAAAACTTGGTCGTCAAAATATGAGCTTCAAGCTTGCTGTAGAAACCTTTAGCGGGCGATTAACTGATTCAGACAAGACTCTTGTCTCAATTATATTTAGTGATCCCTCTCGGGCCGTCTTCTATTCTGCACACGAGTTAGCAAACCAAGCGGGCGTTCAGGCGTCCGCGGTGGTCCGTTTGGCCCGCAAGCTGGGTTTTGATGGTTTTCCAGGAATGCGACGAGCGCTCCAAAGTGAAACCAAGGTAGCATTTGGGCCAGGCGAACGAGTCAGACGACGCCTGAGTAAGGCGGACGAAAGCTCGAGTCTGTCCATGCTAATGCATACTGAAATCGCTGCTATTGAGGCCATCGAGGAGACCGTCTCCCAGGCCGAAATAGACAAAGCGGCTAATATCCTCGTGAACGCGAAAAACATATTCATTGTTGGTCGCGGTAGCGCCGCCCCCTTGGGTGTCCATCTTGAGCGACGACTCAGACGCTGGGGGTTTCAGGTGTCCATATCGCTGAACATGCAGGCACGTGATTTAGCTGCCAGTTTGATTGGTATGAGCAGAGATGACGCGTTGATCTCGTTTGCCTTTCAATCGCCCGATTCACTTCACGCTGGCTACTCTGCGCTTCTTAAGCATTCGCAAGCAGTGGGAGCAAAATCGATCGTGATCAGTGATTCGATTGGGCCAACATTGCGTCCTAACCCAGATGCTCTACTCAGTGTCAGCAGACCGGATGAGGCAGAGTTATCGATGCGCACTGCACCGCTCCTCGTGTGTGAGGCGTTGGCAATAACATTGGCGCATTTGTCACCTGAACGGGCCGTCGGGAGTTCCGAGGCCCTTGAGAAGCTTCGAACCGCATTCAGAAGCGAAGGGGATTAAATGGATTTAGCGATACGANGAGACAGTCCTCTGATGCGACTCGTTCTGGATCCAGTGAATATCCTACTGATGATTTTGTTGGGAATCCTTTTCTACCTCGTTTTGTGGCCATTTTTGGAGCTTGTGTTGCACACGATCACGTGGGGCGACGGCGACCGTCGGCTCTCGCGTGACGCAGTTCCTGGCGAGTATACCTGGTTCCACTGGCTCCAAGTGACAGCTAGTCCGCTCTCGCAACGCATGCTGTACNCGCCGCTGGTAAATACTCTTATCACAGGGGTCATCTCGACAGTAATCGCATTGATCGTCGGGGGCGGCCTTGCCTGGTGTGTAATCCGCTCAGATATGCCCGGTAAGGGATGGTTACAGCCGGTCCTAACCCTGCCATATATCGTCCCATCATTCGCGATCGCCTTGGCCTGGGAGACTGTCTTTCGTAGCCCCAAGGTTGGGGGCCAACCTGGTCTGTACGAGACCGTTCTGGGGATCCCACCCCCGGAATGGGTNTCTTATGGCACGTTTCCGATATCAATTACATTAGCGATGCACTACTTTCCATTCGCTTACCTTCTTGTCGCTGGCGCTCTGGCGACTATTGACTCGCAGATGGAAGAAGGNGCCCTACTCTCAGGCGCATCGCGGATGATGATCCTACGCCGGATCACTTTTCCNGTCGTTGCCCCAGCCTTTGCGGCGGCGTTCGTTCTCACGTTTGGAAAAACCATCGGCCAGTTCGCACTACCATTTTTGCTGGGTGCACCGACTCAGTTCCATACAATCGCCACAATGGTTTACGCAAACTTAGCGCTCGGTCTCGACTCAATGGCGTACGTATTAGCCATTCTTCTTATTTTAATGTCTTTACTCGCGATTTGGGCATCCAACAAATTCGTTGGAAACAACGCTCGTCGTTTCGAAACGATCAGTGGAAAAGGATTTAGGAGCCGTCAGGTCGCACTTGGCGGATGGCGCTGGCCTATCTTTTGGAGCGTGGCAACGTTTGGNTTTGTGGTGGGGATCCTTCCGCTAATTTTACTCGGATATCAGTCACTGATGCTGATCGACGGCTTTTTCNATCTCAGTAATCTGACCATGCATTTTTGGACAGGACAGTCCGATCCAGAGATTGCGATGGGGGAACCCGGGGTTCTGCATAATGCAAATATCTTAGGAGCAGCCTGGAACACGATCGAACTAGCCTTCTTTTCAGCTGTGATAGCGTCTTTGGTCGGCCTGGTAATAGCTTATATCGTGGTCAGGAAGGAGAGTAATCCATTAGCCAAGATGTTGGACCAGNTCTCTTTTATCCCCTTCCTGTTCCCATCGATCGCTTTCGGCGCGATGTATCTAACTATGTTTGCTGAGCCCCGTGGACCAATCCCAGCTCTCTACGGCACTTTTACGCTGTTAGTATTAATTTCAGTAGTAAATCGACTGCCCTACTCCGTAAAAACTGGTGTAACCGCGGTGACGCAGATCGGGAGGGAACTAGAGGAAGCTGCAGAGGTCGCGGGCGCGAGTTGGGGTCGACGTTTCAGGAAGATAATCGTNCCGCTTGCGAGCTCCGGGGTGGTGACAGGCATGATGGTCAGTTTTGTGGGTGTGATGAGAGAACTGTCACTGATCATTCTGCTGATTACACCCTCGACAAGGGTCTTAATGACGGTCGGTTTCAACTACGCAGAGGAGGGTCTCACGCAACTTTCTAATGCATTGGTCCTGATCGTAGCCATGATCACCATAGCCGGTGAACTGATTCTGTGGTGGGCAGGCAAAAGCAGACTCATTCGATTACGCGAAAAGCAATCTTAAAGGTTAAATAAAGATGGCCAGCATTGAAATTGAGAATTTGACCAAACGTTATGGCGCTACGACGGCCATAGATAACGTATCTATAGAAATCGAGTCTGGTGAGTTTCTGGTCTTACTTGGACCATCCGGGTGTGGAAAGACGACACTATTACGTTGTCTGGCAGGGTTAGAGACGCCCGACGAGGGTGAGATATATATGGACGGAGAACTCGTCTTCTCCTCCAAACTCAACAGAATCGTGCCGCCCGGTAAGCGCAACCTCGGGATGGTCTTTCAGAGTTACGCGTTGTGGCCGCACATGACCGTACGCAACAACGTAAAGTTCGGACTCGATGTCCTAAANCTATCTGAGTCCGACTCGAAAGACCGGCTCGATCAGGTATTAAAAGATCTTGGTATGGGCGACCTGCAGAATCGCTATCCTTCCGAACTATCGGGTGGCCAACAGCAACGGGTTGCTCTGGCGCGGCTACTGGCGACGAAACCNCCAGTGTTCTTGATGGACGAGCCCTTNTCGAACCTAGACGCCCGGCTCCGGATGGACATGAGGGTCGAACTAAAAAAATTTCAGGCATCCACCGGGTCCACGACAGTGTACGTTACGCACGATCAGACCGAGGCCATGACCATGTCGACCCGTGTCGTGGTAATGCGAGATGGGCGTATACAGCAAGTGTCACCACCCTCTCAGCTGTATAAGCGTCCAGAGAATACCTTCGTGGCTGACTTTATCGGGATGCCCCGAATTAATCTCATTAAGGCGAATCGGTCCGATGGAAAAAATCGCCTGTACAGCAACGGAGATATCGACATCGACATCGGGTGGGACGAGGCACCTAGCAGCATAGTCGTTGGGACACGTCCTGAAGACCTTAAAATATCGAAAAAAGAGCTAAAAGGTAGCCAGGCTTACGAGGTTTCCTCCGTGCTACCCAACGGCCCTGAAACAATTATCCAACTTACGAGAGGAGGAACAATTCTACTTGCTCGAATTGGTCACGAAATAGACCTACATGAAGGAGAGAAAGTNACNGTTCAGTTTGATCAAAAGGCGCTCAATGTCTACGACGCCAAAAGTGGAGCCCTTTTGGGCCCGCCTATCGATACAAACGGGACCAACTGATGCGCTCCGAGATGGTTCTCGGAGCATCAAAAAACCCACTTGGGAGGAACTATTATGAAAACGGAAACAAAAATAAAAAAGGCGTTTAAGCGAGGATTTACAATCGCTGCCGTGTCCGCTTGCATGCTGTCCGGTAGTAATACCTTCGCGGATGATGCTTGGCTGAAATCCGCCGGGCTCGGACCTTACGCGCCCGCGAAACAAGACTGGGCAGCTATCGAGAAGGCAGCCAAGGCGGAGGGCAAAGTGGTTATCTACTCAGTCTCATCACGTATCGCTAAACTCGCACCAAAGTTTGAAGAAAAATATGGGATTGAGGTTGAGGGATACGATATTCCTTCGGATCTCCAACTCGAAAAATTCCGACGGGAACACAAGGCNGGCGTTTACAGCGTCGACGTTCTTTTTAATGCTGAGGCACCTATGCTGCTCAATGAGGCGCTACCAGACAAATTGGTCTGGAATTTTGTGCCGGAAAATATTGCCGGAGAGCTAAGTGCTGGTGAAAAAGAGCCTTTGTTAGTACAGAGGCACAGCAGCCGTGTAGTGTATTACAACACCGCGTTGAACCCCAATGGCCCCCCGATCGACTCATTGTGGGACCTGACGCGTGAGGAATGGAAGGGCAGAACGCTTCTGCCGAGCCCGCTTGAGGATGGTATTTCAGCTAATTTTATGCAGACTATCTTGCTCAACTCGGACGCTATGGAAGCTGCGTACAAAGAGGAGTTCGGTAAGGATGTCGAGTACTCGAAGGCGGTATTGAAGGCAGTCAAAAAGAATCCTCTTATCGATAAACCGACGGCTTCGATGGAATGGCTCCATCGCTTCCTGAACAACGAGCCGGTGTTCCAGGGATCAACTACCAAGATCTTCAAGAACGTTGGCGACGTCAAGCAAGACAAAGCTCCTATAGGCATCACGACTTTTTCCAAAATGCGAAAGAATAAAAAAGATGTTTATGCAGCCGAGCCTATTTATAACTTGAAACCCGCATTCGGAGTCAGCTACCCCACTTCCCTGATGGTGGCGGATATGGCGCCGCATCCCAACGCGGCGAAACTTCTCATCCGCTACATGATGGAAGACGGTTTCAAGCCTTGGAATGAGCCAGGCGACTACGCGGCCCGGGCACCAGTCGAGGCACGTCAAGTTAAGGACTATGGATTGCCAGCCTTTAATGATCTGGGACTAATACCCTTGGACCCTGACCAGGTTTACAATTCAAAGTATGAATTCTTAGCTCTTTACCTATCACTAAATTAAAACACTTTGGATGGCGCCACACTCAAAATGCGGCGCCATCCTATTCTTTGCCAGTTGCTGGCAAAGACACAAAACCGGTTCAACCGTTAAGGACACATGAATGATCCACGCCATTCTATTCGATGCAGGCGATATTCTTTACAGCAANCCGAGTCGTCAGCAAGCTTTCGATACATTTTTGCTGTCTCGTGGTTACGCTGCCTCGAAAAATCCGGACCCGATAGCAAAGGAAATGCGTTTAAAAGCCCACGCGGGACAAATGAGCGAGCTAGAGTTTTTTGAGAGATTAATGGCACATCATGGTGTGAATCATCCGAAAGATGTTGAGGATGGGATTGAATTACTCCACGCGGAACAGCGAAAAGTGATCTTCTTCGACGGCGTAGCGGATACTCTATTTGAATTAAAACGACAAGGATTCAAGCTAGGAATCGTAACGAACACCTATAACTCGCGGCAGGAGAAATATAAATGGTTTGCTGCGCTAGGGATCGACCAGGTGTGGGATACGTATGCAAATTCCTGTGATTTAAAGATTATTAAGCCAGATCCAGCCATCTATATGGCGGCTCTAGATCCTATAGGGGTACACCCCCAAAACGCAGCCTTTGTGGGGCACGCAAAAAAAGAATTAGACGGCGCCAAGGCGTTAGATATAACAACCATTCGGTTTAACCCAGATCCTGATTGCTTTGAAGCGGACTTTACGGCCAATTCATTCAGAGACATCCTCGACTTGTCATGCATCGTCGAATCGGCGAACACCATGTCGGCCAATAAGCCGTCGATATGACANTATTCGGTCTGATTCTAAATCTAGTCGCGGCAGCAATTCTGCTTATTTGGTCGGTCAAACTAGTACAGTCTGGTATTGAGAGGGCGTACGGTTCAAGGATACGTCGTGCGCTACAGCAAGCAGGCAGCCGAAGGGTCCAATCTGCCACATTTGGTTTAATGCTAGCAATCCTACTGCAAAGTTCTACGGCAGTTGCTGTTCTGACAGCGAGCTTCGCCTCAACTGGCCTGATAGCACCCTCGGTTGGAATCGCGGCGGTGCTTGGAGCTGACCTCGGCTCGGCATTGGTCGTACAAATTCTAACCTTCAATCTAAGTTGGCTGATTCCGATTTTTCTGATCGCGGGAGGTATTGGTGTTTTCAAGGGCAAGACTCCTCGGGCCAAACAGACAGGGCGCGTTCTGGTTGGAATAGCTCTGATTCTCATTTCACTCGCCATGCTAGGCGAGGCAACTCAGCCGCTCCAGCACAACACGTTTGTTCCGCTTGCGGTCGATTACCTAAAAGCGGACCCCTTAACGGCCTTCCTAGTTGGTGGAATTTTTACATGGCTGATCCACTCAAGTATCGCTGCCCTGCTACTCATTATCGCCTTCCTGGCGCAGGGAATAATCCCATTCGATGTGGCCGTAGCTCTGGTCCTCGGAGCAAATGTCGGTGGAGCCTTAATAGCAGTGATCCTCACAAGGGAGGCTGATAAAACCGCACGTTTGGTTACTGTGGGTAATCTTTGGTTACGTGGCATGGTCGCTATTCTTATATTAATAGCGGTACAAATCTGGCCCGTGCCCGAAAAATTCGTTGAAGATGCGAGTGTTCATTACTTGGTCGGATTTCACGTCGGACTTAACTTTGCTCTGGTTGTCTTAGGGCTTCCCCTTGTCCAGCGAGTGGAACTGATTCTCGACAAACTAATCTCCTCAGATAATTCGGCCACAAATGGCATCGGGGCCAACAGACAGACCGTGTTAGAGAACGAAAAGATTCACATACCAACCCATGCCCTCACCAGTACCACCCGCGAACTGTTATATCTTTCGGAGCTCGTACAAAAGATGTTCGAGCCAGTGATGGAGCTCTTCGAGAAATGGGATGAATCCTTAATTGACGACCTGCAGGCACTGGAGCTTGAAGTCAACAGCGTTCATAAACGCGTTAAGAACTATGTCACTGAGGTCATTCGTCATAACCTCAGTGAAGAAGAATTGGGACGTAGTCACGAGCTAGTTATGTATGCAGACAACATGGAGGCTGCGGGAGACGTTATTGTAAAAAGCCTGTTTAAGCTAGCGGCAACACAAAATAAGAAAGCGCTCATTTTCTCTGACAAGGGACGAGAAGAACTGACAACTCTACACAACCGGATTCTTGTGAACATGCAATTAGCAATGAATGTGCTTTTGTCGAGTGACCTCGAGAGTGCACGGCAACTGGTTCAAGAAAAGCGAGCCTTGGGGACGATGGTGCTGGAAAGTCACCGTAACCATTTAGATAGGCTTCGAGACGGGGATTCCGCAAGCCTCCTATCCAGTAACATACACATCGAAACATTGAGAGCTCTAAGACAAGTCAACTCCGCGTTTTCATCTATCGCTTATTCATTGGTCGCAGAACGCAGCCGTCTCGGATAGCGCAGTTCTTGAGCTAAATACGATTCTGGCATTTCCAATTGAAGAGGCACAGTTTTAAGGCACCTGCGACCCCAAGACCTTCGAGTTTAGATTTTAAGCACGTCAACGAGATTAAAAATAAAGATTCGCCCATTAAAAAGGGAGCTAAACAGCTCCCTTCGCGAAATGGTAATCTCGAGCGATCACATTTCAGTGGGCTAGCGCGTGCCCTCAGGAGTTACCCCGAACCTCACTACGGCAACCAACATCACTCAAAATTAGACTCAATTCACTAGACATTGGATCACCTCCTTTAAATTACTGCTGAACATGGCGCTAACATACTCGATCCATTCATGGTGTCAATCCAAAAGGGTTTTCGCGTCATTCCTAATGAAAGAACTCCTAATAAATGCNGCATCTCCATAAGCAATAACACATTTCTCAATATGCCACTCCTCCCGACCAAAGGGATTATAGGCATCGGAGACATATCTTTTTAGTCCAAAGGTAATAAAGAATCCGTTTAGAACGATCCAAAACTTTCAGACTCNAAAATNGCAGAACAGAATNAAAACCAGAAATCCTAACCAATATTTAATTACCTTAACCAGAGGTATTCCACCAAGCGGAATATTGAACACTTAAAAACCCCATAAACATTTTGTAACATCAAGCCACACAAAAGGTCTCTTTATTTGAGGTAACTCTGATGCAAATAACGCTTCTCGACGGAGGGCTAGGACAGGAAATATACCGTCGATCAAAGCTCACTGAAGCACTCCTCTGGTCAGTGGAGGCGATGCTCAACGAGCCAGAGATCGTTACAGAGGTGCACCTCGAATTTATCCTAGCAGGCGCTGAAATATGTACACTGAACACCTATACAGCGACTTCTACAAGGCTCCGAAACTCAAATCGTGAGGATGACTTNGAGCTNATACACGCTATGGCCGATCACGCTCTGCGGGAAGCCATCCNGAAGAGCGANCTTCCGGTAAAAGTCGCCGGTTGCCTCCCACCTTTGCACGGTAGCTATCTTGGAACGCCCTCCCGCACAAAAAGCAGCATGTCGGACGAATATGCGAAGATAGTTCAACTACATCCCACAGTCGATCTCTGGATCATAGAGACAATGACCAACCCNCTCGANGCAGAAGCCGCGGTCACGGCTGGCCTAGAAAGCGGCAAACCAGTTTTCCTAGCCTACCGTCTAGAAAACAACGGTAGGCTTAAATCGGGACATACACTCAAGGAGGTTAAGGGTTGCTTTGACCACAACAACCTCAACGGGATCCTCATAAATTGTAGCGAGCCTGAAATCATAAGCGACCATATAGCGGAGTTGTCGGACTTTGATATGCCATTTGGCGCATATGGAAATGGNTTTGTGAGNGTNGAGCCACTTGCTCGTGGTGAGTCGGTGTCCAAGCTACAGGCTCGTAAAGACCTATCACCGGGAAAATACGCGGATTACGTAGACCAATGGATATCACTCGGTGCGACCATCGTTGGAGGCTGCTGCGAGATCTCGCCCTCACACATTCAAGAGGTAAAGCGTCATCTTACAAACATTTAAATGTTAGATCTGGGTCAGATAAAGCCACAACCTGAGTATGGAGAGCTATTAGAGGAAACATGGCTTGGTGGTGGGGTTTATATTTACATGAAGACCAATGTTTCTAACATCGGCTAAAGAATGATTAGAAAAAATAGGGGTTGTGTGAAGACCGCTACAGAAGCGGTCTTTCTATTCCACANAGTCCAAGTACTCAACTTTCGGTCGGACCACCAGCATCTTTCCATGCGGAAAAACCACCCAAATTACGAACCTTGTCATATCCCATATCGACCAAAGTTTTACCGGTTAGGGCCGCCATCCCCCCTGCTCCGCAAATCACTAAAATTTCTTTATCTGCGGAAATCTGATCGTTATAAAAATCNGTTGATGGATCNGCTACAAATTCGATCATGCCACGAGGAATACGGAGGGCATCTTTCACAGTTCCAGACTGATCGATTTCTTTGCCATCACGAACATCAATGACNACTGCATTACCGGAATCCATGAGAGACACGGCATCTGCAACACCAATAGTTGGCACTAACGTGTTAGCTTCACTTAGAAAATCTTGGGCTGTCTTCTTCATAATTAATCCTCCNATCGACTTTTCCACCTAGTCAATAGTTACCAGTTAGTGATCAAGAATAATGACACATTAACATCGCTCCAAATAGCCACTTTCGTCACCATGATCTATTACCGCTTCACTTCTTTACATCTTTACGTCTCTACGTCTTTACGTCTTGAGCTCTTTCATNATCTGCGCGGTTGGAATCTAGAATTTCTTACTTCCAGCCCTGTTTCCAATTATCGCTATTTTTTAAGTCACGCCAGTCTACAGCAATGATTTTCCTATTAATTACCGATTCCAACGCACAGTGTACAACCACGCCATCCTCATCGAATTTAACCTCAGCGACTAGAAAATGTTTCTCTTTGTTCTTGGGTTTAACTGCCGTCCATTTGCTTTGAAACAGTTTCGCAGGATTAATTTGATTCATCCGGACACCTAAAAATTTAGTAGCAAACTCTTTGCTATGGACAGAATGACTTCCTTGACCTCATTCTGCTAGTTAATCATTAAATTGGCAGGGCTAGTCGCCCNTACAAAAAGTCTGATAAATAGTCGAGCAGTTGCCAACTATATTAGCCAGCCGTTCGACCCTCTCCTTACNTGCATCCCGCTTATAGTTGAGGGCTTTTCAAGGAAACACTATCAATTTTATTCCTAATGCCAAAAGAAATAACTGGAGCACAGAGTTAAACTGGTCGCCGGATATGAGTCTCCCTATTTGATTACCTAACCACATTCCAAAGAATATCGGTCCTAAACCAAGCGTGCTAAGGAGCGCGAATTCCCAGGTCATAAGATTGGAAACGGCAAGCCAGATGAATTGACCGCTTCCCATAGCGATGAAATAGACACTAATGGAAAATATAAACGTTTCCCTGCTCAGATTAAGAGCAGTGAGATACATTAGAATTACCGGAGCCGATACACCGGTTGTGCCGCCTGCGAGGCCCGAAAAAAATCCCGCAGGACCAGCTAACAGTTTCGCGCTCGAGGTACTAAGATAAAAAGGATTCAACCGCCTAGAAATTACGTAGATCGTTAGCAGACCACCCAAGATTTGAGTTAATAATTTGGGCTCAGCATTCAGAAGTACGAAAATGCCGACCCCCNAACCAATCACAGAAAGAATTGATAATGAAGGAAGTGGGAATTGCCGGNTCCACGATTGTCTATACATCCAAACTTGGTAAAAGTTTGGTACGACACTTGGAATCGCAATCATAATTATTGCAAANGTGAGGTCGGTGATTGATGCGATNACCGGCACAGCAATAACAGGAACCCCCATACCCGAAAAACCTTTGCAAAAGCCGCCAAATAGGAAGGCGCTTACGATTAATAGGAGCTCAAGAGAGCTGACATCTGGGGTCATTTCTTCAATCGATAAATTTAAANCTACAGTTTAGCGTGCCTATCCGGAACTAATTCNAAACAATGATTTGACCGGNCCCATACAATCTCGGATTAGATCGCGGNNNTNATTCTTAGATTGNNNGAAGCCNAAAACATGCGCAAACCTGNGGTTCACAGGGNTTTAAGCGAGCAGNATNCNAGAATGGATTGGAGCTAATAGACTACCCTTACTGGGTATCTAGGTTTCTAACGTTGTGTCTTTCGTTCTAAGTGATTGACATGCCTTAATGGCAAATGAAGTATCTGGAGTAACGCCAATAAAAAATTTATTGTGAATTTCGAAAACACTTAATAAATAGGAGAAATGTGATGCGTAACACTCGTCTTCGTATGTGTACATCAATTTTGGCTACGGTAGGTCTGTTGTTCGGCGCTTACGCCCAAGCAGATCGCTATGTTTTGGGTGGAAATCCACCCGGCAGTCTGTTTAATTCAATAGCCAATGCGATCGGAACGGTAGTGAGTCAGAACTCGGACAGCACGATCGACGTGCTTCCACAAGGCGGAACTGTTTACTACCCGATGATGTTATCCAAGGAGGTAGATTTCGGATTGGTCAATCCCTTCGATGCGTACGCTGCGCATACGGGTATGGCCCCATATGGATCGAAATTAATTGACAAAGGTTTTTCTCTCAGAACAGTGATGGTCGGTAAGCCTATCAATATCTCATTTATCACCACCAAGGATTCCGGTATTAAGAATTTTGCGGATCTGAAGGGTAAGCGAGTGGTCGCAGATTACGGGGCATTTGCTAGTTCGTCTCTGTCTGCGAATACTTTATTAGCGACTGCCGGCTTGACGAAGGATGACATTAAAGTTGTGAGCGTCGGCTCATATCCTCAGGGTGTTAAGGCAGTTCAAGAGGGACGTGCGGACGCCTCAGTCGCATCCATCGGGAGTGGTGTAACAAGGGAGCTTGATGCGACCCGTGGAGCAAGAATTTTGTCAGTGACAAACACACCCGAAGCGTTATCTGCCGCCCGCGAAATTGGTAAGTCTTGGGTTATATCTGCTGTGAAGCCAGGCGCTCCTGGGGTTAGTGAAGAGGTCAACGCGATCAGTTATGGTGTTCCAGTTGTCGCTCGGGCGGACCTAGACGACCAAGCGGTCAGAAGTTTGTTAGAAACAGTTTGGAATCATCATGAAAAACTTCCGGGCATATTCGGATGGATGCGTGGATGGACCCCAGATAAGTTCGTTAACACGGCGGTAAGTATTCCTTACCATCCCGCGGCTATTGCGTTTTATAAAGAAAAAGGAGTGTGGACAAGTGAAATGGACCGCATTCAGTCTTCTTTAAAATAGTTGGATGAGCTGTCTGCTTTCTCCATGAAAATGCAAGGGCTAGAACAAAGACTTGTCCAAACCCTTGCATTTTTTTTGCCTCTATCTGCACTAATTTACGCATTAAACATACCCATTTACCTGAATTTTATTTTTTATCGGGAACAGTTCTTAATCGCTTTCGCCTCACTGTCATGCGCATTTGTTTTCTTAAGCGACACCAACGTATCTCATGTAGTGATCAATAAAAAATTCGATCATTTTTTCCGTCGATTTGCGGCGCTCGCATGCGTCAGCTATGGCGGATATGGAACCGTCTATTACGAATCAATTTTATTCATGATTGGCTTTATTACCTGGGACAAGGTTCTGGCGGCAAGTCTCGGTATATTCTTTTTGCTGGAGGCGCTACGTCGCTGCACCGGTTATGTCCTGGTGATTCTTGGCATCGCAGCCTTATGTCTCCCTGTAATTCTGAGTTCAATTTCGGATGGAGGGTGGGTACGCAATATCCCACTCGACCGAATGCTCACTTTGATATTTTTTGGCCAGGGCGGTATCCACGGTATCCCAATAGCAGTAGCCGCAACAATTGTCAGCGTTTTTATAATCTTCGGCCGTGGCTTAATTATGGCCGGGGGTGGAGACTCAATCCGGTCAATATCTAGTTATCTAGTGGGACGAAATGGAGGTGGCGACAAGGTCGCGATTGTGGCTAGTGGGTTATTCGGAAGCTTGTCCGGTAGCGCATCCGCAAATGTTGCGACTACAGGCGTAATGACGATCCCACTCATGAAGGCCCAAGGAATTCCATCACACCGAGCAGCGGCTATAGAAGCAGTAGCTTCCACCGGTGGTTTAATTTTGCCACCTATAATGGCCGCGACCGGCTTTTTAATAGCGGAATACCTTGCGATACCCTATTCAGAAGTGGCAGTTGCAGCAGTTATTCCTGGTTTATTGTTCTATGGGTGCGTCTTTCTGTATTGTCACTACGCTCATCTGTCAATACCAAAACGTAATACTGACAATCTAGAACCTAGTAAAACCAAACCAGGCGCCAAACAACTACTCTGGGACCTCGCACCTTTTTTTGTCCCAATAACGGTCCTCATCATGCTCCTCTTTGCTTTTTATCAGAGCGCAGAGGTGTCAGCTGTTGGCGGAATTATTGCTGCGCTCAGCGTGGGCTATACAAACGGTCGAATAAGATTGTCTACAATCTTTGGGAAACTATTACGTGATGCCGCACCACAAATTGTCGAAATTACAATAATTTGTGGTTGTGCGGGAATCATAATCGGCGTGCTCGGCATAACAGGGATCGGGGCCTCACTGTCTCGTCTAATATTGCAAATCGCTGGGGACAATTTGTGGATCGTAACATTCGTATCCGCGTTAGCATGCATAATTCTGGGGATGGGGGTTCCAGTGACAGCTACTTACGTTATTGTCATTGGTCTGGTGGCACCGGCTCTAATCTCTTTCGATGTTCACCCATTAGCTGCACATCTTTTCGTCTTTTATTTTGGAACCCTTTCATTTTTGACGCCCCCCGTTTGTTTAAGTGTGTTTGTTGCAGCAAATCTCGCTAAATCGAAGATCGGTGCTACCGTGATTGAGGCTCTCAAAATCGCTTTGCCAGCCTACCTTCTACCGCTACTTTTTGTTTTGGAACCGGGCTTGATTGGCCTGGGTTCCTTTGAACACGTGGCCTTTGTCTTGGCTCTAACAATGATCGGCTTAGGCGCGCTAACGATTATGCTACTGCCTCTCAAAGTTAGGCTCTGGAACCAACCAGTTATTATCACTCGTTTTACGGCTGCCGGGGTCGCTGCCCTAAGCCTGGGCGCTCTAATTTCTTAGGTAGATTGCTTTACGAACTTAACACAGTGGTCGAACAACAAACTCATGGCTGACGGATCAGCTTGGTTATTACCAGCAATATCAAGCGCACTTCCATGAGCGACGGTGCCAAAGATGATAGGAGCCCCAACAGAGATTGCTATGCAACTGCGTGGAGCTATCGTTTTGACGGGAATATGGCCCTGATCGTGATATAGCGCGACGATGCAATCGTAGTCTGACCGATGAAACAATGAATCCGCCGAAATCGGGCCGTCCAAGTTAATCCCCATGTCAACCAAATGTTGAGCCGCCGGCTTAGTTATCGTTTCATCTTCGGACCCGAACAACCCGTCCTCTCCTGCGTGGGGGTTTAATCCGCAAAGAGCAAACCTTGCACCCGGGTAACCACCGTCACCAAAGTATTTATCGACTGTCCGAACCGCAAAGATAATTTGCTCTTGGGTTAATTGGCTAATGACTGAGGTGAGAGATTGATGGAGGGTAACGTGCGCAACTTTGAGATGCCCTCCGATAAGCAGAAGAATAACCTCGGAAGAAAGGCCTACTGTTTTCTTAAGCAAACTTGGGTAGCCTGAAAATTTTATCCCCGCTTGGTTTACAGACAATTCTGTATGTGGGGCCGCTGCAACAGCTGCGATTTTCCCCTCTAGTGCGTCTTTTATCGCCAGCCGGGCTGACTCATAGAGCACCGTCCCCGTTAAGGCAGAACTTCGACCAATCAAATCACTTGTTATCGACAAATCAGGCCGAACCGAAATTAACTCCCCCTTTGTGCCATTGGACAGCCTGAACTTCCACCCATCAAACCACTCACTATTTGGATCAAGGCTGAGGGCAACGCTCTGAGCGAATGGAGCCGGACCATAGATTGACCAAGTTATCCTAGGATCAGGTTGTCTCCCAGCCAGTGCTTTCCAAACAACTTCCGGACCGATACCGGCTGGATCGCCAAGCGAAACCCCTATACGAGTTGTCACAGCGGAATGGCCAATGCAGTATCGATGCGATCTGAATCCAAGACTACTGTCCGTTCTCTGATTCTAAAACCCAACCTGCAATCAGCATCATTAACCCACACATCAATATACTCTCCACTCGCGAAAAAGATCGTATCCGAATTAGGAAAAATTAAGTAACAAACAAAAGGCGTAATGATTTCAGACTGACGATCACCAGTCATACTCGCAGACAGGATGTGCCGATAAGATTGCGGTGGATAAACATTTACACGTGCGATTGACAAAATCCGGTCGCGTAACTGCCCTTTAGTCTGACAATGAATTAAGCCAGCTGGGAAGCCAGATTCGAGATTATATTTTGTTGTCACGTCATAACTAGACTCGTCATGAAAGCCGTCGAGCCATAAATCAAATTTCTTGTGGTCAAGGTACGCAGTGTGTCGGGCTATCGCAGTGGCGAAAGCTTGGCTGAGCTCTATCATAGCTAATTCATCGGCGGCATCATATCGTAGTACTGGGACCAGAAGCCTCTTATCGCTGCCTCTGATACGCGACTGGAGCTGCTCTTGTAATCATCTCCCCCCATGCAAACAATCGCGTCATTACGAGACGAATGAGGG
>PBDH01000049.1 GCA_002717305.1 Gammaproteobacteria bacterium | reverse complement strand
TATTTCACAAGCGTGGTTTAATTTGGATAAGATTTGGGCATGCAGTCTGATACTTGTCGGAGCATTTGGTCTTTATTTTACCGGTACCCATTAATTAAACTAATGTAGCAATTGAAATAAGGCCGCGCGCCCGACAGGTTTTATGATGCGTTACTCGTACTCTACGACCTCTATTGAGGACCAAAACTAACCATAAAATAAATGGTGCTTTAAAAATAATTTCAAAAGATAACTTAATTTTCATTGCGAACTGAAAGCTGTGATGTCTCAAATAACCAAGCTATATTGTTGTCTTCTAGCGGGGTTGGATAATCTCCAGTAAAGCAATGATCGGTAAATGCTGGATTGGTATCATCACGGCCTTGTTCATGTCCCATTGCTCTATAAAGACCGTCAACTGATAGAAAAGATAAACTATCAGCTCCAATGTATGCAGCCATTTCCTTCTCTGACTTTAGCGAAGCTAACAATTGTGCCTTTTCAGGAGTATCAATACCATAAAAGTCAGGATATTTAATTGGTGGAGAAGCAATTTTCATGTGAACTTCTCTGGCACCAGCTTGACGCATCAATTCCACTATTTTCACTGATGTCGTTCCACGTACAATCGAGTCGTCAATTAGCACAACTTTTTTACCACTTACCGCATTTCTATTAATGTTATGCTTGAGTTTAACACCAAAATCACGAGTTGATTGCTGTGGCTCAATAAAGGTTCTGCCCACGTAATGGTTTCTAATTATTCCTAATTCAAAAGGGAGCCCCGCCGCTTCAGCGTAACCCAAAGCAGCCGGAACCCCGCTGTCTGGTACTGGTACTACTATATCGGCAGAGCAGGGTGCTTCAGAAGCGAGCTCATGACCAAAGTTTTTGCGACATTCATAAATACTCTTCTCTCCAAAAACACTATCTGGTCGCGCAAAGTAAATATATTCAAAAATACAGGGTCTTTTTTTCATTGCAGGGAACGGCTTTATACTTTCGACGTTTCCCCCGGAGATAACGACCACCTCTCCATTCTCCACCTCTCGGACAAACTTTGCTCCGATAATATCTAATGCGCATGTTTCAGAAGATAATATGAATTGATCNTCCAGCTTACCTAAAATAAGTGGACGTATACCCAGAGGATCTCTAGCACCAATTAATTTGTCATCCGTCAAAGCAACTAAGGCATACGCACCGTCAATTTGTCTTAACGCATCAACAAAACGATTGATTGCACCGTTACTTTTCGAACGAGCTATCAGTTGGAGGATCACTTCTGTATCAGATGTTGATTGAAAAATAGCACCACTTTGAACTAATTCATTTCTTAATTTCAGAGCATTTGTTAAATTACCATTGTGTGCAATTGCAAATCCGCCAACCGAGAGGTCAGCGAATAATGGCTGAACATTTCTCAACGCTGGCTCGCCTGTTGTAGAATATCTTACATGGCCCATAGCCATTTGACCTTGCATTCTTTCTATTATTGGCTTTTTTGTAAAGTGGTCACTTACGAGGCCTATGCGTCTTTCTGAGTGGAACCGTTTACCATCAAAACTTACTATACCCGCCGCCTCCTGACCGCGATGTTGTAAAGCATGTAATCCTAGGGCTGTTACCGCTGCAGCTTCTTCATGACCAGAGATACCGAATACGCCACATTCTTCGCGTAATTTATCATCAGCTTCATCCCAAAGAAACATTATAATCCTNACAATTATATTTTAAATTAAAACATTTAAACAAATTAACATTAGCCCTGTCATAAGAATTAATACAAGTAACATCATTATTTAATNTGTTTCATAGTCGTTAAAATAGTCAAAATTAGAAACTNAGATCAAATGTTCTGATAAATCTGANCTTAAAAAAATCAGAAACGACCACAATCAACCTTCATTTTATCTCCAGTAATTGCCGAGCTAAGATCAGATGCCAAGTATAGAGCCGCTTTTGCAACTTCATTGGGAGANACCCAACGTTTTAATGCAGCAACTTCAGTATAGTTATCGCGTTCAATCTCTTGGATCGAGCGGCCTTCAGTCAAAGATCGCTGTTTTAATATTTCCTCCATATTCTTTCCAGAAACTGCACCGGGCAACAAGGCGTTCACNCGAACATTANNTTTACCAAGCTCTCNTGCCATTGTTTCAGTTACCCCAATCAAGGCAAATTTACTTGCAACATAGGCAGATCGCATGGGATAGCCCTGCACGCCCATGAGCGATGACATATTTATAATTGACCCAGCCTTTTGCTCAATCATAACTTTGGCAGCCTCCTGAAGACAATGCATTGCCCCAACCAAATTTATATTAATACAATCGACCCATGCGTCCATATCCACATCAGCCACTTCGGCGATTGGNCCTGGCCCACCTGCGTTATTCATTAAGACATCCACCCGCCCATAGATATTAAGTGTCTCAAGAAACATCTTTCGAACCTGNCCAAGATCTGAAACATCACATGCTATTGCCTCTCCGCCTAGTTCTTTTGCTACACTAATTAGTGGATCATAACGACGTCCAGTTACTACGACTTTTGCNCCCGCATCAGCAAATACTTTTGCAGTAGCTTTTCCAATACCGGAGCCTCCACCGGTAACAATTGCTACTTTCCCATCTAAGCGACAAAGCTGTTCTGATTTAANACTCATAATCACACCTCATTAAACTCNCGTCCTGGATCAAACAAAGGCAACTCCGGCTCTTGCCCAANAATAAAATCACCCATTAATCTTCCCATGTATGGTCCAATCGTATAACCCCCTCTTACACACCCTAAAACGAAAGCATTATCAACTCCCGGTAAAGCACCCGCAAGCGGATAAAAATCAGGTACATTTGCTTCAAAGCCCACCCAGCTGCGTGTCACACGCGCATTAGAAAGTTCAGGCAATACATGTTGTGCAAGGGACAAATTTGGAAGCAGTGTATTTGCTGAAACAAGNCCTTTNCCTTCCTGCGGAGTTCCTCGCCCCTGCCATCCACCACCGATTAGAACTGTACCNTTNGTTTTTTGTTTAATGGTCAGAAGTCCAGTTGCGTGACCGACGATACCTGATACGAGAGGCGGCATGCGCTCTGTTACAGAAACGGTGTTGACGCGTGTACAGACCGGCAAATCAACTCCCAGATAAGCAGCTATTGGTTTGAGCCATGCACCAGCCGCTAGTAGCAGACGTTTTGCTTGAACCGAGCCTAACTGAGTAGTTAATTTAAAACTAGAGCTGTTTCTGGTAATGAATTTCACACTGCATTGCTCACGATATTCAACTCCGTTTTGTTTGAGACGAACGCGATAATAGTGACCAGTAAGTGATGAATTNGCGTAACCGTCTTCAGGACAATANCTTGCAGCGAGAACTTTGTGACTCAGGTTTTGCTCTGCTGCTCTTAGCACATTATTTGAGACAAATGAAATCGGAGCTCCGGCGTTAGCTTTCAAAGTCTGCCGTTCGTGCAAAAGCTCAACCTCACGCTCCGTAAATGCAAGCGTNTAACCACCCGTCTTTTTAAATCCNACGGCGTCACCCATGGCTTCCCATTCACTATGGCCCTTAAGCGCGTATGGCATAAGTTTTACACGCTTGATCTGAAGCGATAATGTTCCTGCATTTACCCCTGATGCGCCNTGTCCTAGATCCCCCTGATCCAGAATAATTATTTTCATACCATTTTCAGCAAGGCGTAGTGCAGTACTGCATCCCATAATACCACCTCCTACGATTGCTAAATCATAAGTACCAGTCATAGCGGAGCTGGTTTAGGTATTGGTAAATCTTCATACTCAAACTCACCCGAAAGGGCAGATGCAGGAATAGGTCGCAACGGTGGTCTNGGACTGGGTGGAGCGATCTCAGCTTCAGACAGATTTTCCTTTTCAGCAATTAATTTGGCTATAGCTGCCTGACAATATTTCCCACCACAGGGGCCCATTCCTGCTCTTGATCCAGATTTGATTGCATTGATTGTAGCTGCGCCTGCTTCCATCTCATGTTCGATGTCACAGCGTCTCAAGCTCTCACATCTGCACATTATTGTATCGTCTGTTGTCAATTTCTGAAGACCCTTTCGTGGAGTACTCAGCGCAGTCATAGCCATTCCAAATGTTGAGGCNCGCCTAAAACTAGTCAACAAAGCAGCTTTTGTAAGATTANNCTTAGAGGTTANTAACTCAGCAGCTGAAATTCCTACTAATTTTCCATGAATTTCTGCNGCTGCTGCACCTCTGATACCAGCCCCATCACCACAAACAAAAAGGCCACCNATCNCCGTCTCACCGNTTTCCCCAACNTCTGGAACCCANCCACCAAGTTCGGGTNGGTTTTTAAGCTCGATACCTGCAATTTGGGANGCTTCAGTNGCAGCTTGTAAACCATAGCCAATGCAAACACTGTCTGCATCNATNAAACGTTTTTNATCTTGCGGTGACCAATCATTACTGACCTTNGTAACTGTGACCGACTGAACATTGGTTTCTCCATCTATTTGTGTAACCAAATGGCGCCAGAAAATCGGTNTCCCAGATAANAAAAGATCGGCAACCCAGACAAAACCGCGCCAAAGCAGATCGGNACGGGAGAACATNGNAGGTAGTGCGCACATCCAGTCAACACGGCTATTAGGGGTCACAATCGCTGCAATCTCTCCACCCAAACGTCTGATCTCGCTTGCCACATAAAAAATCAAAGGACCAGTTCCAGAAACAACAGTTTTTTTGCCAGGTATAACCATATCTTGTTTTATCAATGCAGTTGCCCCTGCCAATCCAATAACACCNGGTAGAGTCCATCCTGGGGTNGGCTGGACGTATTCCCTTGCTCCAGTCGCTAAAATAAGTACTTTTGCNACAATCTTTTCTGAACGTCCGTTTATAATNAGATGTAGAGCCCATTTTCCCAACTCCCGCTCAATTTGCCAAACACGAGCGTCGGCAATGTGTNTAACATTGCTTGCAGCAATTGATGCACGCAATATATCGCCTTTAATTGTTTCAGGCGTATTTGGTGCAGATATAATAGCCTCACTTTTGGCACGCCAGATCTGACCACCAGGCTTTGCTTGTTCGTCGATTATGATCGTTTCNCAACCATTGCTCGCCGCAATCANACCTGCATTTGCTCCTGCAGGACCTGCACCGATTATTGCAACATCGCAAGCCTTGGTCATAATCTATTGCCTCAAAGATTCAACAACTAGCCCGTCAGTGGCTATTTTCCTGCAACTTTCAACTGACTTGCCATCAACTTTCACAGCGCACTCCTGGCATAGGCCTANACAGCAAAAAGCTCCTCTTGGCTTATCATCCATTGGNGCATTGCGCAGATGCTTTATGCCGTTTTTCATCAGCGCAACCAATATTGTCTCACCCTGACGGGCCTTTATNGTTTGGTTATCAAATCTGAACGAAATCTCTGNAGCGCGCTCAATTTGGCTGACNTGGTTAGGAATAAGTCTAATCATGAGTAACTNATACCCAAATTGTCAAAACAACGCTTGATTTTATCAATATCGTCATCTGTTGCAGGTATTACTGGATCACGTGGGACACCAGCTGGCTGGCCAATTAAATTCAATGCTGCTTTAAATGACGCTGGCCACGTTGCNGTNCCCATCAGTAGCTCATAAAGCACAGTTANTTGATAATGTGTTTTACGATATACTTCACCNGGCACANCAACTCCAACAGATNCCATTTTTGATGGAAGCAAATCTGTAAATTCTGGACCCGTTGCAATAAAGCCTTTCGCCCCTAGACCCAAAGCAGGCATTATGTAGTGACACGGACCTGTCATCACTGACATTTTATCACCAAGCCGCTTAAGCAGGTGCGTGTGATAGAAAAAATCGCGCTGGCTCTCNTTTATCCCTATTATATTATGATTGTTCAGCAAGGTTTCGGTTTGGTNGATAGTGAGAGAAAAGCCCATCCGCCGCGGTGAATTATAAAGAACGAGCGGCTTTTNGGTCGCTGCAGATACTTTATCAAATCTCGCCATTAGTTCNGCTTCAGAAGCTTTTAACACATACGTTTGCGGCATAGAGAGCAACACATCCGCACCATTTTCTTCAGCAACTTTAATGTAAGAAAGTGAGGCATCAATTGTCGGCGCNGAAATCCCCATCATAACTGGCACACGACCGCGAGAGATATCCTTTGCTCGGCGCACCAGGCGTCCACGCTCGTCAGCAGATAANGACCAACTTTCTCCATTGTCACCAGCAACACAGACACATGTTGCACCGCGCGCCAAAAGAAATTCNAATAGATCAATGAAAGCATCCTCCATGATCTCACCTTTCTCATCAAAAGGTGTTACTATCGCTGGTACATATCCGAATAAATGCTCTTTTTTCATTTTCCTACTCAAACTGGAATTTCACAGCNAAAAACTGAAGCATGCTGTGCGTCTATAATATAAAGTAAGCGATCATCATTGGGATGAAACGCNACTGATGTNGTCCAAAGTCCCTTCGGCAATCTGATCTCCGCAATTCTGTCCCCAACGTTATCGAACAAATACGAACGNCCNGCCCGTGCTTGGGCTACNGCTANCCAACCTAAAGAGTTTGTCGCTAGNCCATCGGGACCTAAACCACCCGAAAGTTGTAAAAATGTGCCAACCATAGGCTGGCTAGCTTCTGGAAGCATTGATGAAAATTGCCAAACCTGATTTGCCCGAGTTGCAGCAACNTAAACGGTNTTTCGGTCGTGTGATANGCAAATACCATTCGAATATGGAACACAATCAAGTAATAGCCTTACGGCTCCTTTNGAACTGCGGCAATAAACACGNCCTTTTGGACTANTAAGGGAACTGCGCCCACTATCTGTAAACCATATGGTTTCATCATCATCAAGGCACATATCGGAAAGACCCAAAAATGGTTGATNATCAATACCATTNCTCAAAACGCTGAAACTNTCATACCCGGTAAATTCAATAAGNCCATGCCTGTGATCAACGGCAATATGCCTCCCGTCCTTAGTAATCCGCATCGAGTGCGGCTCTCCGTCTATATGATGCATAACTCGCCAATTGCCCTCAGGCGATATTCTAAAAANACGCCCGTAGGGTACATCGGANAGCCAGAGATTTTGCTTTGAGTCAAAAAATGCACCTTCAAGAAATGAATGCATTTTTTGNCCTGGACGCGTCATTTCTGCCCAGGGAGANGGTTTACCACGATGGCGATAAGATTCTGGAAGACTACACAAAAAAATTGCATTCAACTCAATNGTCACACCACTACCCTCTTCAAGAAAAGCCAATCNATTTCATTTTCATTAAAGCCAGCNGTTTTTAAAACTTCTCTGCTATCTTGACCCANNGCAGGGGGAGATCTNTTAATAANTGGCCCACCCTTGCTCATTTGAAATGATGCAGACGGTAAACTTATATNAGAGTTTTCAGAGGCTACCNCATAATANCCTCTTGCTTTGATTTGTTCNTCTTTGATTGCTTCCTCCAAACTCATAATAGGCTCAGCTGGNACATCCCATTTATCCAGTANTTTCTGCCACTCTNTAGTAGATTTACGTATGAACACATTCTTGAGTTCTTTATGAATATNTTCAGAATTTAACCANACATCNTCCCAATCNGCAATATTGGCTATTAACGGTATATCAAAACCTTCCTCANTTAAGCATTGCGANAGTTTNCGATATTGAGACGGCTTAAAGGCTCCGAGCATTAAAATTCCATCAGAAGTATCAAAAGAAGANATACCAGCTTCTTTAGGTTTTTCNTTGANTGCCAAGCATTGTTTTGCCGCTACTTCTGGAGACATTAANCTAAGTGCAACCTCCAGCATTGAAGCACTAATATAACATCCTTTTCCCGTTCGATCCTTTTGTAATAANNCTGCCGATATTGCAAAAGCAGCTGAATAACCAGCGGCATAATCAACTAAAGATANTCCAGGCTTAGTACCACCTGACTGCGAGATTATACCGGATGCAGCTTGAATGGTATTATCGTAAGCGCCTTTGGAAGCTTTTGGACCCTTATCACCATATCCAGTCATTGAACAATAAACTATANCAGGGTTACAAACACGCAATATATCATACCCAAGCCCCAATTCTTCCATTACACCGGNAGCATAATTTTCAAGAAATACATCAGCAGTCTCTACAAGTCTAAGAAGAGCTTCACGGCCTGAACTAGTACGCAAATCGATTGCAANAGATTTCTTGTTAGCACCTTGAACTTGATAAGTGAGNCCAAGTCCAATTTTGTTAAGTTCAGGTATTGGCCCGCGGTGCCTTGCNCAATCCGGAGCATNAGGCAATTCAACTTTTATGACNTCTGCTCCCAGTAANGAAAATAGGTAACCACAGAAAGGTGCNGCCAGAACCTGAGATACCTCAATCACTTTTATACCNTGCAATGCTCCTTGCAAACTGCTTCTCCTATATTTGGATATTGAAAATTCTATTAATTTTCTACTAATGTTTAGTATACAAAACAAAATTTCATATGCAAAACGGTATTAAANTGTCCAGCGTACTTCATAGGTCTCTGTCNTCCACTCTACCAATGATAAAAAGCGTAGAAGCAAATTACCTTATTGATTCAGATGGCAAACGCTACTTAGACGCATGCGGAGGAGCGGCCGTATCATGTTTAGGTCACGANAACGNGAAAGTNCGAGCTGCATTGAAGGACCAAATTGACAAATTAGCATTTGCTCANTCTGGTTCCTTCACAAATGAGCCTGCTGAAGAACTTGCTGANTTTTTAACAAAACGCGCTCCTACTGGTCTTGGTAAAGGACGGGTTATGTTTTTAGGNAGNGGATCAGAAGCGATGGAAGCAGCCNTAAAGCTTGCAAGACAGTNCTATCTAGAGCGGGGCAATACCAANCGGATCAATATCATTGCAAGATCCCCATCCTATCACGGTAATACTCTTGGAGCACTCGCTACGGGNGGGCACGCGGNACGGCGGGCCCCTTTTCAACCGATGCTGATGCAAGTGCATCATATTGATGCCGCATACCGATACCGAATGAAGCTGGAACAAGAGAGCGATCAAGAATTTGCGCTTCGAATGGCCAACCAACTGGAAACAAAAATTCTTGANCTTNGTCCTGAGACAGTAATGGCATTCGTTGCNGAACCGGTAGTTGGTGCATCTCTGGGCTCTCAACCAGCACCAGTAGGATACTTCAAACGAATAAGGGAAATATGTGATACTTACGGTGTTTTGTACATTGCTGATGAAGTAATGTGTGGTATGGGTCGAACAGGNAGTCTTTTTGCGCTNGAGCAAGAGGGGATATTTGCTGATATAACAACATTGGCAAAAGGACTTGGCGCAGGTTATCAGCCGATAGCTGCGGTTATGGCGGCTGAAACCATAATTGCTGCTATTCAAGAGGGTAGTGGGATGCTGTGGAATGGGCACACATATATGTCCCATTCAATTGCAACCGCTGGTGCCTTAGCAGTTCAAAAAGTGATTGAAGACGAAGATCTCCTAGAAAATGTCAAAANATGCGGCNATCAGTTAGCTCNTGAACTTTCNAAACAGTTGGNTGGAAGAGAAAATATTGGCGATATACGTGGCCGAGGATTATTTTGGAGTNTTGAACTAGTCAGGGATAAAATAACTAAAAAGCCTTTTCCTGAAAATTTAAAATTAGCACAGCGCATCCAAATAAATGCTAAAGAACTTGGCTTAATGTGCTACCCTGCCCAAGGGTGTGCCGATGGNAAGAATGGCGATCATGTATTATTAGCTCCAGCCTACAACTCTACAATTAACGAAATAGACTTCATTGCGAAAACAACTGCTAAAGCAATTTGGAAATCTCTATCAGAGGTAAACTGCTAAAATGAAAATATTAGGTGTACGCTGNTTATTTCAAATACTTACTTATCCAAACCAGCGCTCTGAGAGCAGACAAATATTTTCAANTAATGCAAGTTNCGTNCTACTATTTACAGCTAGCAANACCAAGGTTGATCTTTGATGCCAAAAAAACAACAACGCAATATCCTACTTCCAACTAATGAAGACACCACAGGACCATACTTCCCAGTCTATTTCAGCGATGAAAGCTATGAAGATCTTACANACATCCATTCCGGTGTGGTTGCGGGTCCTAAAGGACAGCATATAATTTTGCGGGGCAGAGTACTGGACCGAAACGGTAATCTTGCAAATGGCGTGCTNCTAGAATTCTGGCANGCAAATGCAAAGGGAATCTATCGTAACCCTTCTTTCGAGGACCATCCCGATTTGGACCCCTGGTTTGATGGTTATGGCCGCCTNCGCAGCACTACTGGTGAATATTCTTTTCGAACTATCCTACCCGGCGCTTCACCAGGTAGAGCACCCAATATCACCGTAACCATTTTTTCTGACGGTATTAACCGGATCGTTACACAAATTTTCTTTGCTAATCANAAAGGTAACAANACAGATCCGCTTTTGACAACCTTAGACANACAAGACAGAGAAAGACTTATTGCTAGTTTTGATGGATCTTCCTCGGACGGNACANATCTTTATNCNTTAGATATAGTGATGGCAGGCGACCAAGAAACNCCTTTTTTCGAAGATTTTCTAAGTTAGCGTAGGTAATTATGATGAATATCNTAGGACGACAATTAGAAATTGGAAAAACAGATAATACTTCCGATCAACGCACTCCANGAAAACGTTTACGCTTAATACCTAGTACTGTAAGAGAAAGTTTTGTCCCAGTNATTCCGGCTCGCGCAATNCACCGCCAGAATGANTGGGACCTTACCCGNATAGCCCCAGATCGTCCCCGCGCCGAGGGNTCACCAATAGAAGTAAAAGGAACGCTTCGAAATGAGAATGGCACCTTATTACGCGGTGCATTGATTGAAATTTGGAATGCCAACCATCACGGTCGCTACCGTCATGTAGAGGATCAATCCGGTCTCAAACTTGATGAAAACTTCTTTGGTATGGGACGTGTAATTACNGATGAATNTGGCAGCTATTGCTTCAGGACAATCAGTCCTGGTGCCTANCTTGCAAGACCAGATATTGGAAGATGGCGGCCAAAACATATCCATCTATCAATCAGTAGCGGGACGTCTCGGTTAGTAACTCAAATGTACTTTCCAGNTGAGCCAAACAATGCCTCAGATCCAATGGCTCAATTAATGGGTGACTCGTTTGATCGGAACTTAGGACAATNCTACCAAACTAAAGATCCAGAAGTTGATCACGGTTTTGAATTTGATATTGTGGTAGGNGGAAAAAACGCAACTTTTTTTGATTAAATTTTCAATANATTAACNTTTCACAACTCACAATATCAAAATATAAACACAGGCCCCTTTTCAATAATTTGGATACNCACTCAAAAAACACCGTCTCTGCAGCAAGGTTTGATAAATAACAGCATGATTAAAAACCTTTTNTATCGAAGCTATACCGATATTTGTTTTGGAAAAGCTATATCACCGCCAATTTTTGGCGTACNTTACACTTAATTTAGACAGTAGAAAATAAAAAGGTTTCTCTTCAAATCAGNTAACAAAACCATTATTTGATATAAATATTACCTATTTATTACCTCTTTATTGAGCCAGGCCGCGAAGATAGGACAGAAAATGGAAAAAGTTGTCATTGTTGGCGGTGGACAGGCGGCAGCCTCTGCNGCGGCAAAACTAAGAAGTCAAAGATTTGAGGGATCAATTACAATTATCTGTAAAGAGCCCCACCCCCCTTATCAACGGCCTCCGCTGTCTAAAAANTATCTCTTGGGCGAAATGACGGTTGACCGGCTATACCTTCGGCCTTTGGGNTTTTATGAAGACCAGAAAATTACCCTCCATTTAGAAAGCATAGCTGATCAGATCGATCGGAANGANAAACAAGTTTACGTTNGAGATACCGCTTTCGACTATGATGCGCTCATTCTNACCCTTGGCTCACAACCACGGGTTTTACCNNAAGAAATNGGTGGGCAACTTGAAAAGGTTTTTACTGTCAGGGATCTTGCAGACGTGGATGGACTGGCGCCNGAGTTCACTNCTAAACGACGCGTGTTAATTATAGGTGGGGGATATATAGGCCTGGAAGCAGCCGCAGTCGCTGCCCAACGAGGGCTACAGGTAACTTTAGTCGAGGCAGCAGACAGAATTTTACAACGGGTCGCTGCGCCCCAAACTTCCGACTTTTTCCGTCAGCTGCATATATCAAATGGCGTAGAAATTAAAGAAGGCGTCAGTGTTGAGAGACTGGCNGGCGATAACGGCACGGTCTNTGCTGCTATCCTATCTGATGGGACTCACATTGACACCGATTTTGTAATAGTTGGTGTCGGCATCACACCGGTTACTGATATCGCCATGAGGTCAGGACTTGCTGTTTCTGACGGCATCACAGTCAATGCTTTGGGGCAAACGACGGATCCTAACATTTGGGCCGCAGGCGATTGCTGTTCGTTTCCTTACNAATCAGGAATGCTCCGTTTGGAAAGCGTACCACATGCCATTGATCAAGCAGAATTAATTGCAGAGAATATTCTAGGAGCNAATTTTTCATACATTCCAAAACCTTGGTTTTGGTCTGATCAATATGATGTGAAGCTTCAAATTATTGGCCTGAACACNGGCTTTAATGATGTCGTTACAAGGNNCAATAACGAAAAATCTGTTTCTTTCTGGTACTACCAGGAAGACCAACTTATCGCCGTTGATGCTATGAACGATCCGCGCGCATATATGGTTGCGAAGCGATTGATAGAGTCAGGAAAAACCATACCNCNNAAGTTGGTTGCAGATCCGNGCACTGAACTTAAAAATTTTCTGAAAGCGTGAGATTATAGNAGGCTCGAANTAGCAAATAGAAAATGGATATGAGAGAATGCAGCTTTCGAAAACTCAAGCCAANATCNTNNTGGATCTTTTGTGGTAACGAAGNAAAGGCTTTNGCGCCGACGCGCGGATTATGNTNCCACTGNTCTATGTGGAAATCTCACATACAGAATAACTGCAAGTTGAATGATCTTNGGACTCGTTCTAAAATAGCAGTATGAAACTTTATTTGGCTTGACTTGATAACTAATTACANAACCACATACGAACAAGACGGTTTATTCTGGCGGCACCGGAATCAGTATTTNATTTTATTCTNCCGGTATGCACCAACAAATAAGNGCTTAATTTTATCAAATGGAGAACNCGATGAATATTGATCAAATTGCAAATAANCTACATGATGCAATCACTTCAAGAAGACAAATANGGCCTTTCACTCAAGATAANATNATATTGTCTAATTCTGATGCGTATGCGGTTTCNAGAAAACTATGTGAGCTCAGGAACTGGAAAATATTGGGGCGTAAGATTGGCTTTACCAACCGTAGTATATGGCCAATTTATGGGGTTGAGCAGCCAATGTGGGGCTCGATGAGCGCAAGTTCTATTAGCTACGCCGAAAATNAAAAGTCCTCGATTAAACTTTCACAGTACTGTGAAGCCAGGATTGAGCCAGAGATTGTTGTATGCTTCGCATCATCACCCCCNANTAATGCTTCAGAAGAACAAATCGCAAACTGTATAGATTGGGTGGCTCCTGGCTTCGAAATTGTAGACTCTGTTTTTCCCGATTGGAAATTTTCTATTCCAGATACAATTGCAGCAGGGGGCTTACATGGCCAGCTAATCATTGGCCAAAAAGTGCCGACGATTAATAACTTGGCACCAGAATTAATTGGTCAAAAAGTTANACTTTCNTGTGATGATAAAATGGTCGAAGAAGGGTATGGCAGTAATATCTTAGATGGGCCTATTTCTGCACTTAANCACTTGCTAGATGGAATATTTGATGAACCATCTGAAGTGCCGATAAAGGCTGGTGACATCGTTACAACTGGTACTCTAACCGACGCAAAGCCCCTGCGCGTTGGAGAAATTTGGAGTGGCCATTATTCTGGTGTAATTAATTCATCGTTATCCGTTGAGATCATTTAAATTTTCCAACTAAATAAAGNGCTGATCTTTTAGTGAGGTNTNGGAATCANAACTTGGCATCGCAGACCATAATTCAAACTCTCTAGTTCGTAATCAATTCAAAAATTGAACCGAGACNACCTTAGTTAGTCCNATCTCACATTGATCACATACAAATTGACACAATATGCTGCTTCATAAAGTNTTTAAACATTAATCGAGTTATGACCCGATTTATTAAATAGCTGATTATACTGCTAGTTTTTTGGTAACGGGGGAGTGGCTTGAANTACCGAAACGCTNAATATGATTCCNCTGTTTCANATACTTAAAAATATTTGATTACAGATAGTTAACTGACACGGACGGCGCTTCCGNCACAATTATACACTTTTTGTTTCCTTTCGTTCTGCTCGACTTTCAGCCCAATNCACACACCATTTACCACAATAGATTTTGCCATCCACATCTACAGACTTTGGAAGATCTGTTTCGTAAATAATGACACCGCAATTAATNCATTTNACATATTTTTCAATGTAAAGACCATTGCCAGAAAATTTCATNCTACCCTCCTACAATCCATATATATTTTTTGCTGCTTTTCTGCTCACATAGCCCTCTGCGACATCATGTTTTACAGCCTCACGTGACCTTTCTTTTGGATCACCATATCCGCCACCAGCAGGCATTACTAAGCTAACAAGATCGCCCTTCTTGATAGAAATATTTGAGTATTTACTTGGGGACGCTTTGTCATAAAGCTGAACCGCATCTTTCCAGTTTCCTTTACCNCCCAGTTTGAACAAAGTCGCACCATTATCACCAGGTAGTCCTCCTTCAAGGCCCCAGGGATAAGTTTTGTGTCGATCAGTCATTTGGGAAATGATAATTTCATCATTCAGNCACTCTAAATTCTTGGTATAGCCTACCCCACCACGGAATTGGCCTGGGCCGCCTGAATCTTCACGAAACGCCCATTCCTTAACCCGCCACGGATACCGCACCTCNAATACTTCTACTGGGGTGACTCTGCAATTTCCATTAATAGAGTCACATGCATCGTTACCGTCAGCAAAACTGCGGCCACCCCACCCCACAACTTCGATATCATAACAGGCAAAAAACTCCTTGGAAGTCGCATGCACACCGCCAAATACAAAATTACAATGAGTACATCCTTCTGCAGCCATAGACAAGTGGGGTATAACTCCTGCTAACGCACCAATAACAGTTCCGGCGATACGCGGGTGTGTTTCAGTATTACCGCCAACCTCAGGCGCAGGAAAATCCACATTTACCACAGTAGTTGGNGGAGCAATCACCCGAATAGGGCGGAAACACCCAGAATTTTTTGGAATGTCGGGGTCCGTCATATGCAACATCGCATTATAAGTAGCTGACATTGTAACGCCGAGTGTCGCATTAATCGGTCCTTTGGCTTGACTCGAGCTGCCAGTATAATCGGCAATTATANTGCTACCTGTTTTATGAACTTCGACTGCTATCTTATATTGTCTGTCTTCAATCCCATCGTCTTCAACTAGATCTTCAAACGCATAGATACCATNAGGAATCTTTTCAATTTCGGCACGCATACGCCGCTCTGAATAATCCATTAAGTCTTTAGAGGTCTGATCAACTACATCAGCNCCATACTTATCATAAAGTCTAGTCATTTGCGCCACACCTAGATCAACAGCACTGATCAAAGCTCTCAAATCACCATAATTGTAACGCGGTGTACGGACATTGGCCAAAATAATTTTCCAGACATCATCGTTCATTACGCCGCGCTTCACAATCTTAATTGGCGGCANCCTCAACCCTTCATGAAAGATTTCAGTTGCCTCCCCCGGGAAGCCTCCAGGTACCATTCCGCCNACTTCGGCGATATGACCTATGGATACAGCAAAACCACGTAANNTTCCTTCGCAAAAGATAGGTTTGAAGAATGTGTGCTCAGGAGTATGTAGTCCGCCCCTGTATGGATCATTATGCAAAAGCACGTCACCTTCATCTATCTCATCCAGCGGGATTTCTTTGATTATTGATTTCGCCATCAGAGGCATACCCCCAATTTGTGCCGGACAAAACTCAGCACATGCAATCATATCTCCGTCTGTNTTGGCAATCGCACAACTAAAGTCGAGCGCCTCGTTAAAAATTGTGGANTATGAGGTTTGCATCAGAGTGATGCCCATTTCTCTACAAACAGAAACCATGCTTGAGTCGAGAATTTTCATCATAATAGGATCCATATGAATCAGCCTCCTTTTTTATTTAAAATAAGGTTTCCATAAGCGTCGGCTTGCGCTGCGTAACCAGGGCGTAAAACTGTTGTCGCTGAGGCCTCACGGATNATGGCTGGGCCATCCACAAACATACCCCCAAGCATATCAGAACGATCGTAAACTTTGGACTCCAAAAAGGTTTTGTCAAACCAGATTTTNCGTTCGTCCATCAAAACTGGAGAGCCGGTACCTTTCATAATTTTGGCCAGCTTTGGCTTCGGAGTTGGAGCAACAACGGAAATCGACAANTTCACCATTTCGATTGTTTCGCCTGGAATATAAAAATTAAAACGGGAGTCATGTACTTCATGATATTGTTTCCAGAGGTTCTCTAATGATTTCTCGTCAAATTTTTCCGCTGTNAAAGGTATTTGCAATTCNTAGTTTTGACCAAAATAGCNCAGGTCAATGTTGCGATAAANTTCGAGGGCCTGCGTGTAGCCTTGGGCCCTCAATTCATTGACGGCCAATTCTACAAGCTCTTCCATCATCTTATTTGCNGTAACAATGTCGAAATTCAAAGAAGTCTGNTGGATGGTTCTTTGTTTATCAGTCCTTGCGTCAGTCATTACAAAACCAAGTGCCGAAAATTGACCGGGATGTATAGGAACAATGCCACGGGGAATTCCCTCAAGCTCCATTAAGTCACAGATATGCAATGGTCCTGCACCTCCGAAACCAAGCAAAGTAAACTCTCTCGGGTCATGACCTTTTTCTAATAATACTGAACGCAGAGCCCCAACCATAGAATTGTTAGCTATCTGAACNATAGCATTTGCTGTCTCTTCCACCCCCATCTTAAGCTTTTTAGCAACAGTTTCAACAGCCTTACGGGCAAGCTCAAGATCAACATTCATCTCTCCACCTAGAAATTCCTCAGGCTTGAGTCTTCCTAAAACGAGATTAGCATCCGTTACNGTTGGTTCAGTTCCACCACGNCCATAGCAGGCTGGTGCAGGGTCTGCACCAGCACTTTGTGGNCCAACCTGCAACAAATCTCCCTTATCGACCCAGGCGATTGACCCACCGCCAGCACCAATTGAGCGGACGTCAATCATTGGTACCTGGATAGGTAGCCCCCATTCAATCTGAAAGTTGGTTGTAAACTTCTCTTCACCNTTAATAATAGTAGCGCAATCTGTGCTCGTGCCNCCCATATCGAAGGTCACAATATTTGGCTCGCTAATTANCTTTGACATAGCTCGGGACGCTACAACACCACCAGTTGGGCCTGAGACTGTCATCTGAATTGGTTGAGCTGCCGCTCCAGAAAATGANCTTTCGCCACCATTAGATTTCATGACTGCAACACGATCATTCAACCCAACAGTCGCAAATCTCTGTTTCATAGATTCAAAACTTTTGGCGACAAGTGGTTTGACATACGCGTCAGCCAGAGTAGTGGATGCGCGCTCATATTCCTTCCATTTAGGCAATACTTCGTAGGAAATGGATAGTGGCATATTGGGCAATTCTTCAGCAAAAATTTTTTTCACACGCAGCTCATGTGACGGATTAATATAAGAGAATAGAAAGTTAACTGCGACTGCCTCAACTTCGCCTTCATTCCCAATTTTACGAGCCAGGGCACGCACTTCATTATCATTTAAGGGTGTTACAACATCGCCGTTCTTATCAAGCCGCTCATCCAGTTCATAGCAGTGTCGCCGCATGGCTAGGGGTTTGGCCTTGATCCAGGTCATATCATAATGTGACTTTCTATTTCCGTGTTGAATAAACGGAATGTCTCTGAAGCCCTTCGTTGTTATATAGGCTACTTTTGCTCCGCTACGCTGCAAGATCGCATTAGTGGCAATAGTTGTACCTAACCGCAACCGTGATACAGCACCCAAATCTCGCATATTGCGCAAACCGTTCATCACCCCATCAAATGGATCTGCTGGCGTGCTAGGATTTTTCCAAGCGGTGATACTATTGTTTTCGATATTGAATGAAACAAAATCGGTAAATGTACCACCAATATCTACTCCCACGTAATATGTCATAGTAAATTTCCTATTTTAAAAGAGTTTGGTAACCTCCTTTGAAGAGGGTTTTTTAAACTGACTGAACTGAGTTTGAACTAAAACTATAAGAACACGCCTTGAAAGATTGTTTGTTTTAGTTGCAAAATAACTTTTTTTCTTACTTATATGCAAGCAACACTTATGCCACTCACAACTATCGCCCAATCTAAAAAAGGGTTTGCCTATCGTGATAGATTAAGTGTGCATGAACGTTATTGCTGGAGAGGGTTGGAACTGGAGGAGGGACTTAAACCCCCAACACGCAGGTTATTTTCAGATAAGCCGTACAGCGGCTCTAATTCACTCTGATAACCAAAATTCGCAGGCACGCCACCAGTATGTAAAAACAGGACATTTTGACCTGATGGTATTACTCTACTTCTTATTAAATGGATTAATCCTGCCAAAGCTTTACCAGAATAAACAGGGTCCAGAATTATTCCCTCTTCTAAGGCAGACATTTTAATAGCCTCCGAAACATAATTGTTTAAACGCCCATAACCGGGGGGCAAGCAAGTATCATCTGTATTTACGGCATCAACTCCGACAAGATTTGGGTAACCTAAAAGCTCACCAACTTCATTAGTTCTGCGCAATACTCTTTCTGTTTGTAATGATGAGGCACGCCGCACGCAAATACCATGTATCGTGGCAGGATGTTTCATTATACTTGTTCCAGCTAAAAACCCTGAGTGTGTAAGTGCACTTCCAGTGGGTAGTACAATGTGATCTATTTCTAATTTGACCTCATTAGCCTGCTGAATAGTCTCAACAGCAGCAGCAGTGTAACCTAAAGCTCCTAAAGGGCGATAATCTATACCCAAATGTATTATATAAGGGTTAGCACCATCTTTTCTTAATTTACCAGCAATAATATTCAGATTTTCGTCGGCCTGTTTCTCGTTTTCCCCTTCAGAAAAATAAACGATTTTTGCCCCTAACATTTTTAGGAGTAATACATTACCAGATCTATTGTACTCTAAGTTACTTTTTGGAACACGTTTCTCCAACTGTACAATTGGCTTCATTCCAAATTTTCGCGCTGCCGCAGCACAAAGCCTAGCAAAATTTGACTGAACTGAGCCCGTTATAAGAATTGTATCTGCCTTTTGATTAATAGCCTCACCAAGATAGTATTCCAGCTGTCTCACTTTGTTTCCGCCCATGGCTAACGGCAAGGTATCATCACGCTTTATAAATAAATTCACACCAAGATTAATGCTTAAATTTTCCAATGGCTCCAAAATTGTTGGACCTGAAAATAGTTCTGCTCTTGGGAACCATCCTAGAGAAGGAATATCACGAATTAGCTTTTCAAAGTTACTCTTTACCATTGAATTTAATATTGCTTTCCTGACAATAATAAAAATCCGTATTCATATTAGAAAAGAAAATTAGTATTATATATGTTAGCGAATAACACTAATATTGCACAACTAAAAAGTATCTAGTGACCAATCAAACATCAGCTTCTTATTTGGCAGAGGTGCAAAAAGAATGGACGCCACTGCCATTTTAGCTTTCAGACAAATAAATTTTCATACCTCGCGTTGGTGACATATTTTGCACTATGATGTCACTAAACCTTCTCAAAAAGAAAGCTTTTAAAATAGTCAGACAGGCTAAAATCAGCCATTTCTTGAGTGCAACGGTTACTGCATTCATCATTAAGGCGATGCCCCTATCAATCGTTTAGACCCAAAATAAAGTCCTTGATCTCTTCTGCCACGATCTCGCCAGCTTCGAGCAAAAGCGAATGCTTAAAATCATGCAGGATCACCAATTCAGCCTCATCAAGGGCATTAGCAATTTCTTGATTGAGACGCGGGGGACAACCGCCATCAAATTCACCTGTGAGCACCAGCGATGGAACCCTGATTTCACCCAGCCATGGTGACATTTCTGTAGTTGCATATATCTGAAAGACGTTCAGAAAAACGTCAGCATTAGTGCCGATTACTTGATCAAGACGGCGGCGCACAATATCAGGGTGATTTTTAATAAAATTGTCCGTAAACCAGCGATCCGTTAATGTTTCCAGCACATTTGGAATACCGCGATCTTCCATGGCTTTAACAACCGCCATTACCCTGGCGCAATCATCTGGCGTTCTGAACGCCGCGGTTGAAAGCAACCCTAAAGACAGCACATGATCAGGATATGCTCTTGCATAGGCAGGACCAATCATGCCGCCCAGGGAGTGACCGGCAAAATGCGCCTTTTCAAAGCCAGTTTTTTGTCTGATATATTCAAGGTCTTCGACTAAATCATCAAGGCCAAATTCCCCATCAGGCAAAGGCGATTCTCCATGACCACGCAGATCATAAGTCACTACTGTGAAAAATGGCGTCAAAATCGGCATGAGTTTCGCCCAAGCATTGCGTGCCGCACCAATCCCATGGATCAGAAATAATGGCGGCCCCTCCCCTTGAACAGAACAAGCACATGGAATAGAGGCCGGTTTGGCCATCAGCTTTTGTCGCGATCAGCAAAAGCGATACCCCCGCGCCCCCACTCATCTTGGCTAACATCTGTAAGAATCACATTAACAGACTCAGGACTTGCTCCTGTGGCACGGCAAAACCCATCCGTGACCTCCCTAATGATTTTGCGCTTTTGATCACGATCACGACCTTCAAACATTTCAACACGGATGATTGGCATATATCCCCCTTTAATCTATTCAGCGGCTAATGTTGGCTGGGATGAAAAGTGAGGCAT
>PBDH01000051.1 GCA_002717305.1 Gammaproteobacteria bacterium | reverse complement strand
CCGCCACCATATCCTTACTATCTCTGTTACCGGTATTTCTGTCGATATTCCTGCGCAATTTCAGGGGTTTATAACAGCGTTGTGCGACTGATGCCCGACATCAGCTCTCATTTCAGCTATAATTACCGCTAAACCTCAGCCGGTGATTTGCCGAGGGTGGATTTTAAAGATAGCAGATATTAAAAATAAAAGTCGTCTATACTTTATCTCGTAAGTCTGGTCGCACTCTCGGAGGGGCTCAAAGCCCACGTCGAGAGAAGGTGCGTGGGGTAGGGCCACCGCCAAAACCAAACCAGCGTCCCAGAGCGGGGGGCTGGGTATTCTATCTTAGGTAGTCTAACCAAGGACTTTGTTCTGAAATCATATTGTCCACTAGATCAGGGATGCCTTTGGACACGGTTACGACCGGATCTATCAGCATCGCTTGAATCACAAAGTCACGGCTTTGATTCAAGATCGCTTCGGCAGTCATGTCGTGAATTCCGATTTGATTGGTCAGCAGACCTTTGATTCCTTTAGGTAGGTTCATTTCGATGCCTTGAACGCCTTTTGCGGTAACGTCTGCGGGCACTTCTACAACGATCCAATCCGGTAAATCTTTGATGTAGCCTTTATTTGGAATATTCACAGCCGCTTCTTCATATCCACTGTCGGTCAGGATACCCTCCATAATTGGCACAACGCGTTCATGCAATTCTGCCTTAATGGTTGGAGCTACCTTGCCCAGATAATTGCGGTAGTAAGTGTAAAAATCCAGAATGCCGCGGTGGTCAGACGCATCATGTGCCCATTGAATGTATTCGCCAAAGTGACTGTCATAAGTGATTGGGAGATACCCAAAACGTTCTAAGATATCGCGGAACAACCACCGGTCTGACCATGGGCGCACATTGGTGATATGGGATGTGTCAATGTTCATCCAGCCTTCGGTTTCGACCGCTTTGCCTGTTTTACGAGACGTAGTTAGAATTTCGGAATACCCTGGCATTTGACTGAAATAGTCTTCCGCCCTTGCGCGTACATCAGGATATGCGTCTGCACCCGTGTCAACATAGGTCACATCGTTCAAAATGGAAAAGTGGTTCAAACCCGCTGCGCGGTATTTAATATTCGCACGAGGTTGTTCCAACATGGGCGGCAAATGGCGTTCTAATGATGCGATCTCATGGCACATTCCGATGAATTTTAGTTCAGGGAATTTGCGATGTACGGTCGTACAAATTCGACTCATTGGGTTAGAATAGTTGAAAACAGTCGCTTCTGGCGCAACGTTGACAATCTTCTGACAGATTTCCAGGATCGGTGGAATAATGCGCAAGCTGTGGAACAAGCCCCCAGGACCGCCGTTTTCGCCATAGACCTGTTGTATACCATATTGCTGAGGAATACGCCAATCCATATCCCAAAGTTTAAAGCGGTCGCCAACCTCTATTGAAATTACAACAAACTTTGCACCGCGTAGCGCGGTCAAAAGATTTGCCTCCTCGATAATTTTATGAGTTAGATAGTTTGAACTGATGTAGTCCTGTGCCACATGCATCATTCGATCGGCAGCTTTTTTGTTGATGTCATTCAACACAATTTCCGCACCATCCAGTACGGATGAGGAGAAAATATCTCCCAAAATTCCGGTCCCGAACTGAAGGCTGCCTGCACCTACTAGCACGATCTTGGTCATTTTACGGTCCGTTGGCTCGTAGGTGGATTATCATCCATTTGATGCTTTACCCCAACTTTTCATACTTTTCGATAAACTTGCCGGGGAACGCTATCCGATTAAGAGCCTCGGCAAAGAAGTAGTCACCAAACATCACCGCTGCGTCCGGGCCGATCTTATGTGGTTCGGAGTAACAGCCATGTTTCAGAATGCCACGATGTCCGTCTTCGGTGGCAAGATAGCCGTCACAAAGCCCTTTGATCAGGAGTTCAGCCTTTCCACGCCAATGGGTGGCAACGGTTTCGTCAGGGTGTAAATCAGCAAGGTCCAGCAGACCTCCAGCCATGATGGCGCTTGCGGCGGAATCTTCTGGAACGTCGTCGCCGGTGGCATCATAATCGTAAGGCGGAACTGCCTTATCACCAAGAGCTCCGAACCATTTCTCGGAAATCGCAATCGCCTGATTGAGATAATCGACATTCCCGGAGTTGGCCGCGGTCACAGCCAGCCCCATAACGGCCCAGCCGGTGCCGCGTGACCAATAGCTATCGTCATGCGCGCCTTGGTAGGTATAGCCACGCATACGGTCACCTGTTGCAGTGTCGTATTCCACAGCGTGAAACTGCGTGTTGTCGTCACGGTTGAACGACAACATCGTCATTTTAGCGTGCTCCTCCGCAGAAAGCCGGAAACTTGCGTCGTCCGCCTCTTTACTAGCCCAGTAAAGCAGAGGAATGTTTGCCATTGTGTCGATAGCAGACGCAGCACGTCCCCGTGGGTCCGTCATTGGTCCCCAGGACGAAACATAAGAGCCACGGTCCGTGACGACCAGGCGAGAACGCAGTTTTTCAGCCGCACGCAATGCTGTTGCTCGGTGGCGCTCATCCCCCGTGATCCGGTAGAAGGGCATTGCAGAGCTCAAGAAGATAAACCCGATATCATGCGTATTGCCGTCACCTGCGCGCTCTTCCACAAGGACCATACGATCAGCAGCGAGTTTGAGATACTTTTCGTCGCCAGTGTGCAGGTAGCTTGTCAGTAACAAACCAACCCAGAACCCACAAAACCAGTTTCCGTGGCTCCAAGCTTCACCGGCATAGCCAGCTGAGACACTTACCGACATTGTATCCCAAGAACCGTCGGGGTGGGTCACATAGGGAAATGCTGCACCAATTGTAGTTTCGTCTTCCAGAGTTTTCTTGGCAATAAGATCAAGTGCACTTCTGATGTGAGGGCTCAATGTTTCGGTCATTTTTGTCTTTCCTTTCTCATCCGTGTAAAGGGTTTTGGATTGGAGGCGTAATTTTGAGATCTTGGAAACGTGCTTTGAACCCAGACCGTTCTGGTGAGCAGGCCATTGGACCAATAGTTGTAGTTTTAGTCAAAGGGAAATCTGCAACACGCATTAGGTTCCATGTGCCGTCCTGACCGAGGAAATGTGCAACGATCGCATCGTTTTGTGCCGTTACACGGAGCGTTTGCGGTCCAGAGATCAAGGGCTGGCCAATTACAGACCAATCTGAGTTGTCACGGGTCACCACAATTGAAAAGTTGGTCATGCCGTCTGAGTGCTCGATACCGCACTTAAGCCAGTTTTTCTCGTCCACCCGTAGCATTAACCCCGCTTGATCGTACAGTGTTTCATAGTCGCCCTGAAAAGTTAGAGAAGCGGTAAAAGTTTTTGGCGCAGGAAGTTGCCAAAAATGGCCACTGTCGCGAACAAACCCATAATGCGTGTGTCGCCAAAAATCAGTTTTATCGCCGGTGGTAACATTTAATTTACCATTCTTAATTCCCCAATCTAGAGGCTCGTTCAGCCATTTACCAGGTGCCAAATCAGTCATTTTAAGCGCCTCCGCAGCTTTCTCGTATTATCAACCGTGGTGGATAGGTAATATCCAACGGGTTGGCTGCATAGGTTCTATCAAATGACCAGCTTTGCAGTGCCTGGCCTACCATCTCGCCTAGTTTTGAGGCGGGCGTTGCCACAGATGTAAGCGGCACAGGTTGGTTTGCAGCCTCGGGGATGTCGTCATATCCGATAACTGCAATGTCCTTTCCGACTTGCAAGCCAGCTGCTCGAAGGGCATCCATTATCCCAATGGCAACTAGGTCATTATAAGCGATAAGTGCGCTAGGACGTCCTTTGTCAGCCAAAAGACTGTTAACCGATAAACGACCGAACTCTCGGGACGAGCCGCCGTTAATAATATTCACCGGATCAAGATGTAACTCATGACTCATCATTGAGGAGGCAAATCCAGCATAACGCTCAGAGTAAGCAAAGTTTTTTTGATATCCGCCAATGAACCCGATTTTTTTATGACCAAGCGAAATTAAGTGCTCCGTTGCTAATTGCATACCCACCATTGGACTTGCACCAACGTAATCGAATGGTGTTTTCCCTATACGGCGGACTGCCATAAATAGCGGTCTCCGACGGTTCTCAAAAACCTCAAGATCGGTGTGCATCGTACCGGTTGCAGGAACTAGTACAACGCCCGATATGTCAGAATTCCAAAGATCAGTCAGAAGGCTGCTTTGTCTGGAAACAGAGTCATGTGAAGATAGTAATGATATATACGCACCTGCCTCAACGAGCACTTTATCGAGGCCTTCGTAAAGCTCGTGGAAATAAGGATTTGCTATGTCGTCGACAACAAGCGCAAATTGAGCCCCTTTGGAATTACGTGGAGCAGGTATTTTCCGCGTATATCCCGAGGCTTCAATCGTTTGTATGACGGCTTTGCGGGTTTCATCTTTTAGGTTACCTTTTCCTTGAACCACAAGTGATACAGTCGCTGGAGAAACACCCGCCATCGCGGCAACGTCCCTAATAGTTACCTTCTTAGTCTCCACCATGCTGAACGTCCCTTCAAGCCATCTTTTTGGCTGGATAGTACGTTCTTTTTGGAACTTCCTGATACAAGGGAGGTTCTCCTAAAATCATGGCAGCTGCTTTTTCACCAATCATTATTGCAGGCGCGTTAGTATTGCCACTGTTGAGATAGGGCATAATAGAATTATCGCATACACGGAGCCCTTCCAACCCATGTATCTTGAGTTCTGGATCAACCACCGCCATATCATCTGTACCCATCTTGCAGGTTCCTACAGGATGATAGTCTACCGAAGCAAACTCACGGGCATATTCTAGTATCTGCTCCGGTGTAGTAGCATCTTTACTTGGATATCGCTCTCGCTTAATATGTTGGGCAATGGCTGGTTGAGCTATAATTTCTCGTACTTGGCGAACAGCCTTTACAGACATATCTCGATCAAATTCGGTGTCGTGGAAATTCGCGTCTATTAAGGGCGAATCCTCGAGCCTTGCAGAGCGCAGCGTCACTTCGCCTCGGCTTGTTGGGCGCATATGACATGTGTTAATGGTCAATCCGTGACCAGGGACAAATGTCCGTGCGCCATTTACAACATAAGCTGGAAGGATATGCGTCTGAAGGTCGGCGCGCCCTGTGCCGTGCACATCTATAAAACAGCCGCCCTCTGCAACGGGCGATGTTGGAGCTCCAGTTTTGTAAAGGGCGTATTGTATCCCATGCTTTATGTTTTTTGGGAACTTGTGTTGACCATCATACGAAATCGGCTTGTTCAGATCGCAAACAACATAAGTGTTAAGGTGATCTTGGAAGTTTTTACCTACACCGTCCATGTGATACTGCATTTCAATACCGTGGTCTTTTAACTCGTCTGTTGGTCCTATACCCGATAGCAGAAGCAGTTTAGCTGTGTTGATTGAGCCAGAAGTGACCAAAACTTCACGCTCACACCTAACAGACTCAACTTTTCCATTCCTGATGTACTCCACACCGACGGCACGGCGGCTCTCTAGAACTATCTTCTTGGTCTGTGCTTTTGTAATGACCGTCAGATTTGGCCTATTCATTGCAGGATGTAAGTAACATACTGCAGCGGAGGCACGGCGACCTTCATGTTGTGTCACTTGATAGAGGCCGGTTCCAAGCTGATCATCCCCATTGAAATCTGGATTCAATTTATGACCTGCTTGCTGTGCGGCTCTAATATAGTCCTTACAGATTATATGCGGTGAACGTTGGTTAGATACTCGCAGCGGCCCATCTGTTCCATGGTATTCGTCTGCAATTGTATTGTTGTTCTCTGCGCGACGGAAGTAAGGCAGGACGTTTTCATAAGACCATCCCACGTTACCAGCCTCAGCCCAACTGTCGTAGTCTTCCTTTTGTCCCCTTATATAAATCATACCGTTGATGGAACTAGACCCTCCAAGGGTTTTTCCGAGGGGACACCAAAGTTCACGATTATTCAAATGTTTCTGTGGGGCAGTCTTGTAACAGTAGTTAACGCTTGGTTTTTGGAGTTTAGCAAAGCCGCCCGGCATGTGGATCATCGGATCATTATCGGGACCGCCCGCTTCCAGTAGTAGAACGTTATTGTCTGGATCTGCTGATAATCTGTTTGCCAATACGCAACCAGCAGAGCCTGCGCCAACAATAATGTAATCATACATCTCGATCTCATCTCCTGTAGTAAAAAATCACANAAAGTATAGGAATAGTAAATAGGAGTTGCAANACATTTAGTAAACAAAAANTAGAAAAATATATTCAACATCTTTTGATGTATNAATAAAGCNNGGTGTATTTNAGAGATCCCATTTTTTTCTTTNAGTCAGTGCAAAATTTATTTATTAATGCACAAGATTTTTTNTAAAATTTAGTAAATGTTTAGTANACAAGTTGACTAGTCTTTGTGAATTGCTAGGATTATACAATCTTGTCGATTCTAGTGATTATTTTACTGCTAGAGGTTAGTACGAGCCAATTTATTTTTTGCGTTTTGCAAGCAGAATGACAAGGTGTAAAATTAAATATGCAAGGGAGAAAAGGAAAAATGATTAATAGACGAAAAATAATGGCCTTATTTTCGACCGCAGCGCTGGGTCTAAGCTTTGTTGCGGGGTCAGCAACTGCAGACGGTCATGGTGGCTGGACGATTGGTTTTAGTCAAGATACTATGGATCACCCGTGGCGTGCGTACATGGTTACATCGGCTGAAGCTCAAGCTGCTACATATCCCGATATCAAAGAATTCATCTACACTGATGCAGGGGGCTCGAATGAGAAGCAGATTGCTGATGTTGAAGATTTGATTTCGCGGGGTGTGGACCTTATAATGATGAGCCCACGGGAAGCTCAGGCTTTGGTGCCGGCTGTCGAAGCGATAAAAGCAGCGGGCATTCCGTTGGTTGTGCTTGATCGGGAGATTGTTGGTGAAGACTATAACGTTTTCATCGGCGGAAATAATCTACAAATTGGCGACGAGCTTGGAAAATATACCAAGGCCAACGCTCCAGCAAACTTCAATTATCTCGAGCTAGAAGGTATTCCCGGCGCTACGCCTACAATCCAACGTCACGAAGGTTTCACAGCGCAAATTGAAGGTGGAGCAACACGTCTTGACGCCCAGCCTGCAAATTATGACCTAGCACCTGCTATTCCAATTATGGAAGACTGGCTCACAAAATATAAAGGCCAGTTTCAGGTTATTTACGCCCACAACGACCCCATGATTCTTGGAGCAATCAACGTGCTAAAAGAGGCGGGGTACAAACCCGGGGATGTGTTCTTAGTTGGCGTCGACGGGCAGCGCGAAGCTTTTGAAGCCATCAAAGAGGGTTGGCTGCAGGCAACAGCGATCTATGCAACTGGTGGAGCGCTTGGCCTTGACATGGCAGTACGCGTTCTCAAAGGAGAAGCCGTTCCAAAGCGTATTATCACTGAAACTCCTGTGATTACTGCTGATAACGTGGATGACTTTTACGATCCAAACTCTCAATATGTTCGTTAAGAGCATATAAATTATAGGCCTCCACCTAGACTGTGGGGGCCTATTAACTTATAGAACTCCTCGGAAGGTTGTCATGATTGATACAGTTGAAACTACTGTGATAAGTACCAGTTTGTCTGATCATGTCGTGAGTTTGAGACTAAACCGGCCTTCAAAACGAAACGCTATAAACAATCTTATGTTGCAGTCCCTCGCTAACGAAGTGTTGGCTGCTGAGGCAAACGGACATATAAGGTGCATAATTCTGACAGGCGGCCCCAACTGCTTTTCTGCGGGGTCTGATATCAAAGAAGTCCAACAAGATGGTATAAGCGCGATCCAGAATAAAAAACGGATGGAGAACTGGGCCGTCATTGAGGCAACTCATATTCCAATCGTTGCAGCAGTATCTGGTGTTTGCTTTGGCGGTGGTCACGAATTAGTGATGCTATGCGATGTTGTAATTGCTTCTGCGAATGCAATATTTGGACAGCCTGAAATAAAGTTGGGACATATACCAGGCGATGGAGCTACTCAAAGGTTGTGTCGGCTTGTTGGGAAGTATGCAGCAATGAAAATGATATTGACAGGTGAGCCAGTGGATGCAGATACTGCTTTATCTCTTGGTCTTGTATCGGAGGTTATTGATCACGAACACTATGAAACTCGAGCTAAAGAAGTCGCTCAATTAATTGCGCGTCATTCCGGAAAGGCATTAGGTTATGCTAAAGATGCCGTCAACTCTGCGTATGAGCTGCCTTTATCTTCGGGCCTCAAGCGTGAGCGTCAAAACATTAAATCGGCCTTTTTAAGTAATGATCAAAAGGAAGGCCTGGCAGCATTTTTTGAAAAAAGAAAGCCGAATTTTAAAGACGAGTAATAACTGAGAATAAGAATAGGAAACTAGAATATGCAACTCGATGGCATCCGTATAGTCAGCTTCAATCACTTTCTCATGGGGCCTCTCGGAATTCAGTTTCTTGCTGATCTCGGTGCAGAGGTAATCATGATTGAGCCAATCAAAGGGGCTTTTCAGCGACATTGGGGAGGTTCCGATGCCAAAAAAGCAGGCGGTGAAACCACCCTTGAACTAGTGGCAAATCGCAATAAGAAAAGCGTTTGCTTGGATCTGAAAGACCCTGACGCACTTGATATTGCAAAGAAGCTTGTGATGAGTGCTGATGTAGTAGCAGAAAATTTCCGCCCAGGTGTCATGGATAAGTTGGGCATTGGGTACGAAACGCTTAAAGAATTGAACCCCAATGTAATATTTGCTTCTGCTAGTGGCTTTGGACCAGATGGGCCGTACGTCAACCGACCTGGACAAGATATGATTGCGCAATCTTTGTCGGGACTAGCGTGGATCACGAGTAAGGAAGGCGAAGTTCCGCGTTTGGTTGGTACTTCTGCTATTGACCATCACGGTGCAATGATTTTCGCTGCTGGTATCTTAGGTGCTCTTGTTAAGAAGGGTCGGACTGGCAAGGGTGGACGGGTCGATGTCAATCTTTTCTCAGCGGCGCTGAATTTGCAAGCAGAATCTTTGGTGTGCTACTTCAATGGGAATAAGCCAGAGTGTTCGCAGCAACCTAGCCATGTAGGCAGTTGGTATCACGAAGCTCCTTATGGAATTTACGAGACTGCCGATCGGTATATAGGCCTCTCTCTTGGAAACCTACCATTGATGATGGAGGCGATCGGCGCGGCGGGAGAATTTCAGGCTGAACAAAATGAGGCTTACGCGCGGCGCGACGAAATATCTAAGTTCTTTGCCGACAAACTCAAAGAGAAAACTTTTGAAAAATGGGCTGAAATATTTGAATCTAAAAGCATTTGGTTCACGCAGGTGAACGATTACGAAGATCTCGCCGAAGACCCACAGCAGTTGCACAATGGCGATTTGGTAAAGGTCAAAGCTTGGACGGGCGAAGAAATTACTCTCGTGGCAAACCCGGTTCGCTATGATGGAGAAACTGCCGCAATCACGCTGGCACCTCAGAAGCTTGGGGCACAGACAAGTGAAGTTTTGACGGATCTAGGTTTCAGCCGGACAGAACAAGAGGAGCTAAGCCAAAGGGGTGCAGTGGGATTAGGGTGAGTGAATATGCTTCTTGAGGCAAGGCACGTAAGTAAGTTCTATCCGGGTGTAAAAGCTCTTACCAGTGTTGATTTCAGCATCGACGCCGGAGAAGTTGTGGCAGTGGTTGGCGAAAATGGTGCTGGCAAATCGACGCTCATGAAAATCTTGGCAGGGGCAATTGAGCCCAATGAGGGGGAGTTGTATTTAGACGGTAATTCTGTGGAATTTGATGGGCCTTTAGATGCACAGAGAAGAGGAATTTGTACTATCTATCAAGAATTGATGATCGTGCCGGAATTGTCTGTTGTGGAAAATGTTTTTCTGGGACACCTCAAAAAAAAAGGAATCTTCCTCGATTGGAATGCTATGCGAAAAGAGGCAAAGGGGATCCTGTCACGTCTTGGGTCGGCGCCATCTCTCGATGCGAAAGCTGGGGAGTTAAGTGTGGCAGAACAACAGTTGATAGAGATCGCTAAATCAATGAGTCGAAAATCTCGTCTCTTGATTATGGACGAACCGACGGCATCCTTATCTAAAGACGAAGTCGCTAACCTCTTCGACCTAGTACGTTCGCTCAAAGCGGAAGGAATTGCAGTCATACTGATAACGCACCATTTACATGAGATTTTTGAGATCTGTGACAGGCTCGTAGTCCTGCGGGACGGGAATTACGTTGGTGCTTCCGATATAAAGCAGATCGACGAGGCTGGTCTAGTAGAAATGATGTTGGGCCGCACTGTCGATAATTATGTTGATAGTCGCCGCCATATGGTTAAATCGGACGAATTGGTTCTCAAGGCTCGTGGATTAACTAGAGCACCTTATATCAACAATGTAGATCTTACCCTGCACCGTGGTGAAGTCCTTGGTATTGCTGGGCTCATGGGTTCGGGTCGCACGGAACTGATGCGTGCCATTTATGGGGCTGACAAACTGGACAGGGGCTCAATAGAAATAAATGGATCAGCAGCATATCTTTCCTCTCCTCGCAAGGCTTTGGATCAAGGTCTTGGACTGGCGCCAGAAGACCGCAAAACGCAAGGTTTAGTCTTGTCAATGCCTATAGCGCATAACGCCACTATGCCTTCGCTTTTGGAGTACGTTGGTCCATTTGGGTTAAACCTAGGGAAAGAGACAGCTGCGGCCAAAGACCTATGCGAAAAGCTCTATGTAAAATATGCCAGTCTTTCACAACCTGCGGGTAATCTCAGTGGTGGTAACCAACAGAAAGTGGTACTTGCTAAATTGCTTGGAGCTGGCACGGATATTTACCTCCTAGATGAACCAACAAGGGGTATCGACATCGGCGCAAAAGAAGCCATTTTCGATTTGATCTGGGATCTTACCGCGAAGGGTAACTCAGTCATCATTATCTCTTCAGTCATAGAAGAGCTTATCCGGGTTTGTGACCGAATTGTTTGCCTACATCTAGGGCGTGTTACTAATACTTATGAACGTGGTAACTACGATCTAAATAGGATCATGCTGAATGCCATGGGCAAATCTGAAGCAGGAGCCATACAATAATGGAAGCTGTCAAGACTTTCGTATCACGTGGAAACTTTGTGATCCTAATCGCTCTCATTGTAGCTGCCGGTCTGGCATCTGAGCATTTTTGGACGATTGAGAATATCATGAACGTTATCAGGGCAGCATCGCTGATTGGGATCATTGCAATTGGAATGAATGTTGTAATGATTGGTGGAGGCATTGATCTTTCTGTCGGATCAGTTGCGGCACTGACAGGTGCGGTCGCAGCTACATTCTGGGTTGCGGGTGCACCTTTTTTTCTGTTCCTTTCTGTACCTTTAATAGTGGCTTTAGCCGTCGGGTTTGCCAACGGAGCGTTGGTAAGCTGGGTTGGTCTTCAGCCTTTTGTGGCTACGTTGGTTCTAATGACCATAGCGCGAGGTAGTGGACTAGTTTATACAGGGGGGCAGCCAGTTTACGCTGACTATCCGGATATTTTTATGGTCCTGTCACGTGGCGTACTTTTCGGTATCCCGGTGCCATCTTTCATCTTTTTGGGCGTGACGTTGATTACCTGGTATATGATGCGTTGGCGTGTCTTTGGTCGAGAGATCTATGCTATTGGCGCTAACGAGACGGCTGCGCGGCTTTCTGGAATCAATGTGAGCCGCGTTAAGTTTAAGACATACCTATATTGTGCTTTACTTGCAGGGCTCTCGGGTCTGGTTCTTACCAGCCGAATGGAATCTGGTGAGCCTGGGCAAGCTGGTATATTTTGGGAACTCGACGCCATTGCGGCTGTTGTTATAGGGGGCACATCCATTCGAGGTGGTAGCGGGTCGGTCTGGGGTGCATTCGTTGGCGCACTAATGATTGGCATCGTTGCCAATCTTTTCAATCTGCTTGGCGTGGGTCCGGCCTGGCAGCAGGTTGCGAAGGGTGCAATTATTATCTTGGCCGTCATGCTACAGGCGGTTAGCGACCGAGGTATCTCTAGCCTGAAATGGTGGGACTTTCTACCCACACTTAATGTTATTCGCTATTTGGCTAAGCCTATTACCGTCGTTTTGGGGCTACTATTATTGTTGAATGGTGTACTTTATTCAACTGTTTCGCCGCTCTTCCAAATCGATTTAGCTAAGGCGCCTTACACCCGAGCAAACAATTTGGAACTAACCCGCGTCTACCATCGAGCAATACCACTATACGAGGAGGTGATTGAGCGCTTTCCTGATAGTGAGTACGCTCTACTGTCACGTATTGGAATTGCGAATTCAGCGCGCGGTGGCGGGAGTTTAGAGCTTGCGGAAACATCTTATGCGACACTTCTGCAAGACGTAACATCTGGCAAAGTTCCGGACGATCTTCGCTTTGATATTCTTAGAAACTATGTAGTGCTTTTACAGGAGACGGGCGACGGCAAGAAGTTTGAGGAAATTTTTGCACTATTGCAGGCCGATTTCCCAAATACAGACGCGACACGTGAAGGCAAGGTATATCTAGAACAGCTTCAGGCTGCAGCAGAAGCTGCAGAAACTGGTGGCATTCCAGCAAATACTCCGGTGATAGTAAAAGCTGAGGGCGTTATTCTGCCGAAAAAAGTAAAATTGGGTGAGCAATTTGATCTGGTCATCTCGCTGGAACCAAACGGAGATCAAGCGTCTGATTTCTCGATTATGACAGCTTTAAATTTTTGGAAAGGCTTTAAGCTTTTGAAAGCCATGCCTAACCCCCGCTCGAATACTGAGTTCTGGGGACGGCGTGCTTGGACCTATGGTAAAATCGACGAGCAGGTTACCTTCACTGCAACGCTTGAAGCGATCAAGGCTGGTAGTTTTGAGCTAGATATCGATATTGAACGGAGTTTTGACGTACTTGAATTTGGGATCGTCAAGAACATTACGGTGGAGGAATAAGTAATGAAAAAGCTCTTCAAGACGTATCCCTTCGTTGTGGTGTTAGTGCTTATGGCTTTAATCTTTGGTCTCTTATCGCCAACATTCCTAGATCCAGGGAACCTCAGCAACATACTAAAACAAGCGTCTCTTTTGGGTTTTGTTGCCTTGGGTATGTGCTTTGTTCTATTAGGTGGCGGAATTGATTTGTCGGTTGGTTCAATCGTCGCACTATCATCCGTGCTAATCGCGGGGTTGTCCGCCACACTACCACCAATAGTGGGTATCCACATCGCTCTATTGGCTGGTATATTTATTGGTATTGTAAATGGATATTTTGTCACAGCTTTTAAGTTTCAACCAATTATCGTGACGCTGTCAACAATGGCTATCGTGCGCGGCATAGCGATGGCTTATTCAGACAGCCGTCCAATCTTTGGAACTTTACCCGACGAGTTGTTCTTACTTACTGACGGTGTGGTTCTGGGACTGCCAGTCCCTGCAATACTATTCTTCTTGGCTGGTGCAGTATCGATATTTTTCCTTCGTTATACTGTTCTTGGACGCCAAATATATCAAGTTGGAGGTAATGAAGAAGCCGCACGCCTTGCAGGAATCAATGTTGCGCGCGTGAAGATACTGACTTACGCCATTAGTGGCTTCTTATCCGCGTTTGCGGGATTGATGTTGGTTGCAAGAATGCAATCAGGTGAAGCAGTGCGAACAGGAATTGGCTGGGAACTTGACGCTATTGCCGCAGCCGCAATAGGAGGCGTTTCACTAATGGGGGGTATCGGCACAATTGTTGGTACGCTTTGCGGCGCGCTGATTATTGGCATGATGGCCAACGCTTTTAATCTACTCGGCGTTAATCCTTATTGGCAGCGGATTGTGATCGGACTCGTCCTTGCAGTCGCCGTGGCCAGCTACTCCAGTAAAAATTTTCGTAATCTGATCAAGCGATTTCTCTCTAGCCAAACAAAGGTAAATTAATGACACAGGCGCTTCCACTCACTAGTCGTGAGAATAACTTCTTTATTAATGGTATTTGGATAGAAGGAGGTGATAGAGAGCGTCTTGACCGCGTAAGCCCAGGTCATGGGGTCATCGTAAGTTCAGTAACTTTGTGTGGGTCAGCCGATGTTGATATTGCGGTTTCTGCGGCTCGCCAAGCTTTTGAAATGGTATGGGGTGAAACTCCAGGTGCAGAGCGCGGGAGCATCTTAATAAAGTCCGCACAGGGAATTCGTGAGCGGTTGGATGAGATGGCTTATTGGGAGACATTGGAAACAGGAAAGCCAATAAGTCAGTCGGAAGCTGAAATTAGTGCAGCTGCAGACCATTATGAAGCTGCTGCTGGTATGGCTCGAATGGTTAGCGGTCAAACTCATAATACTTATGGAGAGGGGATGATTGGACTTGTCACAAAGCAGCCAATCGGTGTTGTTGGTTTAATCACGCCATGGAATTTCCCGTTTATTGTTCTGGCAGAACGGTTGCCGTTCATTCTTGCTGCGGGCTGCACCGTGGTCTTGAAGCCTTCCGAGATGACGTCAACAACTAGCCTGATCTTTGCCGACATTCTAAATGAGGCGGGCTTGCCGAAAGGGGTCTACAACGTTGTGACTGGCAGTGGTCCGGTTGTGGGCGAAGCCATGTCTAATCATCTGGATATTGACATGATTTCATTCACGGGATCCACTGCGGTTGGGGAACGCGTCCTCGAAGCATCAAAGTCAAACCTTAAAAAAGTTGGGTTGGAACTCGGTGGAAAGAACCCACAGGTGGTTTTTGCAGACGCCAATCTGGATGATGCGGTGGATGGCGTAGCATTTGGACTGTGCTTCAACGCGGGGCAGTGCTGTGTGTCCGGCTCTCGCTTGATTATTGAAGCTTCCATCGCTGAGGACTTCAAGGCGAAGTTGATTGAGAAGCTTTCAAAGGTGAAAATTGGCGATCCTCTCGACCGGGATACACAGATGGGTGCCATTGTCACTCCGCAGCACTTCAGCAAAATCCTAGGCTATATTGAAAAAGGACAGTCCGAAGGAGCAACACTTGATGCGGGCGGCGAAACTACGTCACCCTCAGGCGGGGAATTCATCGTACCCACGGTCTTTTCTGGTGTCACCCCTGAGATGACGATCGCGCGGGATGAAATTTTTGGACCGGTCGTGTCGGTTATGACGTTTGAGACTGTCGAGGAAGCGATCTCGATGGCCCTAGATACGGAATATGGGTTAGCAGCTTCCGTTTGGAGCAAAAACATCGACAAGGCACTTGGAGCAATCCGCAAAATGCGGGCCGGCCGGTGCTGGGTGAATACAACGATTATAGGCGGCCCAGAGCAACCCATGGGCGGCTTCAAGCGTTCGGGCACAGGGCGTGAGTGCGGCATGATGGGTGTCGAAGAATACATGGAAACCAAGTCGATCCATATTGTGCTGGGCGACCGTGAGCATTGGATATCTTGATATGTCGAATACGAAACTGAGTAATGTTAATGGCTGTTTCATTGGCCGGGTTTGGGTGCCAGAACTGGGACCTATTCTTGTGGTAGTGCGCGGCAAAGAAGTCTTTGACATCACCTCACGCGAGGCGCCAACCATGCGTGATTTGCTAGAATTGGATGATCCGGAATCCTATGTTAACGGAGTCACGGGCCAGAAGCTTGCAAACTTAAGCGATCTTGAGGACGAAAGCATTACTGCCCAGAGCGATCCTTCCAAGCGACACCTACTCGCACCCAATGATCTGCAATCGGTCAAAGCAGCGGGTGTCACCTTTGCAAGGTCGATGGTTGAACGGGTGATCGAAGAGCGCGCTGCAGGCGACCCACACGCCGCAGACGCCGTCCGATCTCGTATCGGCGATCTGATGGGCTCAAGCCTGTCGAATATCATACCGGGCTCTGATGAGGCTGAAAAAGTCAAGCAAGCCTTGATCAAGGAAGGGCTCTGGTCTCAATACTTAGAGGTGGGTATCGGCCCTGATGCTGAGGTGTTCTCGAAGGCACAAATCCTCTCTGCGGTCGGTTGGGGTGCGCCAGTGGGCCTGCATCCGAAATCAGTCTGGAACAACCCCGAACCGGAAATCGTTCTGGCTGTTAACAGCAAGGGTGCTATTCAAGGGGCAACAATTGGCAACGATGTAAACCTGCGGGATTTCGAGGGTCGCTCGGCTTTGCTGTTGTCCAAAGCCAAGGACAACAACGCCTCTGCTTCCATCGGCCCATTTATCCGTCTGTTTGACAACAGCTATTCTATGGCCGATGTCCGGTCTGCTGAGCTAGCAATGACGGTGACAGGCAACGACAGTTTTGTCCTCAAAGGCCAATCACTGATGTCCGAAATCAGCCGGGATCCGTCAGATATCGTGGCCCAGACGCTCAACGAAAACCACCAATACCCAGATGGTTTCATGCTCTATTTGGGAACGCTCTTTGCTCCTACAGAAGATCGTGACATGCCCGGACAGGGGTTCACGCATAAAGTCGGCGATCGTGTCGAAATCTCAGCCACAGGCCTTGGCTCGTTGACAAATGACGTCCGCAAATGCGGTGATTGCGTGCCGTGGACCTTTGGAACTTCCGCTTTAATGCGCAATCTTGCTGCGCGTAACCTACTTTAAGGAACTGATAAACATGCTGACAGGTAAACACTACATTACAGGAGAATGGGTCGAAACGGATGGACGTTTCTCATCGCAACCGGTAAAGGGCGCGGCGCAGGAGTTTTGCGTTGGTACCTCCGCACTTGTAGACCAGGCTGCCGTTGCAGCAGAAGAGGCCTTTGAGGCCTATGCCGCTACATCACGCGAAACGCGGGCCGCCTTCCTAGGTATGATCGCGGATGAAATCGACGCCCGTGGCGATGAGATCACCAAAGTTGGCTCAGCCGAAACTGGTTTGCCGGAAGCCCGGCTACAAGGCGAGCGGGGGCGCACAGTTGGCCAGTTGCGTCTTTTTGCCAACCACATTCGGGCGGGAGATTATCTGGACCGCCGCCATGATGAGGCTTTGCCGGATCGCGCGCCGCTGCCACGCCCCGAATTACGCATGGTGCAGCGCCCGATTGGTCCGGTGGCTGTGTTTGGGGCGTCGAACTTTCCACTAGCTTTCTCCGTCGCCGGGGGCGACACTGCCAGTGCATTGGCTGCTGGCTGTCCGGTTGTGGTAAAGGGTCACTCTGCCCATCCCGGCACTTCCGAGATCGTTGCGCAAGCTATCGCAGCAGCTGTCGATGCCTGCGATGTGTCCAAAGGAGTATTTTCGCTGATCCAGGGTGGCCGCCGTAACGTGGGTGAGGCGTTGGTTCAGCATCCGCTGATTAATGCGGTTGGCTTTACCGGATCTTTGGGTGGTGGACGCGCGCTGTTTGATCTTTGTGCAGCCAGGCCCAAGCCAATCCCCTTCTTTGGCGAACTAGGATCTATAAACCCGGTCTTTGTGTTGCCTGCAGCGGCCAAAGCCCGCGCTGCCGATATTGGCACCACCTGGGCTGGATCCTTGACCATGGGAGCAGGTCAGTTCTGTACCAATCCCGGAGTTGTGTTTATCGAAGAAAGCGTCGCTGACACGTTCATCGCTTCCGCATCGGAGGCTTTGACTGCGACGGGCGAACAAGCCATGCTGACCGACAGTATCGCCGAAGCCTATCGTAAGGGGGCAGCGCAGGTACAGCAGATCGACAATCTGCGCGAGGTGGTCGGCACCAATTGTGCCGGACGTGAAGCTCTACCCTATCTTTTCGATACCACGCTCGAAACCTGGAGCGCTGAGCCGCACCTGGCGGAAGAAGTCTTTGGCCCGCTTGGCATTGTTGTGCGCGTTCCCTCTTCCAAAGACTTTGCGCCTGCTGCGCGCGCGTTTGTCGGGCAGCTCACAGCAACTCTGCAGATGGATGCAGGCGATACGGCATTGGCAGCATCACTAATGCCAATCCTGGAACGCAAAGTTGGGCGTATTCTTGCCAACGGCTTCCCAACTGGGGTCGAGGTCAGCGATACGATGGTCCACGGCGGCCCTTACCCAGCGTCAACGAACTTTGGCGCAACATCTGTTGGAACGCTTTCAATCCGCCGCTGGCTGCGTCCTGTTTGTTATCAGGCGATGCCCGACAGCATCTTGCCGAAAGATGCGATCGGATAGGATACCGCAATGCAGATCGACGTAGTCCTTGATGGCAAAACTACCGCTGCCCCCTTTCTACCTAAGATGTTGTCATGCGCGAGTTTCTTGATTGCAATCAAAGGTCTTGATATTACTGACGTGGCTAAGCCTCGGTTTGGGTCGTAGTGGCATGTTGAGGCGACAGAAACCCTTGAGCCCACGTGCATTATGGCGAAGGTTCCGCATTCAGGTCCGCTTGATTGAACGTCAAATAACGCGTAACTCTAAAGCCGAGGTGAATCCTGTTGAAATCGAATACTGGCGGAGTTTGATGTGAGAGGACTTTCCCTGGCGGGCGTAATTCCCGCAACGTTACTATGCTTCAATGACGATCTATCTATCGACGAGGTCAGCAGTCGGAAACACCTGTCAGACGTGGCCAACGTCTCCGGTATTTCAGCAATCACTGTGAATGGTCACGCATCCGAAGTCGGAAGCTGCACATTCGAAGAGCAGGCACGCATTCTAGAATTCTCTCTCGCAGAGGCAGGCGATCGCGTTCCCATTATTTCTGGCGTCTATGCGGACGGATCGCTTGAAGCGGCCAAGCTTGCGAAAGCCTGGGACAAAGCGGGCGCGTCCGCTTTGCTGGTGTTCCCATCGAATGTTTTTGGAATGGGGGGCTTTCAAAGACCCGAGATGGCGATTGAGCACTTCAAGTATATTGCTGACGCGACCGATTTGCCCCTGATCGCATTTGTTTATCCTGTGCAATCTAACTTGCACTTTACTTTCGACGGTCTTATCAAGCTTTTTGATGAAGTACCCACCGTAAAGGCGATAAAAGACTGGTGTAACGATCCGAAACAGCACGAGAGGCATATCCGCGAGTTTCAGTCGCGATCTCACCCGGTCAACGTGCTCACAACGCATTCGTCTTGGTTGATGATTTCCTTGTCACTCGGTGCCGCAGGTCTTTTGTCCGGGGCTGGTAGCATTATCGCGCCACTCCAGGTCTCTCTGTTTGAAGCCATTCAGCGCGGCGATCTTACAGGTGCGCGCGAGATCAACGATAAACTTTATCCTTTCCAGCAGGCTTTCTACGCAGATCCGTTTCTCGATATGCACAACAGGATGAAGCAGCTTCTTTGCCTTAAGGGTGATGTTCCAAACGCTGTTGTGCGGCCGCCGCTTATTTCACTTTCAAGTTCTGAAACTAATCGGTTAGAGCGGCTTTCTGGCATAGGGATATAGATCAGTAATACGAACTTTATTACTATCAGCTGCAGGCACGGCACTGTCAGAATAAACCACCTTGCTGAGGCTATCCCCGGTAATTAGCTATGTGGCTATGCCTAATCAACTTTCATGCCGCTGTTTCAAAACCAGTCCTGTGATTATCTAACTTACGGTTATGCTGTATGTGAGATTTCCACTCTCACTGAGAAACGTTGAAGGCTTACTTGATGAACCAGGGGAGGTCGTAAGCTACATATCTGTCCAGTACTAGTTGGTGACACCGCTACGAACCTTTATTTTATAAAATGAAAGCAGTATATTATGTAAAATTTTTAGATATAGCCTCCACATTTGCCAGAATGCGTGCAGGTCCAGTTTTTTATATACTGGCAAATCTATAAAATAACGCATTCAAAAAGGAATTAACATGTCATCATATAACCGTTCATTATATCTGCGTTATGCAGATGCCATCCGCCATCCTGGAAATTTTTCAACCGCTATTTCTGAGTTCTTTGCCAAAGACGCTAACATTAGCGTAGTTCATCCATTTAATGAAATTCAGAGTGCAGACGCTTTTTTTTTAAAGTTTATGGCTCCACTTCAACAAGCATTTGAAGGGCTTTACCGACGTGACTATATTTTCATGACTGGTCAGTTCGAGGGTAAGGACTGGATAAGTTCAACCGGTTATTATGTTGGACGTTTTGCGAAAGACTGGATCGGAATAAAAGCAACAGACACACTTTGCTATTTACGCTATGGTGAGTTTCACCAGGTCAAAAATGGGAAAGCTGTCGAAAGTTACATTTATCTGGACATTCCTGAACTAATGATTGCATGCAACGAATGGCCTCTTAAGATGGGCCCGGGCCTATCTCGTGGATATACAGGATTAATACAGGGGCCCGCGACCCGTGACGGTGTTATTACTAAGGCGTCTGATCCCAGTGAAGGGCAACGCAGCTACGAAATAGTTACTAATATGCTCAACAAACTGGCGACTAAAGATGAAGCATGGCGACCCTACTGGCACGAAAATATGATGTGGTATGGTCCAGGTGCATTTGGCAGTTTTATTGGTATAGATGAATTTGCATCTTTTCAGGTTCCCTTTGAGTCACAATTTGACGGATGGTCAGGTGGAACAAAAAACAATGGGATGACAAAGCATTTCTCGCGATTTGGTGACGGCAATTATACCTGCTCTGGCGGATGGCCATCCCTGACCGGTATCAACGTGAAATCTTTCCTTGGACAAGCTCCATCGCAGGAGCGAGTTTTCATGCGGGTTTGTGATTGGTGGCGACGGGAAAATGAGCTTCTTGTCGAAAACTGGGTTTTCGTTGATATTCCACATGTTCTGTTGCAGTTGGGTTATGACCCATTACCATACTGGCAGGATTAGGTCTCGAATTAGTTAATGAAATAGTAGAAATACATAACGGAGGTATTAAAGTAGTTGTATCTTCACAAATGAAATTTACTTTTTACATGGCTATAAGTTAAAGAAATTAATTTAAATTATTTGATGCAAGTTCTGGCATGTCTGACAACACCGCCATTACCTTTCAATTAATTCATTTATTACAATGGGTTGTGATATTTTACTAAATTCCGCCCCCACGTTCGCCCCCACAACATTGACTTAATACGGCTTTTATGGCACGTCCGCGCACCCGCGCGCATCTTGTGCTTTTTGTGTGT
>PBDH01000036.1 GCA_002717305.1 Gammaproteobacteria bacterium | reverse complement strand
GATAGGGCAGGAACGATATCTGATCCAGACACTTTGATATGAAGGTACCCCGTCGCTTAACGATAGCGTATCCGACCAAGATCCCCATCAAACAAGTAACGACAGCGACAACAAATGCAAGACTGAAGGTGTTTTTAAGTGCAGAAAGTATTTGCGGGTTTTTAAGTATCCCGGCTTCTCCGGTGCCCAATCCGATCGAGTAACTCGCCTCCCCGATCCAGTAATGGAGTGTTAAATTTTCCCACGAATACACCCCGGGTATCAGCATCACGGTATCAATCGCAAGCGCCACTAGCGGCACGACGATCACCGAGAACAAGAAAAACAAAATGAATCCAGCCACCGCCCAGCGCCACCTTCCGAGCTCGATCAGTCCCAGCCTTGCACCCTTTCCCGCAACAGTCACAAAACTCTTCCTAGCCCCCACCATCCTGTGATCCATGTAGAGGACAAGCATGCCTATAACTATCATCACTAACGCAGCCAAATACCCAAGCCCAGGTCGCTGACCAATGAGGTTTCCATAAAGCGATGTAGACAATACAAACTCACGGACCGGCCCACCCAAGAACGCCGGCGTACCAAACGTCCCGAGCCCCCGAGCGAATGAAAGTAAGAACGCTGCCATGATCGATGGCACAATTAACGGAATCGTTATCCTTCGAATAATCGCTAAACGTCCCGCACCGACCAGACTGGCGGACTCCTCAAGTTGCGCGTCAATGTTCCGTAACGCGCCGCCGATCAGCAAAAAGGCAAACGGGAAGTAATGAAGAGCTAGCGTGATAGTTATCGGAAGAAGACCATAGGCGAACCAGTCCGGTGGTTCAAATCCAGTAAGCGCGGAAACGATCCCTTTTTCGCCCCCAATCCGATCGTTTTTAAACAGGGAGATCCAGGCAAGAGCCAGGGTCCAAGAAGGCAAAATATAGGGAACAACGGCCCAATTAGAAATCGTCTCTTTTAACGGCATATCGGTGCGGACCACCAACCAAGCCAGAGCTCCACCGATAAGTAACGCCAAAAATGAGAGACCGAAAGAAATAATCAGAGTGTTTACTAGCGGTCTATAAAAAAAGGTGTAAGCACTCTCGCTAATGAAAAATCGATACCAATGCGCCAACGTGAAATCGTTGACCTTCGAGCCTGGGATTTGAAACCGTTCGAGAGGATGAACAATAAAAGTTTCTTGGACCATCATGAACAAAGGCACAACGACCAAATACGCCAAAAGGACGATAAAGCAGACCGAGAGAACCCTCTCGGGTGTTACATAAAACCGCCAGCGGTTGAGCGTTAAAAACATTAATACAACAACAGATTTTGTCTAAGTCGATGTCGGCCGGGCCCAGAACGTGGTTCTGGACCGACAGACGTTAGTAGCCGGATATCCTAAGTCAGAAATCTGATACCAAGCAGTATTTTAGCGCTGGGCATACTTAAGCCACACATCGAGTACCTTACCGCGATTAGCCGCCGCGTAGTCGAGGTCGTACAGCCACACCCGTTCTTCCCACCAGGCCAATGGCTTATCTCCATCGAATGGTACCTGATTAGGATTCGGTGTGTAGACGCCAGGAGACTTAGCCCAGGGTGCAAAGCCCTCAATGGTTCCAAGATACTCCATGAACATCTTGGCCGCGTTCGGGTTTGGAGCGTTTGCGGACAACTGGAGCACGATCGGATACATATACCCTAGGGTCGGATCAATTTGTCGGCTGTCGCTCAACGCTAGATCTTTCTTTTTGATGTCGCGATGCTTTGAATAAACATAAAACATCCCGTACGGTGGCTTCTCTTGGCCTTTGGCCCCAACAGCAGCCGCAATTTTCGTGTCCGATGTCATAATGATGGCGTCGTTTTGCAAGAGTCGTTTGATGAACTCTAGACCAGCATTAGCTTCGGTCATCTCAAGAGACTTTCCGAATCGCTTCTTGTACGCGGCCTCGAGATCACCACTTCTGCGCACCCACTCTGTCAACGCGTTCTGATGCTCGCCCGTTATAGCGACATCGCGAATCATTACTCGGCCTTTATATTCATCGGTCGTGAGATCCCAAACACTCTTCAATGGGTCTCCGTTCGGATGCTTCTCTGTGTTATACCCAAACACCCGGTTGATGTAACCGAGAACTAAAGGATTTTGGTGTCTCTTGGCGAACAGTTTTTTTGCGGTGGGGGGAACATAGTTCACGAAATAGCCTGTATTATTAAGCAACTCTCGAGCGGCGGGCCAGTCCTCGCCAACAACCATATCGACTTTATGAACTCCAGACTGCGCCTCCTGATACGAGCGAGTGATCAATTCCTGTTCTTTTAGCCTCACGACCTCCACTGCGATACCTGTTGACTTAGAGAACGCCTTGGCAGCCTTCGCTGTCCTACTCGTGGTGGAATAAACAAGTAACTTGCCCTCCTGTTTAGCCGCCGCCTCGACCTTCGACCAATCTTCAGCCCATGATTGTGTCGCAAACAGCATACAAAAACTGGCGGCGATGCATGTGGCCAGTCTAGATTTTATCTGTGTAAATTTCATAACTATCCCTCAGTTAGTTTCAGTGTTTTTTAAGCGTTGATGTTGTGCTCGTCGATGACCCATAGAACAACTCGTTTATTGATTCAACATATGAAGCTAATGTTACCAGTAGCCTTAACACGTCGGCACGACAATCGGAAACAAAACTGAATTTTATTGACCTAAGGTCTAATTATCAGCAGGGTGACGGTGAAGTGGGAAGGGGCCCACTTCTCGGTTGTTCTTGCTCCACTTTTTATTCCCTACGCGGATAAAAATCAAAGATCGCACCTTATAAGGGCCATGTTAACTATTCTTGGCCCTCTCGGCCTGACCCATAGCAAAGTTTAGAGACTTGACCTCGGTGTAACTAAGCATCTCGTCGAGGCCCTCTTCCCGACCAATTCCCGAGTTCTTGTAGCCCCCATACGGCAGCCCTCGGTAATGGTTTCCGACACCGTTGATCCAGACATAGCCTGCCTCGATGCTGCGGGACAGTTTCATCGCCGTAAAATAGTTGTTAGTCCAAACCGCCGCGGTCAGACCGAATGTCGTCGAGTTTGCGATCTCGACAGCCTCGTCTAGATCATCGTAAGGCATCAAGCTCATGATTGGACCGAAGACCTCCTCCTGTGCGATCCGCATTTTTGAGGCGACGTTACCGAATACGGTTGGCTCCACAAAATAGCCTCCGGGACAACCGTCTATCTCCATCTCATTACCGCCCAGCAAAAGCTCTGCACCCTCGTCCTTCGCTATCTGTATGTAACTCAAGACCTTCTGGTATTGGGCCTCAGACACAACCGGACCCATCTTAATGGAAGTATCCAATGGATGGCCTACCTTCACCTGTTTGACCCGCTCCACCACCTTTCGACTAAGTTCGTCATACTGAGAACGGTGTATGATCAGCCGGCTTGTCGATCCACAAGACTGCCCCTGCCAGCCGAAGTTCATGCCATTGGTTGCCGCTATAATAGCCTCGTCGAGGTTCGCGTCCTCGCACACGATAAACGGATTCTTGCCGCCAAGTTCAAGGCTGACATGTTTAACCGCAGACTCTGCGGCGGCCTTTTGGATCGCCATACCGGACGCCACAGAACCAATAAACGCTATCCGTTTTACTCGGGGATCTCTGACCAATACCTCGCCCGTGGTTCGGTCGCCGGTCACGATATTAATAACACCCGGCGGTGCCACCTCCGCACATATCTCAGCCAACAGGCTCGCCGACAGTGGTGCCTGTTCTGACGGCTTCACAACGATCGTGTTCCCCGCGATCAAAGCGGGGGCGATCCGCGACGCTGCGAACCCAATAGGATGGTTGTATGGGATGATACGTCCGACCACCCCATACGGCTCCCTGAGAGTGAGGTGGATATTTTCTGGTGTAGAGGGCACGGTCATACCCTTGAGCTCATAGGCGAGGCCGCAATAGAAACGCATCCGCTCCACAGCCTTGTGGACGTCATTAGTCATCGGTCCGACCGTGTTCCCAGTATCCAGTGCCTCAATTTTCGCAAACTCACCGGCCCGGCCTTCGAGCCGTTCGGCGATCTCTTCGATCAAAGCCACACGTTGTTTCGGTGTCGTCTTACCCCACGCCTTGGACGCGTCTTTGGCTGCGGTGATTGCTTCTGTCATCTCTTCAGCAGAGGCGTTAGGGACACGCCCGATCAGTTCCTGCGTAGCGGGGCATCGGGAGTCTAACCAGTGTCCACACCCCGACCCCCTAAGCTCTCCGTTGATCAACATCTTCCCATCGAGTTGCTCAGTAACCTTAAAACGCGCATCTATTTCCACGATCAGGACTCCAGTTAAATAAAATTTATCAACGAAGGATGCTACGAATTATCAAAACGGACCAATTCAGAATCATGTTTGGGGTGATTCGTGAGTTAGTTTGATCTTTCTGAATCGAGCTGTGCTAGCTTGGCCGGGGCATAACGCTCGCCCTCGAAGCGGTAATTCTGAAACAACTCCTCGAGCTCGGTTACCTGGTCCTCCGAGAGGGGACTTGTGGCGCCCTGATCATCACGCCAGTGCGACAAATTTGCGGTACCGGGGATAGCGCCGACATGCTCACCCCGGGACCATAACCAGTTTAAACAGACCTGCGCTAACGTCATCCCCCAACGGAGCCCAAGCAACTCAACCTGCTCCAGAGCTCTCAAGTTGTTCTCGAACGCATTACCTTGGAATCGGGGCATCCCGTGACGGATATCACGTTCTGAGAGTTGGATCATCTTACGAACCCCACCCGCTAGAAAGCCCCTACCGACGGGACTGTAAGCAACCAAAGCGATGCCATGATCTCGACAATAGTAAAGGATATCTTCCTCCACCCTACGCGACCACAACGAGTACTCGGACTGCAACGCATGGATCGTGGTCACCGACCTCGCTCGCTCGAGGGTTGACTGGCTTACCTCTGAGAGCCCAGCATATCTGACCTTGCCCCGCGAAATGAGCTGATCGATTGCCCCCACGGAATCCTCGACCGGGATTCGGCGGTCGACCCGGTGCAGGTAGAAGAGGTCAATGACATCGATACCAAGTCGCGACAAACTCTCGTCACAGCTCCTGATGATTCTGTCCGGGTCACCATCAATCTCGCGAGACCCGTCTGGGTTCTTGTACATACCGGCTTTTGACGCCAGAAACACTTGGTCCCGCGTTGTCTTCAATACGGAAGCCACTAGGATCTCGTTCTTGCCGCCGCTGTAGGTTGCGGCGGTATCAAACATCACCGGACCCTCATCAGCGATTATTTGGAGTAAGGCCTTCGCCTTGTCAGGCCAAACAGGTTGGTAGGCCTGGGTGAGGCCCATGCACCCATACCCAAGCCGAGGCACCGTGTCCGAACCGATGGTTATGTGATTCACTTAGGTCCCCCCTAGCTTAACTTCGAGCCACTGTTGAACAGGATAGACTTCGCGACCACCGGGACCAATCCGGTCTGGTTGATGACCTCACCGATATCAACAAAGTCAAAATCAACCTGGTCCAGTCCGTCGAGACAGATCACAGGCTTCTCGTAGTTGAGCTCTTCAACAAAATGAATCCCTATCAACCCAGCGATGTCCTGCTTAAGTAGCAGGGTGATCGGCGTATTGAGACCCCTCAGGCCCTCGATCACCCCATTACAGAACGCATCAGCTCGTGAGTAAGTCAGTGACCCGAGCCAGTCGATACCGAGTACCCGCAGCCCGTGATCCCCATCAAAAAGCGCCTTTGATAATGATTCATTCACCAACTCCGTGATCATCTGTTGATCAAAGTCCGCCGCCGGCACAGTAACCAGAGATACTGGTGCGTTCCGGATCGGTAGCAGACGCTCATCGGAGATGAACACGGTATTTCCACTGACCTGCATCCGCTGCTGAGAAGCACCCAAAACAGTTGCCCGAATCGGATCATTCGCAACCCTGATCTTGAAACCCGTGTCTTGGAGCAAAGCTCGCGTTTTTAGCGCCAGCCGCTCCCCTAAATCGTCGCAAGCGTCTGCCGGTTTAGTTGCCGCGATCCATTGACTTACCCCACCACTCAACACAACGGTCCCGCTGGCGGGGAACTCGCTAATCGACTGAAGCCGTAACGCGTCACCCATATCCCGACCGCGGACTGTGTCGAGAATCGTGTTCGCCATCCGATCGACAATCTGCTCAAGCTCTTGGCTCTCCAACGCCGTTCCATACTCAGGCAGTTGTCGATCGCTGGTGTATAGACCAAGGTTAGGTTCGGCATGTCCAACCGCCTCATCAGCAGTAAACTGGAGGATCCGCCCGCCGACCTCAATTGCTGTTACCTCAGTAATCTTTCCGTCGACACAGCGTGAAATCTTGGTCGTTCCACCCCCGATATCCACATTCAGACAATCGCTACCAATCGATTGCTGGACAGCACCTGAACCAAACGCCGCCATAGTGGACTCAAGCCGATCACCGGCGCTGATCGAAATAAATTTACCCGAGAACGACGCCAGTAGGTCGGCAATTTGTCTTGCGTTCCGCCGCCGCAACGCGTTCCCGGTCAAGATGACGACCCCTGATTCGATATCGTCGCGGTCGATTTCAGCTGTCAGTAGGGAATGATCAATCATCGACTCGAGCTCTGTCCGGATAATGAAGGCGCGCCCCTCACCACCAAACGGGGTTTTCATGACCGGGCTCTGATGGACAACCTCCGTATCTGATACGGTGTAGCGGTTGTGCCCTCTTACCATCGTTAACTTTGAGATAGAGACGTGGGAGGTCGCCGAGCCGATATCGAGCCCGAGCGTTAGCACCTCAATAATATCAGACTCGACCAGAGCACGGTCGGCAGACGTAAATCGTCGAGACTCACTCACTGAAATAGACCCAAACGTTTGTCTTCACTCGATCCTACCCACTCAGCGCCCATGCACTCCTCTGAATGTGTTATTAAATGTTGTCAGGTTTCTGGTATCTGTGTGGCTCCATCCGCGACACGGCGCCATTTACCTCTAATTGCTTCTGAAACTCAGCCCTGATGAACTCGTCTTCCATCCAATAAGGAATCGAGGTCCCTCCCTCTTGAATATCCATCGCCGTGTAGTCAGTGGTTTTCTGTCCAGGGGCGGCGCCAGGCAACATGCTCGGGTGGTTTGGGCCGAACCAGGCCGTAAGACGGAACGGCTCGTTCGATATATTAAAGTGTTGGTGGTACCAGCGCGCACCGCCAGGGGCCGCACTCACACAACCCCCATACTCGTAATCCACACGGACAACCTCATCGCCATTACCGGTCTGCCAAGGGTTCACGCCCAAATGCTCAGGCCATGTCAGGGTATAGCCTTTACCCGTCAGACAGAACAGAATCGCCGCCGAGGTGTGTGCGTGTGCCTTGGAGTAGCGCCCGATCTCGTGCTGACCAATCCAAAGATAAAACTTGTTCTGGGTCATGTGCGGCTCTATACGCCGATAGCCCGGACTCCGTCTGTTATCTAACGGTAAGTCGGCGTGCACAATGTCCGCCATAATATTGGTCCGACGCATCGCTAGACCGCGGATCGGGTCAGGCTCAATCTGGGTTTTCTCCTCAAAAAAATCACTCAGCGAATCATCAAAACGACTGCCAAATCTGTAATCANAGTTGNAGATNAAGTCAGTGTCACCAACCAGATTCATTAGATTTGGTGCAGTCGTGCCGGCGACNAAGATGACACGCTGNCCCGACATGTTGATCATCCGATGGTACGCGTTCACGGGAATCGAAAACAGCGAACCCGACTGCCACTCAAACACCTGTTTATGTTTCTCGTCGTGCCACACCTCACACACACCACGACCCTCTAAAATCATGATGTTCTTCTCATAAACATGACGCTCAATATTTAGCTCTTTCCGTGGCGGGATCTCAACCACATACATGCCCCAAGTCCCCTCCGTGCCGTAAAGCTGAACATAGGTCCCGTTACCACCCAACCGATCCCAAGGCCTCATCGGAAGATCCTGACAACGTAGAACTCCAAAGTCCCGATACACAGGTACGCCCTCGGACTCCATGAACAAGTCATAGTCAGTCTTCGGTCGACCGAATGTCCCGTGACCTGCTCGCTTTTCATCGGTCGGTTCTACCCACTCATTACCCATAAGCTGATCTCTCCTATTTTCTTGTTAGTAAAATGTCACCATCGAGACGCCAGTCGAAGCCAACACGGCAGCGGTGAGCTGCTTAAACGACGGACGAATCTCAAGCCTAAAGATTGCGACAGATAAAAATATCGCGATGAATGTTTCGAGCGAACCGATCATGACCACGGTCGATAGTTCTTCATAGGTCAAGGCCGTGAAAAATAAAACCTGCCCGACCGACATCGAGGCCCCAATAGCTAGCGTTATCGGGGCAATGTTACGAACCCCCTCCACAACAAAACCCCGATAGGATTCAAAAGGAATCGCAAGTATCAAATAAAAGCATACCCCCGCCACCGCACTGACAAGGGTTCCAAAGGCCGGTGTTCCCAGTGTAATGAGTCCATTCTTTCTGGCGATGTAAGACACCGCATACGCAAGGCAAGACAAGATACCTGGAATGTAAAGCGGAGCGATTACCAACCAATCTTTCGGAGTATTTTCCATTTCGTGCTCGTACTTACGGCTCTTATCCGAGATCAGCAAAAAGATCGCAAAAGCGAGCGCCATCACCCCGAGCATCTCCTCGAATATCAATGACTCTCCGAGGACGATTACCGCCAACAAAATTGAGAAAAACGGATTCATCTTTTTGACGGTCGTACCACGGGTTACGCCCAGCAAACCAATCGACCGAAAGACGAGCGTTCTCCCAAATACCATCGCGAATAGACCGGCCAAACAAAACCAAAGCACGCCCTCAGATAGTTCTGGATCGTCCAGACTCGGTAGCGTCCCGTCCTCAAATACGAGGAACAAAAAAAGTGAAAAGACGACCGTCATGATGACCGATAAAAATGCACCGTCGTTGGGGAGTCCCCGTCTCTTGTTCGAACTAATCGCAACACTAGCGAGCGCGAAACTCAACGCAGACGCGAGGGCACACAGCTGTCCAAATGCGCTACTTGCCAGCATTGATCCAGTCTTTGCCTTGAGCGTGACGGGCCTCTCGTTCACTTTTCGCTGTCTGGGTCCTCGTGCCTAAAACTTTCAACAGGGCCAGATCCAGTTCATGCCGATCCATCACCTGCTGCACGATCTGCATATCCTTGGCTGCCCAAGTAAATGTCATTTTTGACCAATCCTCCATAGCAGCGCTCCTCCCACTCGACAACATCAGAACATCACGAAGGTACTCGAGGTCCATCTGGTACGATTCAGCGATTTGGGCACTCTCTAGCAGACCAACACCATTTAACCAGAGCAGCAGGTTATTAATGGCCTTAGTCACCTGCCCTCTCCCGATTGGGCCCATATGCTTGATGTCTGAGCAGAATGTACCAAGTGATGGTGTTACCCGATCCAACGCCGATTGTTCACCCCCAACCATGGCCAGCAATGTGCCATTATCAGCGGCCCAGCCCCCACGAGCGATCGGGATATCAAGAAAGTCAATCCCTTGTTCAGCAAACTCGGCGCCCAACTCGATCATCAGCTCTGGGTCACATGTACTGTTGACAACGACGACCCCGTCTTTTCGTCCACTGCTCAGTAACCCATCCTCACCACGACAAATTTGAATCACTTCGGGATCAAACCCCACCGCGATATACACGATCGAGGCCTCCGCAAATACGGCCGCCGGTGATTGTCGCAATACCGCGCCCAACGCTAACGCCTTGGTCTGTTGCGTATCGGCCTGCTCGCAACAGGACACCGCGTAGCCAGCCTTCACGAGGTGCTTGATCTGAGCCAAACCCATCCGGCCCGCGCCGACTAAACCGATTGTTTGTTTCGTCATATTTTTCACCGCATACTTCCTCAACATGAACACTACTGCAAAACGAAAACAATCAATTCAAGAGAATTGGTTGGACACCCAAACGAGACCGATATTTGTGACTTTCTGACTTCAGTACACAATTAAAAGGTAACAAGGAGTAATAAGATGAAGATCAGTCCGCTTGCTCCCGCGATCGGGGGATGCATTGATGATTGTGACCTTACGCAAGCGCTCGAGGCCACGGAAACTGAACAGATACGAAAGGCCTTCCTTGAGCATGCAGTTCTTTTGTTCCCTGGGCAGACTCTTGGTCATCAGGATCAACTCAATGCTGCTCAGATATTTGGAGAGTCTGGAACCTTAGCCCGACCCAAAGAGTTTCAGCCCAAGGCATATGGTTCACTGCCTGACGGAATTATGATGATTTCGAATATCCGCGAGGATGGGGTCCCAATCGGATCGCTACCTGATGGCGAAATGATGTTCCACCACGACATGATCCACCGCGAGATCCCAGATAAAGCAACACTTTTATACGCGGTCGAGATCCCCTCGACTGGAGGAGACACCTGGTTCGCAAGTGGGTGCGCCGCCTACGATTCACTTTCGGAAAGTTGGAAAAAACGGCTGGAGGCCCTTCACGCCAGACACGTTTACCACTACGGATCCACACAGAAAGGTGATAAAAAGGGGACCCCCGCGTTTGGTGAAGCGATTCACCCTATCGTCCGGACAAACCATGAAACTGGACGAAAGTCTCTCTACGTGAACAGGCTAATGACAGTCTCTGTCGTGGGTCTGGAAACATCGGAAAGCGACGAGATGTTAAACTTCTTATTTGACCACTGCGAACACGACAAGTTCGTATACAAACATCAGTGGACAGTCGGCGATCTAATAGTCTGGGACAACCGTTGCTCGATGCATGCCCGGACAGATTTTCCGGGGGGAGAGCGGAGGCTGCTCTTTCGTGCTACGGTCAAAGATACACGGGCCCCAGCGTAAAAGGAAAAAATAATGAAAAATCTCGAGGACAGGGTGATTATTGTGACCGGTGGGTCCGGAGGTATTGGAATCGTCGCGTCTGAGCTGATGGCCAAACGAGGCGCTCACGTTGTTCTGGCGGAGCTCGATGGCGTTAGGGCCGAAACCGAAGCGGGTCGATTGCGTGGTCACGGTCTGGCCGCTACAGCAATTCAGACCGACGTATCAGACAAGTCCTCCGTAGAAAATATGGTTACAGAAGTCTCAGCCCAGCTCGGTCGGATTGATGGACTCGTGAACAATGCTGCTATGTTTTCCCGCGTACCAATGTCAAGGGTCGGTTCGTTAGAAATTTCAGAGTCCGAGTGGGACAAGATGATGGAAATCAATGTGAAGGGCGTGTGGAATGTCTGTAGCGCTATCGTACCCGTCATGAAAGCAAAAAAATATGGAAAGATTGTAAATATTAGCTCCGGTACCGCGCTAAAAGGGTCCCCGTCAAGGATCCACTACGTCACCTCCAAAGCCGCCGTGATCGGGTACACCAAATCGTTAGCGATGGAAGTCGGCGAGCACAATATCTACGTCAACTGTGTCGCTCCCGGAAGTACGCTTGCTGAAGAAAACCCGACCCCAGAGATCATTGCAGTCCGCGAAAAAGCGGTCTCTACTCGCTGCATAAAGCGCGTCCAAAAGCCCGAAGATCTCGCCGGTCCACTGGCCTTTTTCATGGGTCCTGATAGCGATTTCATCACAGGCCAGACACTGGTCGTTGATGGGGGCAGTTGTCTTCACTGACCATTTTGCGTCCGCACGAAGTCACTGAGCCAACGTGATCCCTTCAGACCCTGGATCCTTTCGACCTCTGACTTCAGATCATCTATCACAGACTCAACTGGAGAATCGTGGTAGTCAGCGAACTCAACCATATTACACAACTGGATATGCATATTGACGAGCATATAGTAGGCATTATTTTCCACCATGACAGCGCGGGCGCGGTCTGGTGATTTGCTCATCAGTTCGTTGGTCAATTCAGCAAACGCTTGTATATCGAAGATTGCATTACGCATCGTTGTCTCCATAACAAAAGAAAATTTATGAGGTAGATATGGCCCACGACCCCTTTCACCTTGCATTCCCCGTCTCGGATCTTGAGGCCACCAGAGATTTTTTCACCGATATTCTTGGTTGCGCAACTGGTCGCCAGTCAGACCGTTGGATCGATTTTGATTTTTTCGGTCATCAGGTAGTTGCTCATTTGGCTGATGAAGAACATAACCCTGCGTCGACTAACCCGGTTGACGGCAAACAAGTCCCGGCGAGCCACTTCGGAGTGATTCTTGACTGGGACGAGTGGCATACGCTCGCTGAAAAGCTCAAATCCTCTGACGTTGAATTTCTAATTGAGCCCAACATCCGATTCGAAGGTGAAGTCGGCGAGCAGGCTACTATGTTCTTCAAAGAGCCCTCGGGGAACGCACTTGAGTTCAAGTCATTTAGAGACATGTCTCAGATATTTGCGACCTGACAACTAATCTGGAAGGGAGTATGCGCGCGGTCGAGGCTAAGATGAAAGCATTGAAACTATTCCTCATAGATAAATGCTAGGACTGACGCTCCACAAGCAGGTCGTTGATATCAGAGAGGATTTTTTCTGCCCCTCCGTGTCGAATTGAAATCGGAAAAGCCTCGCTCTTATGAATCAATAACAGACTTGGGTACCCCTCAACCTTAAGCCGCTCAGCCAGACTCCGTTGTTCTTCATGAACTGCCCGAACCGCATCGGACGACAAAGCCTCAGAAAAACTCGAGCGATTAAAGCCAATTTCCTCCGCCAAGTCACACAGGACCTCAAAATCCCAAACGTTCTTCGTTTCGCAGTAATAGGCATCTTGAATGCGTTCACCGAACCCCTCGCCTCGGCCTGCTATACGCTCGGCAGCAATTACCGCACGACAACTGATAAACGTGGTCCGTGGCGGTGGTGGCGACTGATCCCAATAGCTATGATTAAAGGGTACCTTGCAGGTCGACTCGATCCGTTCCCAGGTGTGCTTGAGGTGATCGACCATGTCCAAGGGCATCGGTATGTCACTGTCATCGGCCAATCCTCCTAGCAAAGATACGACTGGCAAGCCTCCTGGCAGTTGACTCTTTAGGGCCTTCCAAGTCGGCCTGAATCCATAGCACCAGCTGCACATTGGATCATGTACGTAAATCAAAATACTCTCTGGTCCATCTTCAGCTATGGTCATTGGTCACCTCTAGAACATCTCGTGATTAACCGATTCATCATGAGAATCTGAAAAACGGTAGTTTGGCAGCAAAGATCACAATCCCCGGGAGCCCCGCCCATCTGTTGAAGGAAAAAATAGTCGCCTCCTTATGACTCATGGTTTGATTCCGATACAGCCATATTTCGTCTCTAAAAACTCTTCGATCCCGTGCGGTCCACCCTCGCGACCAAGGCCAGACTCTTTCACTCCACCGAAGGGTGCGACCTCGGTAGAGATAATTCCCGTATTGACGCCGATGATTCCGTAGTCAAGCGCCTCATAGACACGAAATGTCCGCGAAAGATTCTCAGTATAGAAATACGCGGCTAGACCATATTGGGTATCGTTAGCAAGCACGATAGCCTCATCTTCGTAATCGAATTTGTAAATCGGAGCGACGGGACCAAAAGTCTCTTCGGATGCCATGCGCATCTTCGTGTTAACNCCTAGNAGTACGGTTGGACTGTAAAACAGTGGGCCCGCCCNGTGTGTGTNGCCACCACAGATNNCTNTAGCGCCCTTCGCCAANGCGTCTTTTACATGTNCCTCAACCTTNGCCCTGCCATCGGCGTTGATAAGCGGTCCAATATCTGAACCCTCTGTTNTNCCATCGGCAACCTTCATCGCCATCACACGNGCAGTAAATGCCTCAACAAACTGATCATGGATACCGCTCTGCACTAATATGCGGTTCGCACATACACAGGTTTGTCCNGCATTTCGNAACTTACANAGCATTGCACCATCGACNGCGGCGTCGAGGTCCGCGTCATCGAACACNATAAANGGTGCNTTGCCACCAAGCTCTAAGGAAATCTTTTTTACGCTNTCGGCAGATTGGCGGTANAGNATTTTTCCAACCTGCGTTGAGCCTGTGAATGTNACCTTGCGAACCCGTGTNTCACCCGTCAGTACNCGACCAATTNCCGGNGCATCCGNACCCGTTACGCAGTTGATCACACCTGCTGGGATTCCNGCCNGACNAGCTAGCTCACAAACGGCCAGGGCNGTCAGCGGAGTTTCTTCAGACGGCTTTATNACTACCGTACAACCAGCCGCGAGAGCGGGCGAGATCTTTCGAGTGATCATGGCNAGTGGAAAATTCCATGGNGTAATNGCTGCCACGACGCCGACTGGTTGTTTNATGGCTAGAATACGCTTATCAGNCATGTGGGGAGCNATTACATCACCATAGATGCGACGCCCCTCCTCGGCAAACCAATCAATAAAGCTCGCACCATACGCCACCTCACCGCGTGCCTCTGCAAGCGGTTTCCCCATCTCCTCAGTGATGAGGTGGGTTAACTCTTCCGCGTGCTCGGTGATGAGATTGAACCAACGACGCAGAACAACGGCTCGTTCCTTAGCAGTTAGTGCCGCCCACTTTGGGAATGCCTCCTGAGCCGCATCAATCGCTTTTACGCAGTCTGCGGCGGACAGATCTGCAACTTTTTCAAGCACATCGCCTGTTGCCGGATTAATTACATCAAAGGTTGCTCCGGATTCGGCTCCTTCCCACAGCCCGTTGATAAATGAAAATGGTTGGTATAGCGGCATAGTTGAATCACTCAAAACAAATAATCTGACGGACCGCATTGCCTTCTGCGAGACGCTCCATGGCGGTATTAATTTCGTTTAATTCGAGCGTGTGTGAAATCATCCGCTCGACGGGTAGTGATCCCTTTTTGTGAAGCGCGATAAAGTTTGGAATGTCTCGCAAGGGAACACAAGAGCCGACGTAAGAACCCATCAGGGTGCGTTCTTCGGTCACGAGCTTTGCTGCTGCTAAGGACAGACGGTCAGACGGGTTGGGTAACGCCGCGGTCACAGTCCGACCGCCACGACGAGTAACCTCTATCGCTAATTCAAGCGCCGGCATGACCCCTGCGAACTCTGCTGCTAAATGGACACCCCCAGCAGACAACGTTTTTACCTGCTCCACCGCATCCGGATCGGCTGCGTTTACGAAATGGTCAGCCCCTAACTCGCGTGCTAAGGACTCCTTCCCAGGATTCGCATCGATAGCGATGATTTGACGAGCGCCACCAGAATGCGCACCGAGCAACGCGGACAGTCCGACCCCGCCCAATCCTATGATCGCGACACGCTCACCCGCATGCAGTTTGGCAGTATTCAAGACCGCACCACATCCGGTCAGAACAGCACAACCAAAGACTGCTTGGACGGTCGGGCTGAGGTCGTCAGCTATCGGTACCAAGCTACGACGATGACAGACCGCATAATCTGAGAAACATGAAATCCCAAGGTGGTGGCTAATCACCTCCCCGTCGATGGAGATTCGTTTCGCTCCTGATAGCAGACTGCCATTGGTGTTGTGAACAAGACCCGGCTCGCAGAGTGCGGGCCGTCCCTCTGCACAACAACCGCAGTGCCCACAACTCGGCACAAAAACCATCGATACACGTTGGCCTAGTTTTAAATCGCTTGATCCCCCACCAATCTTTACCACCTCCCCGACGGCCTCATGTCCAAGGGCCACAGGCGTCGGTCTTGGCCTGTCTCCATTAATTACCGATAAATCAGAGTGACAAATGCCGGCAGCTAAAATTTTGACAAGAATCTCATCAGAACCCGGTTCAGCCAGATCCGCTTCGACGACCTCCAGGGGTTTGGTTTCAGTGTAGGGCCGCTTAATTCCCATACGGGATAGCAGTGAAACGCGGGTTTTCAAGCAAAGATCTCCAAATTATTGTGGTATCGGCCCATCAGTAGCAGAGCCTACGTTAGGTCAGACATTGCTATGAATCAAGCGGTCCTCACGCTTCCTATCTGATTCACCGCGTCACTTGCTATGACATCGGGTCCCCTGAGTTTTTTTGCGGCAAGAAACGCTTGCGCATGTAGCCATACACCTGTCGACGCTGGAGAGATTGAGCCTTGCGCCCATAGGCTTGCGACTATTCCCGAAAGCACATCACCAGAACCTGCGGTCCCTAATGTCGGATCAGACACTGGATTCAGCCAAATCGGCTCCCCCGAGACAAGGGTACCGGCGCCCTTCAAAATCCATGTTGTTGCGTAGACGTTTTCAAGACGGTCGAGCAAATGAAACCTGTCGGCCATTGGTGCACCAGTCAACCGAGACGCCTCTAGGGGGTGCGGTGTGCCAATCCACGGGGTATCTCGGTTAGGAAGACGATTCTCTGACAGCCAATTCAGCGCATCAGCGTCGACCACAAGCGGCTTCTCAAGCTCCCAAATCGCCGAAATCACGTTGCCTGCGTCCAGCCCAAGCCCTGGTCCAATAACGATCGCAGACACCCTCTTTGCGCATTCAAGAATGGTCTCCACACTCCAACCAATTCGGACCAATTCGGGGACCTCGAATAAGAATGAATCAGTTGCCCAAAATACCTTTCCAGATCCTGCTCTCAGGGACGCTAGGGCGCTCAATTGGCCAGCACCCTCCATTCCGTGGCGCCCGCCGACAACCAAGACGCTACCCCGTGTTCCTTTGTGCGCTGTCTGGGCGTGTTCTGGGACATCGATCGTGTCATACCCAATTAGTCGCGTATGGTATTCACAATCGTCTACATCCCAGGGCTTCAGGGCCTCAAACTGAATCTGGCCACAGAGCGATGGCCCATCTCCGGTTAGTAATCCGGTTTTTGGGGCCAGGAAACTTACAGTTAAGTCAGCCACGACCGATGGCTGGTAGGCCAAACCTGTTGATGCATTTAGACCGGAGGGGAGATCGAGCGACAGTACTGATGAGCCGGCTACACGCCTCGCACAGATCCAAGAGATTGCGACTGAAATAATCCCCTCAGGGACACGATTGCAGCCGGTACCAAGCACACCATCAACGATCCAATCCGTGTCCGAAACTTGGTCGAGATCGCTGAATACCGTACCCCCAAGGTCTCGATAGAAACCTCGCGCTCTTTTTGCAGCCCCCTTCGGCTCCTTTAGGGCGACCACTGTTGTAGGGATGCCGGACAGGAGCAAATGAGCGGCAACACCGTAAGCATCACCTCCGTTATTTCCGGAACCCGCGAGACAAACGACGGATGTTGGTTTATTACGAAGCAAATGATCGGCCGCAACCTTGGACGCACGCATCATAAGACAAAACTCCCCCACACCGGATTCGGTAATACGTCGGTCCAAATCACGGGCACCCGTAGCGTCAATTGTCCATTGCATCAGGAGAGTCTCCGCCCAAGATAAACCGTGGCCGCGACCAAAACAGCGAACACCCAGACATCAATGGTCACAACCTCTCCAATGAGAATGCTCCCCCAAATTAGTGTAAGGAAAAGCTGCAACAACTGAACCTGTCCGACCTCAGCGATTCCACCTAGAGCGAGTCCCGTATTCCAAGCGAAGAACCCAAAAAACATTGAGAACAGACCCAACGCAAGCAAAGCCATTAAAGAGCTATTGGGACGAACCCAAAAAAAATCTGGCCAAACAAGTACGGTCGCCATCACCGAGATCGGAGATAATAGGATCAGCGACCAACAGATTACCCAGGGGCCTGGTCGTTTCTTGGCTAGATTCCCAGCGATAACGTAGCCAGAAGCCGCCATGAGCGCGGCCAATACGAGCCACAGATCGGCCCAACTCATCGACCCATCTTGCTCCCGCAAGGTAAACACCACAACCAGACTGGTTCCAACTACAGCACAGACCCAAAATCCTAGCCGGGCACGGTATCCATAGACGATGACTGATAAACCCGCGGTGACCAACGGAAGGATTCCAAGAACAACAGCACCGTGGTAGGACGGTACGGATTGCAGTCCGATGGCCATCGCCAGGGGGAAACCGAAAACCAGGCCCAAACCACTCACCACGAGGGGTTTGATTTCGTCGCGTCTTGGTTTGCCTGAGGAGCTGAGAAAAACCCAGAGGCAGGCAGCGAACCCCGCAATAACTGCACGTATCACTGTAATAAAGGCTGGTGAAAAATCATTAAGTGCAATGGTCGTCAAAGGCAAGGTCGCGGCAAAACAAAGTACACCAATAAAGCCGAGTAGATACGCGTAGATAATTCGATGTTCTTTTAAAACGTTAAACACTTGGCTAAGTTCCCAATATCAAAGACGCTCATCGAGGGTTCATATCGCTGCATCGTTCCATCTAGCGAACACCTCAATTTGTGATATGACTGCTTAAGTCATCGTGTCAGCCATAACTAGTCACCGGATTCCACAACCACTTTGCTAGTAAAGCGTTCGAGCGNTTCGTTTCCCTTTAGTGGATTCGTGCGCGGATCTAGTCTACGGGCTTAGTGGTCAAAACAACATGTCGGTATTTTTACCTGCCACCTAGAAGATCAGGGCATGGGGTTACCCAAGCGGGCAATTACGCTCACAGCGATTAGCTATAGTCACGAAAGGAATTGCTTCGACACCGACCCAAGACACGGTTAATTCGGAATGGACAGGGACTCACAGCCAATAAGGTTAAATATTTTATTTTTTTTGGTGTGCTGAGGCCGACATAACGACCCCGAACAAAAATTCTTNTGCTGAGACCCGTTCAGCGACTGCCTTCATCGCTTCGCGCGATCAGTCATGTAACTATCCACCTCAAACAAACGNCTGTCAGCATCAAAGTACGGCCGCATTGAATCGTTCAGTCGGCGGACCTCATTACGAATAATCCCCTCATCGTACTCGGTCCACTGCCGCTCTGTTTGCTGAAGATAAAACTCAGAAACCCCCTCAAGTTTTTCAAAAGTTGCGTCGTTATGGTATCGCAGTTCAGCCTCTATCTCGCTCAAAATATATAAATTCTGAGCCTCCATACGTGCCATTTCAAAAGCCACATCCGCTTCCCACCATGGCCTCTCAGAGGCGTAAATAGTTGCAGATTGCGCACCGATCATTGCAAGATGAAGAGCACATTTTTCCCAAACATGTAACGAACGAATCAAGGACAACTCATGGCTCTCACTGTAGGATTTATCGGTCTCGGAACCATGGGATTGCCCATGGCACGACATATTGTAAATCGGGGATTTCAAATAAAACTTTATGCAAGACGTGCCTCGATTTTTGAGACCAAAGCGAAAAGTTTAGTCGAACAAGGTGCGATCCCCTGCCTTAACCTTTCAGAGGTTTCAACAGATGTTGACGTCATTATCACGAATGTCACCGGCACTGATGACGTTGAAAGCGTTCTGCTCGGTGAGGGAGGTGCCGCATCCTTCACCAAACCTAATACGATCTTCATCGACCACTCGACAATTGACCCAGCTCGCACAAAAGAGATCTCACAAAGACTTGACGCACTCGGTATGGATTTTGTGGATGCACCTGTCTCTGGCGGGGTTTGGGCATCAGAAGAAGGACGTCTCATTGTCATGCAAGGAGGTTCTGAGGAGGCCTGTCTACGCGCTAATGAAATAATCAATTGCTACGCCAAAACCATCACGCGGGTGGGTGCCGCGGGACACGGTCAAATCGCTAAACTGAGTAACCAGATAGCACAGACCATCACTATTCAAGGTGTCGCTGAATGTCTCACATTTGCAAAAAAGCTTGGCGCTGATCCTAATGCTGTATTTCAGGCGATTAAGGACGGCATGGGCGGCAGTCAAATGATGTCTCTTATGGCGCCAAAAATGATTGCCGAAGATTTTGATGCAGGGATAGAAGCGCGGCTGCACGCAAAAGATGTCAGTATTGCCCATGAAACAGCTCTGGATCAGACCCTTTCACTGCCCTGCCTTGAATTCGTAAATAGACAATACAAAGCGATCATGGAACAAGATCTTGGTATGTTTGATTCTTCGATCCTATTCGATATGCTGAGATAGATTAAGTGAAACTAGTCAGCTCGCTGCATTACACAAGCACGTTCCTGAAAGAAATCGTCCGGTGATCAATTAGTGCCGTGAATAAATCCGAGGGTCTCTAGCCTCGCACGAAGCTCTTTACTAGATCGAGGCGAGCCACAAATCATGACCCGGTCCCTGCTTGATGCCAAGAATCGAGACCTAAATCGCTCCACAGGGATCCATCATTTTTTTGATTTCGGGAGTTCGAAGAGGTCTCCCGGTATGGTTTACCTGATCACCACGTATATCGAATAAAGCCGCAAAAAGACGCAGACACCTTCGGATTCCAATTGAACGACCCACTGTTAGTGCGTCTATTTTAAGGCTTTAGCGTCGCTCTGACATTGCCACAATGTGGTCACGGTATGCCAATTCAGCTCAGGATCTTTTTCAGCCAGTCGACGAAGTATCGATGCACGAAACGTTGTCTCACCCATCCGTCCACTAAATTTATCTAAGTGAAAAAAACGGGAATATAGGATGTTAACGCGCTGAGTCGACATGGTCAGCAATCCATCCGAATCCACGATCAGTTTCAAGGGATCGAGTGAACCTAGTTTTTGATGTTTCCAAGCGACTGTCCCATCATTCTGTGGTTCGAAGATTAAATCCTCTCGTTCGGGATCGTCATGCTTACATAGCCAAGTTTCAGCAGACAACGACGTACTTGCGGCAATGCTTAATACAATTAGTAGTAGTCGCACAATAATTCCTCCATCTTGAGTCAATCGGTCCCAACCGCTAAAACATAATAGCTAAAACAAGGGATTCGACCATGCAGAGCTTGCAGTCGTTACAAAACCTGTGCAGGATTACTAGACCAAGTTGGTACCAACATAGACATGGATCGTCACTGACCCGCTAGTTGGAGTAGGTGATGAATAGAGACCACAACCAAACAGCCTCACTTTATCCGCAACAAATGACCAAAGAGGAATTTGCACGTTGGTGGAGTCAAATCAATGACGAGTCTAATGGGCCAGAAAAGGCACCATGCGTTATTTATTTGGGCCATGACTCACTTGAGGAAATTGATTCCCTCTGAGGGCACGGATGCTCGTCAACTTTAGGGCGTCAGATAATACACAGCTTAACTATCTGGATCACGGCCAAGGCCCGGTCATAGTATTTCAGCACGGATTTGGAATGGACCACCAGCAGGTGGTCGATACTTGGCCTGACTTTCGCAACATTCGTCTGATTTGCCTCGACACTCGAGGACATGGGCTGAGTGAACTTGGGCGAAAATCCTCTCTGTCATTAACTCGCGCAGTTTCTGATTTAGTCGAGCTGATCGACCATCTTGGTGAGAGCCCTGTGGCTATTGGTGGAACGTCTCTGGGCGCAGCATTGATAATGCAACTCAGTACGCAAATCACGACATCTCACCTCGTTCTATCGCGTCCCGCGTTTGGGATCAATGGCGATACGCATAACTTCAGTGTATTTCGGATACTTCAGAGAATTGTTCATGAAAGACCTAGGTCCGAATGGCTCCAGACACTGGAGCAGACAACAGAATTCCGGGTCCTCGCAACATCAGCACCTCGGAATCAGGAAACCTACAGACGTCTCCTAAATCATCCCCGCGTAGAGGATCTCATGGATTGGATGAGAGCACTGGATCGAGAGGCATTGTCAATAGAAACATCTGAAATTCGTCAATATCAGGGTCGTGTGGATGTAATCGGGCAATCTCACGATGCGCTTCATCCGCTACAACTTGCTCTCGACCTAGCATCTTACTACCCCAATGCAAGGGTCCACCAAATTGCGTCAGGCTTTGCTTCCGATGATGAATATCAAGAATCTGTGAGACGCACGTTCTATGAGATATTCGCGCGCTATGACAATTGATAGCCAGGGAACAATTGGAGGTTTGAATTTTTTGGGATGTAGAGGGGATGCCTCGGCTCGCCGTCTTTGGTCAGACCAAAGCAAGTAGGGGTCTGGATAGACGCAGTAACCTGCCTCCGAAAAGGACAACGCCAACCCCCATGACCCCATGCTAAAATAGTTTGGTCTGCATCGCTGACCGAACTCTGAATCAACTGACGATTTATAGCGGAAAGGCGACGAGGTGCTGAGCCCAAGTTATTTGGATAAGGTGTGGACTCCGGGATTAAGTTAACCAGCCAATATCCATCAAATCCTAAGCCAGTTAGCAAGCTAATCAGTCTTCGATTCGTTGGATCATCATGTTTATCATCCGCCCGCGAGGGATTGAGTCCGATCACACAGGCTATCGAACCAGAACCCCAAAACCGACCAAGCCGATAACGACGTCGTCTGCTATCAGACCAATCGCTTAAACGACGAATTGAATCAGACGTCAGCTGTAAGTCCTTGGGCTTCAACGGCCGCTATCGCGAGCTCCTCATCATTATCGGAGGTGTCGCCTGTCACGCCTACGGCACCGATAATGTTTCCAGATTTGTTGCGAATCAGCACACCGCCAGCGACAGCGACTAATGACCCATCGCAGATCGCATTCACCGCCTGAATAAAATAGGCTTGTTGCTCTGCGCGCTCTCCAAGCTTCCGACTGCTGATGCCCATCATAACAGCACCGTGGGCTTTACCCTTTGCAAGATCAACCCGGATAGGTGACGCGCCGTCCTGGCGCTGAGAGCAGATCACCGAACCACCGGCGTCAAGCACAACCGCTGTCATGGGCTTTAGGTCGTCACGCTTTCTGGCTGCATCGATGATGTGATTAACGATATTGTTAGCTGTCTCGAGGTCCAGCATTGCTTACTCCTTTGTTATCTCTAAATTCTGAGGCATGCGTCGAATCTTTCAATTAGCCGAATTTTTTTTGATCGATGTATTGACAAATTGGTTACCCCACAAACCTGTGGATAACTATTTGGATAAAAAGTTAGAGCACAAGCCAACACCCCGGAATATCTACCTTCAATGAATTTGTTCAAATTTTAATCAATATAAAAAAATTCAATTTTATCATGATTTTATAACTCATTTATTATTTTTTTTTTAAAAAATACAAGGAAGCAATTCA